>CACZCL010000019.1 GCA_902779695.1 Oscillospiraceae bacterium | reverse complement strand
ATGGTCAGAAAACATTTTCATTCCACGGTTGTTTTCCCCTTCGATCTCCGTGATCAGATAATCCCCGTAGGGGAGTGCTCCCATGGAATCATCAGGTTCCGTATCGATACCAAACCACAGACGGTCTGTCTCTTCCTCCTTTTTCTGTGCATTGAACCATTCTGCCGTGCTCTCATAGTTTCCGTTCGCATCAGTCGTAAACCGATGGCTTTCCAGCTGATTCCCCTCACGATCGAACGCCGTCACTTCAAAGGTGACGCCTGCCATGCGTTTCTGTGTGTATCCGTTGATCTTTCTGAGGGAGAAATCTCCTCTGATGACCTGGTCTTTAATGGAAGTGTCTTCGCTCCCCGTCAGGTCTACCAGTGTGTTATCTTCCCTGATCGCGAATCGCAGGGCTTCTCCCTCTGACAGCATATATCCTTCCGGGGCAGAAGCCTCTTCGATCCTGTAATTCCCATAGGAGAGAGCCCGCGCCCCGGTCTGTACAGTCCCGGTCTCATCTGTAGTCAGAGTCATGGCAAGTCCGTCCGGCAGAATCTTTTTCCCGTCCGCATAGACAGACCTGTCCCCGTCATTCCAGATCTTGAAAACCGCGCCTGACAGAGATCCTCCTCCGAGCGGTGCGCCTTTTCCGGTCTCCCGGTCCAGCTTGGATACTTTGACTCCGCCGAAGATCAGGCGGTCTTCGCTCTCGATCGTCACTGTTTCCGTAAAGGAAGTGACCTCCGCCCTGTAGATCTTCTCATCAGGCAGGTATCCTTCCGGAGTTTTCGCCTCCCTGATATAATAAGTCCTGCCTGCCAGCACTTCCAGAGTATCGGAGGAGCCGTCCTCCCGGATCACAAATGTCCCGGTCTCTCCTGTTCCTTCCCGGGCATCTTCCTCTGTGGTATACAGGCTGTAAACAGCTCCTGCCACCGGCATAGTGTCGGTTTCTTTTTTCTCCTTTTCCTCCGAGGACACTTTGCGGACAGTGATCTTCCCCTTTTTAGGCCTCTCCGAAGACTCCACTACGGAGTTCAGGACTGGCCTGACTGTGACATTATGGGTTTTCGTATCCAGCTCAAATCCGGAGGGCGCGGAGGTCTCTTTCAGCGTATAACTCCCGCAGAGGACTGTCAGCACGTTGGAAGTGCCGTCTTTTCCGGTCCTGAGTGTTCCGACGCTCTCTCCGTTCTTGTCATAGAGCGTATATTCCGCACCGGCCAGGCTGTAAAGGTCGCCCACAGCCCCGGGATCCTCCGTGCTCTTTTTTACCTGAACGGTCCCTTTTTCCGGAGTTTCAGAAGATTCCACCACGGTGAGTTTATCCGCTTTGACCGTGACATTATGGACTTTAGCTTCCACCTGGAAGCCGGGTGACGGACTTGTCTCTGCCAGTGTATAGCTTCCGCAGAGGACTGTCAGCACATTGGAGGTGCCGTCCTCACCAGTTTTGAGTGTTCCCGCGCTCTTTCCGTCCTTGTCATAGAGCGTGTACACTGCTCCTGCCAGGCTGTAGGGGCTTTCAGTGGCTTTGGGGTTCGAAGATTTCTTATTCACCTGAACAGTTCCCTTTTTCGGAGGTTCGGAAGATTCCAACAGATTGATCTCGTCCGCCCTGACCGTGACGTTATAGGTTTTCGTGTCCAGGTCAAAGCCCGGAGACGGAAAAGTCTCTTTCAGAGTGTAGTTCCCGCAGGGGACTGTCAGCACGTTGGAGATGCCGTTCTCACCGGTCTTGAGCGTTCCTGCGTTTTTTCCGTCCTTGTCATAGAGGGTATACTCTGCTCCCGCCAGACTGTAGGGACTTCCGGTTGCTCCGGAGTCTGCCGGTTTCTTACGCACCTGCACCTTGCCCGTTTCCGGCTCATCCGCAGTATTGGTTATTTCTGTCCATACTGTCTGTGTGACGCTGCCTGCCACTGTCAGTGCCTTGACCCCGCTGATGGGCTTGTATCCCTCCGGTGCGCTCAGCTCGCGGACATAATACGTCTTTCCCGCCAGAACATCGATCAGGTTCGATCTGCCGTCGCTTCCTGTAGTAAAGACACCTTCGGGATCAGCCTCATTGCGGGCATCCTCCAGGTCGGAATAAAAGCCGAATTTCGCTCCCGCAAGGACTTTTCCGCTCTTTGCGTCCTTTTTAAGGATCCCTGCCTGCGCATACCGGGGTGTATTCTCAGCCTTGATGGTTATTCCTCTGCCTTCTGCCAGTGTAAACGGGCCAAAGGGCTCCGTTCTGGTCTGATACCCTTTCGGGGTGTTCACCTCTTTAAGATAATATGTTCCGGGAGCACAGTAAAAAATGCTCTGGTTCCAGAGGCCGCTCTTTCCGTTGTGCCCGACCTGGATCGGATCGATCTCCACCGTCATCGTCGGGCCTGTATACACATGAACGCGTTTCGTACATGCCTTGTCTTCGTACATGCGGAAGTCCACTGTCCCTCCTGACGCTGTCTCATGGAGGCAGTAATACTCGCTGTAGGAATTGCGCATATCAGGGTCCGAGGTCGTCTTGATCAGGGTGATGCTGGAAGGCTTTTCCTCTTCCTCCTCTTCCATCCTTCCAAAGACATAGGCCTGCATCCAGTGCCCGCTGCTCTGGGTCCTGCCGCTGATATAGACAAAGACCCTGTCCTGGTCCGGTACTGGTTTTGAAGAGACTCCGGACCGGTATGCGGACACGAGAGAGCGGAATCCGCTGCTCAGATTCGGCCTGTCATACTCGATCCCGGCCAGCTCCGCATACCGCATGGACATGGCTTCGTGGCAGGCAGCGACCGCTGTTTTCCTCGTATTGCCAAAGCCCTTGGACCTGGCCAGGTCTTCGCCGTAGCTGTCTAACATTGTGTAATAATAGAGCTTGATCATCACGGCATCGGTGACTCTCCTGACATCGGGCAGGACTGTTCCCTTCGGCCAGCCCCGGTCGTCCGGGACAACGCAGATACCCGTATAGTCATTCCCCTGCTGATCGCGGACATTGATCGGGGTGGTGTGGTTGATATGGCCATTTCCCTCTGCTCCGATCCCTAGATCTTCATAATCGATCTCGCTTTCTTTACTTACGATCTTCGCGCCTGAGAGAGTAGAGGCCCCCAGTGCCCCCGCACCGAGGGAGACACTGCTGTATGCCCGTCTGAACTCAGAGGCAGTCATCCATTCTTCTGCTGCTTCAACAGCGGCGGGAGACTGCAGGGTACTTCCCTCCGCGGCTCCCGCATTGCCCTCCGGAGCAGGAGTCTGGGCATTCTTTCCGGCTGCCGGGTCCGCTCCGGCCTGCCCGCTATTCTCCGGTACAGCTTCCTTCCCTGTCTTGTCCTGGTCTCCAGAGTTTCCTTTATCTCCGGTTACAGCCCGGTCAGTCCCTTCATCCTGCTTACTGCCTGCTTCCCCTGAACCCGGATCCCCGGAAGGGTCTTTTTTTCCGTCTTCCCCGGATCCAGCCGTCTTGTCCTGTCCGCTCTCCCCTTCTTTGTCCTCCCGGTCCTCTCCGTCTCCGGATTTCCCGCCGGAAGCCTCCTTGCCGGATCCGTTTTCACGGGATTCCTTTTCTCCGCTTCCATCTTTTCCGGTTACCTGGTCCCCGGATTCATCTTTCCCGGCTTCCTGGTCCCCGGATTCATCTTTTCCGGCTTTCTGGTCCCCGGATTCATCTTTTCCGGCTTCCTGGCCTGCGGATTCATCTTTTCCGGCTTCCTGTTCTCCGGAAGCATTTTCTCCGCTTCCCTGTCCTCCGGATCCAGTTTCTCCAGTCTCCTGATCTCCAGATCCATTTCCCCCGGCTTCCTTTTCTCCGGTCTCCTGGTCTCCGGATCCATTTCCCCCGGCTTTCTTTTCTCCGGCTTCCTGGTTCCCGGTCTCCTTATCTCCGGTTTCCTGGTCTTTCCCATCCTCTGAACTGTTATCCGTGTCCGCCGGTTCCTTCTCCTCGTCCGCCTCCGCCGGTCCGCCGCCGAAGACGCCCGCCAGCTTTTCCTCGTAGGAGCGCCACTCCGTGAGGAATACGCCGTGCAGCTTTGCCATCGTCTCCGTGTCGCCGTCCCGCGCGGCAAATTCCAGCAGCTTCGCCATGCCGGCAAGCGGCACGATGCCGATGGTCGCCGCCGCGCTCTTCATGCCGTGCACCTGGATGCGGTAGGCGGCGAGCGCCTCCCCGTCCTCCGGCGACGCGGCGACGGCGCGCCACATACCGTCCAGCTTGTCCGCCTGCACGGCAAGCACGTCGCGAAACTCGCGCACCGTGCCCTCCAGCAGCTCCCGCTCCGGCAGGTGCAGCCACGCATAGTTCCAGTCCAGCCCGTCGACCGACGGCAGATCCTCCGGCGCCGCCGCGCCGCCGCCCGTGTCCGCAGGGGCGCCCTCGAAGGGCTTGAGCAGCTCCAGCGGCAGCGTTTCGCGCAGCGCCTGCTCCAACTTGTCCGAGACGATTGGCTTGGAGATAAAGCCGTCAAAGCCGGCGTCCAGATACTGCTCCTTCGCGCCCGTCACGGCGTTGGCGGTGAGCACGAAGATCGGCACCTCGTCGTATCCGGCGAGCTTCCGCATCCGCTGCATGGTCTCCACGCCGTCCATATCCGGCATCATGTGGTCCATGAACACCATGTCGAAGCGCTTGCCCTCCGCCAGCGCAAGCGCCTGGGCGCCGCCCTCCGCCTCGCTGATTTGGATCTGCGTGATCTTCAGAAGGCTGCGAAACACCTTGCGGTTCATGGCGTTGTCGTCCACGACGAGCACCTGCGCGTCCGGCGCGATGAACGCGCCCTCGTGGTGGTAGTGCTCCCCGGGCGACTTCATGCTCTCGGCAAAATCGCCGATCGGCGTCCGGTCCACGATCCGCTGGCGCAGATCGAAGAAAAACTTCGATCCCTTTCCGTATACGCTCTCCACCTCCAGCTTACTGCCCATCATGGCAAGAAGCTGGATCGTGATATTCAAGCCAAGGCCCGTGCCCTCGATGTTCCGGTTCCTGCTCTCCTCGATGCGCTGATACGCCTCAAAGAGCTTGGGCAGGTCCTCCTCCTTGATGCCGATGCCGGTATCCTCCACCTCGACGTGGAGGATCACGTCCTCTCCGTCCGCCGCGCCGCCCACGCGGAACCAGACGGTGCCGGCGGGCGTATATTTTACCGCGTTCGTCAGCACGTTGGTAATGACCTGCCGCACGCGCACATCATCGCCGAGCAGCACGCGCGGCAGCGTTTCGTCCACCGAAAGCTCCAGCTTGAGATCCTTCGCCTGCGCGCGCTGGGAGATCATATTATAGAGGTCCCGCACCAGCGTGGCCAGCTCATACTCCACCGGCACGATCTCCATCTTGCCGGACTCGATCTTGGAGGAATCCAGAATGTCGTTGATGAGCGAGAGGAGCGTGTTGCCCGCGGTGTAGATCTCGGTGGTCGCCGTATCATTCAAAAAAAAGCTGCTCTCGCGCAGGATCATCTCGTCCATGCCGAGCACCGCGTTGATCGGGGTGCGGATCTCGTGGGACATATTCGCAAGGAAGCGGGACTTCGCCTGATTGGCGTACTCCGCCTCCTCCTTTGCCTCGCGGATCTGGTCGTACTGCCGGTTGATGACCGCCATATTGCCCATCTTGGCGATCATCCACGCGAGGAAGGCGACCAGCATGGCGCTGACAAGCATGAGATACACGCGGTAGAAGGTGCGCTCATACAGCTCCGCGTCCTTGTGCAGGGGGAACGCCGCTTCCTTCTTCGTCTCCCCCGTCAGCTCGTCGAGGATGCGAACGCGCAGCAGATAGTCGCCGTACGGCAGCGTCGTAAGATGCAGCGGCTCCAGCCCGTCCTGATGCATGACGGTTTCGGTATGCGAAACGCCGTCCAGCTCCACGGAGATCAGCGGATTAGATACCGCGTAATTCAGCACCGCGGGCATGATCGCGATACGCCCGCGCCCGGACGGGATCTGGTACGCGCCGTCCCGGAATTCGACCTCGTCCCCCTCGTCGGTCAGCGAGGAGATCACGATGCTGTAATCCCCGTTCAAATCATTAAAGCTTGCGGTATTGACGCGGCGCACGCCGTCCGTGCAGCACAGATACAGCTCGTCGCCGTCCAACGCGTTCCAAGCGTTGGACGTCAGCGTCGTATCAAAGCCCCTGGTGTGGTTGAGCAGGATATAGCCGGCTCCCTCGTCGCGCACCAGCTCCTCCGCGTCGAGCACGTAGACGCCCGCGCTGGAGGTGACCCACGCCCTGCCGTCCTCCGTCAGGTGGACGGCGTAATCGTTCGGATACGGAAACGATTTGATCCGGCGCACCGGATCGTTCACCGTGTCCGCGCCCTGATAGTAAAGCCCGTTGCTCGTCACATAGATATAGCCGCCGCCGCACGGCACGATGCGCATCACGATCATGGACTGGAGCCCCGCCTCCGCGTCGACGTGCCCGACGACCTGTCCGGCCCTGAGCTTATAGACCCCGTCGCCGTCGGAACCGGCAAGGATCGAGCCGTCGGAGCATTCCACGGCGCACAGGATCTTCGGAAGCCTCAAGCCCTCCGCCGTTCCCATGACGGAGCGCACCTTGCCGCCCCAGATAAAATTGAGCCCGTCGGTTGAGGCGGCAAGGATCGTGCCGTCCATCAGCTCCAGGGTAAAGCGGAACCGGCTGCCGAGCATCCCCTCGTCGACGTTGTCGAACACCTTCATGCTCCCGTCCGGCGCGACGCGGACCAGGCCGTGCCTGCCGTATGTGCTGACCCAGAGATTGCCGCGGCTGTCCTTCATCAGATGGCGCACCCGCTCCCCCGCAAGCAGTGCCGTGATGCTGTTGTGCACCTCGCGCCAAGTCGCGGTATTCAGGATGCTCAGCCCGGTGTCCGTGCCGATATACAGCAGCTTGCCGTCCGTCAAAAGCGCGTTGACGACCGCCGGCTCCATCTCCCCCTTGCGGAAAATATCCACAAACGGGTTTCGGGAGAGCTTCATCACGCCCTGCTTGCTGGAGGTAAACCAGATATTGTCCTGATAGTCGACGATCACGTCCGAGATCGCGCTGCCGAAGTCGTCCCGTGTCAGGATCTCCGCGTCGAGATTCCGGTCGACAAAGGCAAAGCCGCTGCTCGCCAGAACAAAATACCCGTTCTCCTCCGGCGCGTAACGGATGTTGCTGATATCGTTGAGCTCCGGGATGGTAAAGGTCAGCTCCGCGTGCAGCGCTCCGTCCTCCGAGACGTGAAAGCGTTTCAACTCGTTTTCCGAGGTGCCGACCAGCACCCCGCGATTGCCGTCGAATGCCATCGAGGTGTAAGAAAGCTCCGGGTTATCGTGCCTTGCGGAAAAAGCAAGCTGCCCGTCCTTCAGGACAAACAGGATGCCGCCCGCGCTCACGCCGGCGACCCGTCCGTCCCCCAGATAGCTCAGCCCGTACACGCTGCTGAGCTGCGGGTATTCGCTGAAAGCGCGGATCGCGCCGGACGCGTCGATGCGGCAAAGCTCCGACACGGTGCTCACGTAGATGTTGCCGCGATCGTCCGCGCAGATACCGCGGATGGAATCCGCCGCAAGCCCGTCGGCAACGGTATAGAACCACATCCCGCCCGTTTCCGGATCGTAGCGGACGACGCCGTTGTCGTTGGTGCCGATCCACAGGTCGCCGGCGGCGTCCTGATAGAGGCAGATCACGCTGTTGATCCGCTCGTCGAGCATCATCTGCTCAAACCGCACGCCGTCGTAGCGGTAAAGCCCGGAATAGGAGCCCACCCAGAGATAGCCCTCCGCGGTCTGCGCGACGGCGTTGACCTCGGAAGAAATAAGCCCGTCGTCCCGCCCGTAAAGCCGCGCGGCGTATTCCGAGCCGAAATCGGACGCCTCCGCGTTCGCCGCCAGCAGCACCGACGCCGCGGCCGCCGTCAGCAGCACGCTCAGCGCCTCCGTCCTCTTTCTGTCCGCGCTTGCCCTGTGCCTGCGGACGCAATAGAGAATGCTCGTGGCGATGAGGATGCACAGCGCCTTGTCCGGGATATTCACCAGAAGCCCGCCCGCGACGCAGCGCACGGTCTTCGGGCTGATGGACTCCTCCAGCATATCCACCAGCGCGTCGCCCCACGGATGCCCCACGTAGCCGCCGTTGAAATACATGTTGAGCGGCGTGGAGAGCACCGTCATCAAAAAGCCGGCGAACAGCGCCGTCGCGATCACCGAAAAGGACTCGATCTTCCGCTCGCGCGGGAAAAACACGCCCACCGCGATGCCGCCGCCGACGCTCACGATCGAGAACCATATCTGTCCCGGGTCATACAGCTCGGCGATCAGGTTGGTAAGCCCGCCGGAGAGCGCGCCCGCGATCGGGCCGAGCAGCACCGCGGAAATGAAGGTCCCCACGGAGTCCAGCCAGAAGGGCAGGAAAAGGCGTCCCGCCAGCCAGCCGCCCAGCAGATTGAGCGCCGTTCCCAACAGGATCAGCGCGATATTGCCCGCATTGACCCGAAAGGCCCACTTCTTCATCATACCGCCGTCCTATGCACGATACGCGCCAAAGCGCTTACAGCGCCAGCAGCGCGCGCCACGCGTCGATGCTGCTCTGCGCCGCCTCCCGCGTCTCCGCCTCCGCGGCCATGCGCAGCAGCGGCTCCGTGCCGGAGAAGCGGCAGATCACCCAGCTTCCGTCCGCAAAGTAGACCTTGCAGCCGTCGCCGCGGGCAACGCGCTCGATCTCCCTGCCGAAGTCGGGGCAGAGCGTCCCCTCGTAGATCTGCGCGCGCAGCTCGTCCTTGCGCGCCTGCGACATGGTGAAATCCGCTTCGAGGTACACCAGCTCCCCGTACTGCTCCGTGATCTCCCGGTAGAGCGCGGAGAGCGGCTTGCCGGTCACCGCCAGCATCTCCGCCAGCAGCGACGCGGCGTAGATGCCGTCCTTGCCGGAGATGTGCCCGCGCACGGTGAGCCCGCCGGAGCTTTCGCCGCCGATCACGGCGTCGGTCTCCGCCATTTTTGCCGAGACGTATTTGAAGCCCACCGGCACCTCGTAGCAGGTCTGCCCCAGCCCAGCCGCGACGCGGTCGAGCAGGTGCGTGGTGGAGTTGTTGCGCACGCAGGGGCCTGTCCAGCCGCGGTATTTGACCAGATAGTAGTACAGCAGCGTCAACAGCGCGTTGGGATGGACAAAGTTTCCCTGCTCGTCGATCACGCCCAGCCGGTCGGCGTCTCCGTCGGTGGCAATGCCGAGGTTGCAGTGGTTGTCCGTCACGAAATGGGACAGCGGGATCAGCGTCGTGGCGTTCGGCGCGGGCAGCTTGCCGCCGAAGAGCGTATCGTGCCGGTCGTGGATCACGGAAACGTCGCAGCGGCAGGTCATCAACACGGTCTTGAGGCTCGTTTCGCTCACGCCGTACATCGGGTCGAGGGCGATCTTGAGCTGCGCCGCCTTGATGGCGTCCGTGTTCACCATGGAAAGAATGCTGTCGATATACTGGTTCGCCGGATTTTCCTCGCTCACCAGCCCGCGCGCCACCGCCTCGTCATAATCGACGCTGCGCACGTCCGCGGGGGTAAGCTGCGCGATCTCCGCCTCGATCCTGCCCGTCACGGTCTCGTCCGCGTCGCGCCCGCCGGCGGTGAACACCTTGATCCCGTTGTAGATCGCGGGGTTGTGGCTCGCCGTCACCATCATGCCGTAGGGCAGCCCGCGCGTTTTGACCGTGAACATGATGAGCGGCGTCGGCGAGGAGCGGTTGATCATCACGACGCGAAAGCCGCTGCCCACCAGCACCTCCGCCACCCAATGCGCGGACTCCTTGGCAAGAAAGCGCCGGTCGTAGCCCACGCAGACCGTCGCGCCCGCCAGCCCCTCCTTCTCCATCAGGCGGCAAAGCCCCGCCGTCAGCAGGCGGATATTCTCCTTGGTAAACTCGTCGGCGATGATGGCGCGCCACCCGCCGGTCCCGAATCGGATCATAGTTCTCTTCCTCCTTCTCTCTCCGCGCGGGGCGGATCAGTCACAGTCCGGCAGCGCGCCGGCGCTCGGCGCAAGGTAGCCCAGGCCGCCGCAGAGCGCGCGCAGCGTCCGCACGGCGGTGCGCTTCTTTCCCAGCGACGCCTGTTTAAGCTTGTCGAGCGCCGTGTCGGGCGGGTCCCGGAACTCCAATACGCCGCGCGAGCGCGCCAGCTCCAGCAGCTCCTCGCCCGTCCTGCTGCGCACGATGATCTGGTTCCAATGCTTGTCCGTCTCCCAGCCGTCCGCGCTGCGCGCGCCGCCCACGGACAGGTCGGCAAACTCCGCGGTCATGTCCGCGCAGGCGCGGCAGGCGGGCCGCACCAGCGGCAGCACCTCGTCCAGATCCACCGGGACGACGGTCCCCGCGCCGTCGCCCAGCGCGAATTCCAGCGAGTGGTATTTGCTCGGCAGGATATCCACGTGGGCGGCGCCGGAGGCGGCATAGCGCCCCGTCAGCGCCTCCATGCCGTCCCAGTCCATGCCCCAGCCGCAGAAAAGGCCGATGACGAGCTTGATGTTCCCGGCGTGGTTGTCGTTTTCCGGCAGCGGATCGCAGCGCATCTTGTATACGGCGAGCGTCTTGCACGGCGTCCCCACGACGCCGAGGCTGTGCAGCCTGTCCTCCCGCAGCGCGCGGTTGAGCGCGGCGAGGGACGGCGGGATCTGAAAGCTGCTGCCCGAGCAGGAGCGCGCCTCCGCCGCCTCGGTGACCACCACGCCCGACGGCTCCAGCGTTCCCTGTGCGCGGGTGAGCAGCGCCCCGTCGATCAGGCCCTCCCGCAGCGCAAGCTCCGTCAGCGCGGTGACCACGCCGCCGTGCTGCGCCCCGGCGCGCAGCGACGCGTCCGCCGCCCGCGCAAGGTACAGGGCGCGGAACGGCCCCAGCTCGGGCAGGATCGTCTCTCCCGGGAACGCCTTGCGCGCCAGCGCGCCGAGGTCCGTCGGCATACGCGGGCAGAACCGCTGGCAGCGGCCGTCCGCGCGCTCGCAGTCATAATAGCAGAGCGTGCGCCCGCGGTGCGAGTCCCAATAGGGACACAGTCCCTGGCAGGCGCCGCAGTTCGTGCAAAGGCCCTTTTGCAGGACCTGGGAATCCAACGCATAGGTACTGAGCATTTTCCCCGACCTCCTATACCATGATCTGCGGCGTGCCGAAGATCTGAATGTCCAGCTCGTCCGCGCCGTCCGGCAGATAGTCCGACAGGCGGTGCCGCGCCGAGCAGAGATGCCCGGCGATCAGGAACGCATAGCCGGGCTTCTGGGCAAAGACGAAGTCATGCTCGTACAAAAGGGCGTTCAGCGCCTCGAAGCGCGTGTCGGCGGGAAGCGCCGCCGTCAGTACCGCGTCGCTCTCCGGATGGCGCAGGCGGACCGTGATCGTTTTCTCCGTCATTGCGCGCCTCCTTCCGCATCCATCGCCTCGCAGCCCAGCGCGAACACCTTTTCGTTCATCTCCAGCACGGCGCCCCGGAAGCGCTGCCTGAGCACGGCGGAAAGGTCCTCCCTGTCCAGCGGCGCGCCGCTCAGGCGGCTGAACGCCCCCAGCAGCGCGATGTTCGCCGCGCGCGCGTCCCCGCAGCGCAGCGCGATGTCCGCCGCCGGGATCTCCCGCGCCGACGCGGAAAGCGAGCGGATCTCCGCGCGCAGCGCGTCCATATTGGGATACGCCTGCGCGCCGCGCAGCACGCCCTGCGGGTAGACCGGTCTGGGATCGTAGACCACAAGGGTCTCCTCTCCGGCGTAGCGCCGCGCGATGCGCAGCGTTTCCAGCGGCTCGAAGCCGATGATGAAATGCGCCTCGCCCTCTGGGATCAGCACGCCCAGCTCCCGCGCGGCGGAAACGCGCACATGGCTCATCACCGAGCCGCCGCGCTGCGACGCGCCGTAGGTCTCCCCGATGGAGACGCGGAAGCCCAGCTCCGTCATCGTGCTGCCAACCACCTCGGAGGCGAGGACGTTGCCCTGCCCGCCGATGCCGCAGATCACGATGTTCAGAGGATCGCACTTTAATTGCTTCATGCCTCGTCACCGCCTTCCACCACGATCGCGCCCGCGGGGCAGAGCTTTGCGCACACGCCGCAGCCCACGCAGCTGACCGGGTCGATCACCGCTTTGTTCTTCGTGAAATCCCAGCTGTTGCCGGGGCAGCCCCATACGCGGGAGCAGAACTTGTCGCAGCCGCAGCCGTCGCCGAAGCACTTGTCCTGATCCACCCGCACGCGGACCTTGGCGCGTCCCTGCTTGCTCTTGAGCGTGGCGCAGGGCTGGCGCAGGATCAGCACCTTGAGCCCCGGCTCCTGCAGCAGCCGCGCCATCAGCGCCTCCGTGGCGTCCACGTCGAAGGGGTCCGCCTCCGCGACCTTGCAGCCCATCGCCTCGCAGATCGGTCGGATCTCCATCGGCGCCACATTGTCCCCCATCGCGGTGACGCCGGTGCCGGGATGCGGCTGGAAGCCGGTCATGGCGGTGGCGGAGTTGTCCAGCACCATCAGCAGCATATTGGAGTCGTGATAGCGCGCGTTGACAAGCCCCGGCAGAATGGAGTGGTAGAACGTCGAGTCGCCGCACATGGTCACGACCTTCTGGTCCAGTCCGTAGGCGGTCAGCTGCCCCAGCCCCTCCGCCAGATTGATGCCCGAGCCCATGCAGTTGCACGCCTGATAGGCGTAGTGCCCCGCCTCCTGGCTGGACATGATGTAGCAGCCGATGTCGCCCACGACGATGCCCGGGTTCTTCTCCCGCCGCAGCACGCGGCGCAGCAGGTGGAAGGTCGCCCGGTGCGGACATCCGGCGCAGAAATTGAGCTCGCGCTCCAAAAGCGGCTCCTCCGCGCCGCGCTTTCGCGCGGGCGGCGTCTTCCCCGCCAGTCCCGCCACGGCGGCGAGCACCAGCTCGGGCGTCAGCTCGCCGACGCGCGGCAGCGCCCCGTCGCCCCGCCCGGCAAAGCGGATGGAAAAGCCGTGCTTTCCGGCGATCGCCTGCAGGTTCCGCTCCAGGAAGGGGTCGACCTCCTCCAGGATCAGCACCTCCTCCGCGCCGCGAAGATAGCGCGCGATCAGCTTCTCCGGCAGCGGCCAGAGCGAGGCAAGCGACAAAAGCCCCACCTCACCGCCGGCGTCCAGCCGGTGCAGCGCCTCCTCCGCGTACAGCCGTCCGGTGCCGCCCGCGACGATCAGCTTTTTCGGCGCCTCCGGCCCCGCGTAGCGGTTATAGGGACATTCCTCGAACGCCTCCTGCAGGCTGTCGAGCGTTTCCAGCATCGGCGTGTGCCGATAGCTCACGCACACCAGCCTGTCCCACTCGCCCACCGCCTTGAGCGGGTGCGGCGCCTCCGGCAGCGGTCCCAGCGTCACGTTGCTGCGTCCGTGGCAAACGCGGGTCGTCAGCCGCAGCAGCACCATCTGCCGGTATTTTTCCGAAAGCTCGAAGGCGTAGGGCACCATGTCCTTCGCCTCCTGCATGGTGGTCGGCTCCAGCATCGGCAGGTCCGCGGACATCGCCATAAAGCGGGAGTCGAACTCGTTCGTGCTGGAGTGGGCGCTGGGATCGTCGCTCGTCACGATGACCAGCCCGCCCTTGACGCCGTGCTGCGCCCCGCAGTGCAGCGCGTCCGCCGTGCACAAAAGCCCGTTTTGCTTGACGATGCAGATTGAGCGCGCGTTGGCAAGCGACGTGCCGATGCACGCCTCCAACGCGCAGACCTCATTTGTCGCCCACTGCGCGTAAAAGCCCCGCTCCCTCGCGATCTTGCCCAGCATGCCGAGGATCTGCGACGAGGGCGAGCCGGGATAGGAGGCGGCGAAATTGATCCCCGCCTCCACCGCGCCGCGAACGACCGCCTCGTTTCCCTGCATCAGGCAGACCTTGCCCGGCGCGTCGAGTGTCATGGTCCATTCCATAGCGTTCCCACCTTCTTTGGCGCCGGAGCTCCGGCGCGCGGAATTTCTATTTTTATATTGTAATGCAAGCGCGGCGAGAATTCAATATAAATCGGCGCGAAACGAACGCGGAAAACGCCGGCAGGGTCTTCCCCGCCGGCGTTCCTTTGCCGTTTCCGTGCGTTCCCGCCGCGCTCAGTTCAGCAGCTTGAGCCAGTCCAGGACCTCCTGCGCCTGCTGCCGGTGGAACTCCGCCTTGTTGTCGTACATATGCTTGTCCGCTTCCTCGTACAGAGCGGTCACCGTCGTCCCGCTCAGATCCTCCGTGTGCGCATAGCCGACGGAGACGCTGACGCTGCGCTCGGCCTGCTCCCGCTCAAAGCGTTCGATCGTGCCCGCGACCTCCGAGACCGGAACGCCCACCCAAAACGCGGCGAACTCGTCGCCGCCGAAGCGGAAGCAGCGCCGGTCGACGCCGTTATCGCCGAACGCCGCGACGATACACGCCGCGCAGTTTCGCAGCAGGGCGTCGCCGGACACGTGTCCCTCGCGGTCGTTCGTCTCCTTCAGGCCGTTGACGTCGAGCGAAAAAACCGTGACCGGCGTGTGCGGCTGCTCGGCGGCAAGCTCCGCGACGTAGGTTTCAAACGCCAGCCGGTTTGAAAGCCCGGTCAGCGCGTCGGTCCGGTTCTGCCGGTGCAAAACGGTCTCCGCCGCCTGCCTGCGGCGCAGCAGCCCGTTGTAGGCGTACGCCAGGCGGCGAAACTCGGCAAGCCCCCGGTCCGCAGGCAGCTCCTCCGAGCGCCGCACCCGCTCGGCGCAGCGCCCCAGCGGATCGAGCAGCAGCACAAACAGCGCCCCGCACCACAGCACGAGAGCCGCAGCGGTGACGCCCGCAAGACACCATTGGAGCTGCCAGCAGCGCTCCAACGCAGCGGCGCCGGCCCGCTCCGCGCGGACGATGCGCATTGCGTTGCCGACGAGCGCAAGGTGCAAAAGCAGCAGGAGGCCCGCTCCGATCGCGGCGAGCTTCCGCGCGGAAACGCCGTGCCGCTTTTCGTCCCGCGTATCGTTTTTACTCGTTTCGTCCATTCCGTTCCCATCCGTGCCGTTTTCGTTCTTTTAACCTTAACACAAATACCCCTCATGTGAAAGCCGTCAAAATGGATAGTTTTGTCCGTTCAAATTTATGCACATTGCCTAAGGCAGATTCGAACGCCTTGCACGACGCGCTTCCGCCGCCGCAAGCGGCGGCAAAGGCTTCTATTTTTGTGCAACCCTGTCAAAAAAATCTTGCATTAGGCAAAAAACAGTGCGATAATAACCAAGGGTTTTCCCGAAATACTACGATGCCGGTTGGCAGGAAGGAGTTTCGCGATGTTCAAGGCTTTTGTTGGTTCAAGCACAAATTCGGATCCCAAAGCGGCAGGAAAAGAAGCCGCCGCCGCAGTCAAGGCTGCCGATCTGAAAGCGGCGTTCGTATACGCCAGCTGCGACTACAACATACCCGACGTACTGGCGGCAATCGGTGAGGTGCTCACCGGCGTGCCCCTGTTCGGCAACACCAGCTTTACCGGCGTGATCACTCCGGCGGGCTACATCGGCGGCGACAAGCCCTTCGTGGGCATCCTTGCCTTTGCCGATCCCGACCTGACGGTCGGCGTCGCCGCGGAGGCAAAGGACGGCTGCTCCATCTCCAAGGGCGAGGCGCTGGCAAAAGCGGCGCTGGGCGCCGCCGGCAAGGACTGCCCGCCCGACTACTTCTATATGGCGGCGTCCCCCGCGGAGGAGGAAAAATATCTGGAGGGCATCACGAAGGTGATCGGGCGCAAGCCCTTCTTCGGCGGCAGCGCGGCGGACAACTCCATCGAGGGCAAGTGGCTGCTCTACGCGGACGGCAAGTGCTTTGCCGACGGCTGCGTCGCCGCGTTCTTCTGGGGCGGGCCCAAAATGGCGAACCTGTTCACGGGCGCTTACCGCGAGACGGAGGACTTCGGCGTCATCACGAAGCTCGGCGGCGAGCGCGTGCTCGCCGAGATCGACGGCGTGCCCGCCACGGAGAAGTACGCGAAGTGGCGCAATCTCGACAAGGAGGCGGTCACGGGCGGCAATCTGCTGGTGACGACCATCACCTCCCCGCTCGGCATCAAGGACCGCCTCGGCAAGCTGATCGCGATCCGCCACCCGATGGGCGGCAATCCGGACGGCTCGATGAACATCGGCAACGTGCTGTCCGAAAAGACGGTCGTGATCCGCATGGAGGCGACGGTCGACGAGCTGATCGGCTCCACGGGTGAGACGCTCAAGGCACTGATCGCGAAGCTGCCGGGCAAGCCCGCGGCGTTCCATCTCGTCCACTGCGGCGGCAGGCGCGCCGGCATCGGCGACCGGATCGGCGAGGTCGCGGAGCAGCTCAAGGCTGCGGCGGGCGACGTGCCGTTCCTCTGCGAATTCACCTTCGGCGAGTACGGCTTCGAGCGTGACGGCGAGAACACCTGCGGCGGCCTGATGCTCAGCTTCACCGCGTTTTACGCCTGACCACGGCGCAGCGATAAATTGATTCCAAACAAAAGGAGGAACCCTGCATGAAAATGTTGATCGGCGGCAAGGCGGTCGACGCGTCGAACGGCGCGAGCATCGACGTCATCAATCCCGCCACCGGCAAGCTCGTCGACACCGTGCCCGCCGCGACCGCGGAGGACGTGGCGAAGGCGGTCCAATGCGCGAAGGCCGCGCAGAAGGAGTGGGCGAAGGTCCCCGTCCACGAGCGGGTGGAGATCATGTACAAATTCATCGCCCTCGTGGAGCGCGACAAGGAGGATCTCGCGCGGACGCTGTCCAACGAGACCGGCAAGTGCATCAGCGAGGCGCGCGCCGAGATCGGCAACATTCCCATTGCGTTCAAGGCGTTTTCCGAGCGCGCGAAGCATTTCTACGGCCAGACCATTCCCGAGGGGATGGAGCCCGGACAGGACAGCACGGTGCTGATCGTAAAGAAGGAGCCGCTGGGCGTCGTCGTCGCGGTCATCCCGTTCAACTTCCCCTGCGACCTGTTTGACCAGAAGGTCGCTCCGGCGCTGCTGACGGGCAACGCCTGCATCGTCAAGCCGTCCACGGACAACCCGCTGACGCTCTGCAAGCTCTCGCACCTGATGCAGGAAGCAGGCGTGACGCCGGGCGCGATCGAGATCGTGACCGGGCGCGGCGGCGACGTCGGCACGGCGCTGACCACCAATCCCGACGTGCATCTCGTGACGCTGACCGGCTCCACGGAGGTCGGCATCGAGACCGCGGGCCATTGCGCGAAGAATCTGACGCACGTCGCGCTGGAGCTGGGCGGCAACGACGCGTTCATCGTCATGGAGGACGCGGACGTCGACCTCGCCACGGACGAGCTGATCTGGGGCCGTATGTACAACACCGGGCAGGTCTGCTGCGCCTCGAAGCGTTTCCTCGTCCACAAGTCCCGCGTGGAGGAGTTCACAAGGAAGGCGATCGAAAAGATCAGCAAGATCAACCGCGCCGATCCCGCCACGGACGAGGCGCAGATGGGCTGCCTGATCAGCGAGGCGGCGGCGATCAAGGTCGAAAAGCAGGTGAACCTGACCGTCGAGCAGGGCGGCAAGATCCTGCTCGGCGGCAAGCGGAACGGCGCGTTCTACGATCCCACCGTGATCGGCAGCGTCCCCAAGACCGCGGACGTGGCGAAGGACATGGAGATCTTCGGGCCGGTCGTCCCCGTCATCGCCTTTGAAACCGAAGAGGAGGCGATCGAGATCGCCAACGCCTCGAAGTTCGGCCTCTGCGGCTGCGTGTTCTCCGAGAACATGAAGACCGCCGCGCGGGTCGCGAACGCGCTGGAATGCGGCGGCGCGGTCATCAACGGCGCCAGCTTCTTCCGCAGCTTCGAGATGCCGTTCGGCGGCTACAAGCACTCCGGCATCGGCACGGAGGGCGTGCTGTCCACCTTCAACGAGATGACGCATACCAAGAGCATCGTGCTCAAGAACATCCTCGCCTGATTTTTCGGGCGACGGCGCGGCCGCCGTGGCTCGCGGCAGCGCGCGAAGCATCTGAAAAAGCCCGCCGCGCGGCAAAAAACCGCGCGGCGGGCTTCCCCTCCCCGTCCGGCAGAAAGGAGAACCGACATGAATGACATCGCTGCGCTCGACGAAGTGCTTACCGACATCCAAGACCTCGCCCGCGACCGATCTCCGGTGCTGGTTGCCCTGGACGGGCGCTGCGCTTCCGGCAAGACCACGTTGGCAAACGGACTTGCCGCGCGCTTCGGCTGGGACGTCGTGCATCTGGACGACTTTTTCCTCCGCCCGGAGCAGCGGACGCCGGAACGCTATGCCGCGCCGGGGGAAAACGTGGATCACGAACGCTTTCTGGAGGAGGTGCTTTTGCCTCTGCGCGCGGGCAAGAAAGCCGTTTTCCATCCCTTCGACTGCGGCGCCATGCAACTCTCCTCCGAGGTCAAAGCCGTCGGAGGCGCGCCCGTCGCGCTCATCGAGGGCGCGTATGCCTGCCACAGCGCGCTATGGCAGTATTACGACCTGCGGGTATTCCTGACGGCGGACCGGGAGGAACAGATCCGGCGCATCACGCAGCGAAACGGGTCGGAACGCCTTACCGCATTTCTTGAAAAATGGATCCCGCTGGAGGAGCGCTACTTTGCGGCGTACGACGTCGCGCGCCGCTGCGATTTCCGCCTTGCCGCGGGCGATTTGCAGCCGTAGGCCGCGCCGCATCGAGGGCGGCAAAAAATCTTCCGGAAAGCCGGAAAAATGTATTGACGCAGCCGAAAATTTGTGCTATATTAATCGTCGGCTTCTGTGAAATACTCTGGCGAAGCCGCAAATTGCATATACGATTCGCTGGTGTAGCTCAGTTGGTAGAGCAGCTGATTCGTAATCAGCAGGTCGCCGGTTCGAGTCCGGCCACCAGCTCCAAAAAGTACCGATTTTCGAGAGAGAATCGGTACTTTTTCGTTAGAAACGTGCTGGAAACGAGTGGGTCAGCCAGTGGGTCAACCCCCGACCCACCAACCGACCCACAACGCAAAAGTCGCGGAAATCAGCACTTGGACAAAAGAGGACGCCGCCGGGGTTTCCCGGTCGGCGTCCTTTCCGCTGTGCCGCTTACATTGCCTGTGAGATCAGCGCTCCCATCGTGGCGGCTGCCTGCTCCTGCATCCTGTCCGTGGCGTGGGTGTAGGTGCGGAGGGTAAACCCCGCGTCGTAGTGGCCGAGCATCCCGCTCACGGTCTTGATGTCCACGCCGTTCTGGAGCGCCAGGGTAGCGAACGTGTGTCTCAAATCGTGCAGGCGGATATGCTCCAGCCCCGCACCCTTGAGGATCTTCTTATGAAGGTTCACAATGCTGTCGGGGTGATACATTTTGCCGGTGACGGGCGAGGTGAACAGGTACGGGCTGTCCGGATGCTTTTCGTGTTCCGCCGTGAGGAGGTCGACCACCTGCTGCGGGATGGCGATCCTGCGGATGGAGGTCTCCGTCTTGGGGCGGGTGATCTTCACGCCGCCGCCCTTGACGCCGACCGCCTGCTTGCTGACGTAGATGGTCTTTGCCTCGACGTTGAGATCCTCCCACAGCAGTGCGGTCAGTTCTCCCTTGCGGAGTCCCGTGCAGAGCTCCAGATAGAAGATCGCCATCACGCCGCGCCGGTCGGCCTCCCTGAGATATGCGCCGATGTCCTCCGGCTTGAGGATCTTCATCTCCTGTTTTTCGATCTTCGGCACGATGCAGTCTTCTGTCGGATTGCGGAGGATGAGTCGCTCCTTCACCGCGCGATTGAGGCAGTTGTGCATCATCATGTGCAGCCCCCGGACATAGGATGCGCTCATGCCGGGATTGCTGTCTTTCTGCGCCGTGCGGATGCGGCCGTGCGCGCGCACCTCGTTATACATCCTCTGAATATCGCGGCCGGTGAGCTTTTCGAGCTTGATGCCGCCAAGGATCGGGATGATATGGCGATTGATGAAGGTTTCGTAATACGCCTGTGTTTTTTCTCGGATGTTCGGCTTGGAGTAGAGTTCATACCATGTTCTGACCCATTTTTCGACCGTGTACTCTCCGGCCCTTGCGACGTCGAGGGTTTCCGCGGCTTCGATTGCCAGCCTCAGCTTTGCCCTCGCCTCAGCCTGCGTCTTGCCGAGGACGTTTTTGCGGATGGGCTTGCCGTTTGCGTCGTGTCCCGCGACGTAGCGCCCCTCCCCGCGTCCGTCGCTGCGCTTGCGGAGGTTGCCCTCGCCGCTTGCCCTGCGTTTTGCCATGTGATATCAACCTCCTTTGGTAGCACCACACCATACCGCAGAAGAGGGATAATAGCTATCCCCGGTGCGGTTTGTTATCAGAATGTTATCAATTTGAAGTCTTTCGCTTATCCTTGACTACAGATAAGAAGTTTTTGCGTAGGTTTCGTGCAAATTTGGCACGATCTCAACTATGGACGGGGAAGCCTCGGAGACCCTGTGCCAAATTTGGCACAGGGGGTC
>CACZCL010000018.1 GCA_902779695.1 Oscillospiraceae bacterium | reverse complement strand
GGTCTTCCGCTGTCCCGGCGGCAGCATCAACGGGTACGACGGCGCTTTTTATCAGGAGATCCTGTCCGAAATGATCCGGCGCGGGTTCGTCCCCTTCGACTGGAACATCTCCAGCGAGGACGCGGCAACCTCCCGCATCCAGCCCGCCGCCACGCTCACGGCGAACGTTATGCGGGGCGCGCAGGGCAAGGTCCGCGGCTTCGTGCTTTTCCACGACAGCGAGCAGAAGACCTCGACCCCGGCGGCGCTCGGCCCTGCGATCGACCAGCTCCGGGGCATGGGCTTTTCCTTTGCCGCGATCACGCCGTCCACGATGCCGGTCCTGTACAGCTATCCGGACAATAATGCCGGTTGATATTCAATACAACGGAAAGAGGAAAAAAGAAATGAGCAAGAAAGACAACTTCAGCCAGGCGATGTTTGAGATGTTCGGCCTGGGCAAGGCGCCGGAGGACAACGAGGAGCAGGAGGATCTCCGCCAGTTGGAGAGCCTCGGCGATTCCCCGACCGCCGAAGCGCCTGCCGCAGCGCCCGCCGCGCCTGCCGACAATAGCCCCGTGCCCGAGGAGCCCGCCTTTGAGGCGCATCCCGATTACGACGATCTGCGCGCCGCCTTTGAGGCGCCCGCGCCCGCCTTTGAAACGCCGGCCTCCGCGGCGCCCGCTTTCGCTGCGCCCGCGCCCGCCGTTGAGCCGGAGCCCGTTCCGCAGCCCGCCGCGCCGCAGGCAAAGCACGAATACGTCCGCAGGGAAAACTGCACATATTTCGCGCCCGGCACCTCGATGGAGGGTACGCTCCGCTCCGACAGCGACGTGGAGATCGTCGGCGATTTCAAGGGTGAGATCGCTTCCGACGGCAAGGTGACCATCCACTCCAACACGCAAAGCAGCATTGCCGCGGCGGAGCTGGTGCTGATCGACTGCACGCTGACGGGCGACGCGATGGTCGCGGGCGATGTGTCGATCAACGAAGCCTCCTCCGTTGCGGGCAACATCCGCGCCGCAAACATCACCTGCTCCGGCGTCATCAAAGGGAATCTGAACGTGCAGGGCAATATCGTGCTGAACGAAAACGCTCAGATCATCGGCGACATCAAGACCGGCACGCTCGCCATGTCCCGCGGCGCAAAGGTCTCCGGCAAAATCGACATGGGCGGCTGAGCCGCTTCCCCCCCCCCCCCGCGAGCCGGATTAAAAAACGCCTTGCGGTCTGATGACCGCAAGGCGTTTTTTTCGTTCGTTCACGGGATCGCCGGCGTCCAGTAGTTCTGTCCGTAGATATCGGTGAACCGATAGGTCGCGTTGGCGCGGTCCGCGTGGATATAGACGTTGCTGATTTCCGCGTCCGCGCGGTACGTCCACGCGTCGCCGAAGAGATAGCTGTCCTGATAGGTGCCGTCGTAGGCGTAATAATCGCAGACAAAGTCGATCTCGTCGCCCGGCTCCAGCTCCGTCACGTTCTTCGCCACCGTTTCGGTCGTCCCCTCCGCGTAAACGCTGCGCGCGCCCGCGATATAGCCGTAGGGATGGTCGTTGTCGAAGGTGAGCAGCAGCTCCGCGCGCTCCCCGTTGAGAAGGCAGGGCACGTAGCCGGTGATCGCGTACACGTCGCCGTCGTAGACGTCCGCCAGGTGGTAGTACGGGACCGGCTGGGAGTCGATCGCGAGCCACGTGCCGTCGTACTCGCCCTTGAGTGCGCCGTCGTCCGTGAAGGAAAACACGTTGTCAAGCCCCAGGTCGATATAGCCCGCGCCGTCGTCATAGAACACGCTCAGCGCCAGATCATTGACAAGCCCCCACTGCTCCTCGCTGAGCCGGATCTGCGGCTGGTCGCCCGTCCAGACGAGCTGCGAGGAATCAAGCTGATTTTCCGTCAGGTACGCCGACGCGCGGTCCACGTCAAGAGAGCGCCCGCCGGTCATGGTGCTGGCAAGCACGTTCAGCAGCACCTGCGTAACCATGTCGCCGGAGGCGACGCTGCCGCCGGTCGACACGACCGCGCCGAGAAGCGCGCCGAGCGGGTTCGCCGCGTAGCTCGACACGCTGCTGGAAACCGACTGTCCGGCGGCGCCCATGCTGGCAAACTGCTGGATGCAGCGCGTATACTCGTCGTCAAGCCCGCCCGTAGGCGTTGGAAACCGTGCTTGAGGTCTGGTTGTACTTCACCGCGGAGAGCAGCGTTTCCGCCAAAGCCTTGCTCTCCTCCGTGCCGAGATTGCTGGCGAGATGGACGAGATCGACCTGGTCGATCTTGCTGGAGGAGGCGAATTCCCGCGTCTGCCCGCGCGCGTTGGAGACCTGCTTGAAATCGTTCCCCTGCAGCATCTCGGAGGTGTCGACGGCGAACTCCTTGAACGCCTCCGGCACCGTCGCCTCCAATTCCGCGAGGTCGACGACCGAGAGCGTCGTTTCCTGCCCCCTGCACTTCTGCGCGCAGACGCTGACAAAGTCGTCGACAATGTTCTTTCCGATCTCCAGCGTCGGCATGGAGGTGTTGCCCGACAGCTTGGTCAGCCAGTTCGTGTAGTACCAGCCGACGCCCGGCTCCGTCTCCTCCGACGCGATCAGATAATCGGCGTAGCTCGTGAGCATCAGCGCGTTTTCCAGCGTCGCCATCAGGCAGGCGTCAAACCCGATGAAATCGAAGGTCGTCCCCGCGTCGCCGAGCGCCTTGTTGATCCCGCTGAGCGACATCGAGCCGCCCGGGTTCTTCTCGTCGTAACCGTATCCGCTCAGAGAGCCGCCGCCGTGATCCCAGAAGATCAGCGCGTTGCGGTTGGCGGGATAGTTCTTCACGCAGTAGCGGATAAAGCTCGTGAGGTTGGACGGCTCCGTCATCGCCGCGCTGCCGGCGTTGTTCTCCAGCTTGCGCAGCCCGCCGTTTTCGACCTTGTAGATCTGGTTGGCGCTGTTCGACACAATGCTGTTCTGCCACTTCTTGCAGCCGCCCGTAAACACGATGAGATTGACGTTGCCGCTCAACGTCGCCGCCGCCATCTCCTGCAGATCGGAGGTCCCCATGCCGTACTTGGACTCAAGATCCGTGCCGCACATATAGACCATGATGGTCACGGTGTCCCTGCCGCCGCCGAGGATATTGGTCCGCTTGGCGCGCGCGCCCGCGGCGACCGAGGTGTTGAGCCGCCCCAGGTTGCTGCCCGCCGTCCAGCCGGTCGAAACGTTTCCGAAGCCGCCCAGCAGGCTGCTCAGGCTGCTGCTCATGCCGCCCGACAGCGCCGAGCCGACACCGCTCTGCTGGGTAGTGGTCTGCTGCGTCTGCTGCGAATAGCCGGAGCTCGGCGTCGTGATCGTCGTGGAGCCGCCCGAGCCGCCGAGCAGTCCGCTCAGCCCCGCGCCTCCGCCGCCGAGCAGCAGCACCGCGGCGAGAACGATCGCAACAAGCGGGCTTTTCCCGCCGCCGCTCGCGCGGTTGCCGCCTCCGCCGCTGCCGCCCGTGCGGCCCGCGTGTCCGTCCGCGCTGCCGACAGGGCCGGTGCCGAGGCCGTCTCCGCGCTTGTAAACGTCTTTTCCCGGTCCGGTTACGTTCTTTTCCCTGCCTCTTGGCCTGTTATCCGCCATATCACATCCCTCCGAATCTCCATGCGCACCGCCGCCCTCTCTCCGCCGCAGGCAGCGGGGAAACGGCGGTCAAGCCGATTTTGTCCATGATACCATATTGTATGCGGAAAAGTCAATTTCCCGATTCTTTATAAATTCTTGACATCTTCCTGTGTACTTGATAAACTGATGGCAGTGAAATATTGGAGAGGATTCGCCATGAAAAACCGCGTCCGCAATTTCTTCCTCGGAAAGCCGCTCAAGGATTCTGACCTTCCGAATGAGCGGTTGTCGGTATTTTGGGGAATGCCCGTTTTTTCCAACGATACAATCTCCACCGTCACCTATGCGGGGGAAGAGGTCCTGCTGATCCTGCTTCCCGTGCTCGGCGCCGCGTCCTTCGGACACTTCCTTCCGATCGTCGGCGCGCTGGTCGCGCTGCTCGTCATCCTCGTCATCGGCTACCGCCAAACGATCGACGCCTATCCGCAGGGAGGCGGCGCCTATACCGTCGCCCTCGACAACCTCGGCGAAAGGCCGGGCGTTGTCGCGGGCGCTTCGCTTGTCATCGGCTATATTCTGGTCGTCGCGGTCAGCGCCAGCGCCGCCGCCGCGGCGGTGACCTCCGCGTTCCCTTCCCTCGCCGGCTGGAAAACAGGCATTGCACTGCTCGTTATCCTGCTGCTGTCCTGGCTCCACCTGCGGGGCAGCCGCCGCGGTCGCGGTCGGCATCCCGACGTATCTGTTCGTCGCCTCCATGCTGGTGATGATTGTCGCCGGCTTTGCGCGCTGGTTCTCCGGCGGCTATCCGATGCCGACCGTCACGCCCGCCTCCCAAAACTCGGAAGCGCTGCTGTTCGTCACGCTGCGCGCCTTTGCCTCTGGGTGCACGGCGCTCGCCGGCATCGAAGCGGTGGCAAACGGCACCTCCAACTTTAAAGAGCCGTCGAGCAAGACCGCCAAGGGCGTCCTGCTCTCCATGGCGTTCGTTGTGGGCGCGATTTTCCTCGGCGTGAGCGTGCTGATGTGCCTGTACCGCATCCTGCCGCGCAGCGAATCGACCACGATCAGCCTTCTCGCCGCCGCGGTCTTCGGCGACGGCAGCGCGATGTACTACGTCGTGCAGGCGATGACGGTCGCGATCCTGAGCCTTGCTGCGAACACGGCGTTCGCCGACCTTCCCCACCTGATGGCGATGATGGCGGAGGACAAATATCTGCCCCGACGTCTGGTGTTCCGCGGCAGCCGCCTGAACTATTCCAACGGCATCGCGGTCCTGTTCGCCGCCTCCGCCCTGCTCGTCGCGGCGTTCGGCGCGGACCATCACGCTCTGCTCCCGCTCTATACGAGCGGCGTGTTCATCTCGTTCTTTCTCAACCAGCTCGGTATGCTGCGCTACTGGCGCTCGGCAAAGGAGCGGGCGGTCTATCCCCGCATCGCCGTCAACGCCGTCGCAATCGTCGCGACGACGATCACGATCATCGTACTGATCCTCACCCGCTTCCTTGAGGGCGCGTGGGTCACTCTGCTGAGCATCTTTTTGCTGACGGAGCTGATGCTCCATATCCGCCGGCACTATCATAAGGTCGAGCAGGAGCTGACCGTCAACACCGTGGACGACGCGATGAAAATGCTCCACTCGACGCATCCCGGCAAGGCGATCCTGCCGATCCGCTCCATGAACCGCGCGTTCCTCAAGGCCTACAACTGCGCGCACGGCATGGGCTTCAGCGAGATCGAGCTGTATCACATCGGCTCAAGCGAGGCGGAGGCGCTGCGCCTGAAGGAAAAGATCGAGGCGCTCGGACTCGACTGCACCTATGTATACGAGATCACGGAATACCGCAACACCGACGATATGCTCATCCGCCACATCGAGGAGGCGGATATGCAAACGGAGCGGCACCAGCATCTGACCGTCGTGATGCCGAGCCTCGTCACGCTCAATCCGTTCCGCCAGTACCTGCACAACGAGACCTCGCGCGTGCTGCTGCGGCGCATGGCGCGCTACCGATACGTTTATATCTTCCAGGTTCCCTATCTGTTCGACTGAAAAAGGAAGCCGCCCCGCAAGGGCGGCTTCCTTTTTCAGTGCACCAATGTTCCGACGTTCTCGCCCCGGATCGCGCGGAGGATGTTCTCCGGGTCCCTGAGCGCGAACACGTAGACGGGGATCTTGTTGTCCATCGCGAGGCTCGTCGCCGTCAGGTCCATCACGCCCAGCCGTTCGGCAAGCACCTTGTCATAGCTGATCTCGTCGTATCTGACCGCGCTTGGGTCCTTCGCGGGGTCGGCGCTGTACACGCCGTCCACGTTCTTCGCCAGCAGGATCACGTCCGCGCCGATCTCCGCCGCGCGCAGCACCGTGCCCGTGTCGGTCGAGAAGAACGGGTGCCCCGTCCCGCCGCCGAAGAGGACGACCTTGCCGCTTTGCAGGTGCTTCATCGCGCGCTCGTGCGTATAGCGCTCGCCCATCGCCGGCATCTCCAGCGCGGTCATCACCCGCGCCGCGACGCCCTTTTGTTCCAACACGTCGCACACGGCGAGGCAGTTCATCACCGTCGCGAGCATCCCCATCCGGTCCGCCCGCGTGCGCTCGATATAGCCCTCGCCGTTCTTGACGCCGCGCCAGAAATTGCCGCCGCCGATCACGACGCCCATCTCAACGCCCGCGTCGACGCAGCGCTTGATCACGTCGCACACCGCGCCCATGACCTGAAAATCAAAGCCGGTCTTCTTCTCGCCCGCCAAAGCCTCTCCGCTGAGCTTGAGCAGAACGCGCCGATAATTTGCCATAACCGTCCCCTCCCGTAGTTCTTATTCGCAAAGCGCCCGCAGCAACCCGAGCAGCTGCTCCTTGCCGTCGCCCTTCTCCGCGGAAAACGGCACCAGCAGCTCGCTCTCGTCCAGATCCAGCGTTTCGCGGATCAACTCCAGATTGCGCTCCAGCTCGCTGCGCTTGAGCTTGTCCGTCTTATTTGCCACCACGACCATCGGATAGCTGCCCGAACGGAAAAAATCGCACATCGCCACGTCGTCCGCCGTCGGCTTGTGCCGCACGTCGACGATCAGCACGCCGACGTCGATCAGGCCGCTTTCCTGAAAATAGTTCTCCATCAGCCGGCCCCAGCGGTCCCGCTCCGCCTTGGAGACCTTCGCGTAGCCGTAGCCCGGCAGATCGACCAGATAGATGCTCCCGTCGATCAGGAAATAGTTGATCTGCGTGGTCTTCCCGGGCGAGGAGCCGACGCGGGCAAGGTTCTTGCGGTTCAGCAGGCGGTTGATGACCGACGACTTCCCCACGTTCGACCGCCCCGCGAAGGCAAGCTGCTTGCGCCCGTCGCGGAGAAACTGCTCCGGCGACGCGGCGGAGAGCACAAACTCCGCGCGGTTGAAATTGATCGCCATGCTCCGCCCCCTTTCGGTAAAATTTACACGCGCAGCGCCGGCATCAGCATACGCTCCGGCGGCTCCACAAACGAATCCAGATGCGCGCCGACGCCCGCCTCCGGCAGCACCAGCGCCTCCGCGAACACGGCGTCCACCGTTTCCACCGGCACAAAGCGCAGCTTTTCCCGCACGGCGGGGTCGATCTCTTCCAGATCCTTCTCGTTTTCCTGCGGAAGAACGACCGTATGTATGCCGGCGCGGAGCGCCGCCATCGTCTTTTCGCGAAGGCCCCCGATCGGCATGACCCTTCCGCGCAGCGTCACCTCGCCGGTCATGGCGACGTCATGCCGGACGGGGCGGTCCGTCAGCGCGGAGAGCAGCGCCGTCGTGATCGCAATGCCGGCGGACGGCCCGTCCTTCGGCACGGCGCCCTCCGGAAAATGCACGTGGATATCCCGCGTCTTGTAAAAATCCGCTTCGATCCCCAGCTCCGCGGCACGGACGCGAAGACACGAAAGCGCCGCCTTGCAGGACTCCTGCATCACGTCGCCGAGGTTGCCCGTCAGCTCCAGCTTGCCGCTGCCCTCCATCACATTGACCTCGACCGGCAGGATCTCGCCGCCTACCTGCGTCCACGCAAGCCCGTTGACGACGCCGACCAGATCCTTCTGCGGCACCTTGTCCCGCGTATAACGCGGCACGCCCAGATATTCCGTCAGATTCTCCGCTGTAATGCTGACCCGCTTTCCGTCCTTTTCCGCAAACAGCATCGCCGCCTTTCGGCAAAGCTTGGCAAGCTGCCGCTCCAACTGGCGGACGCCGCTCTCCCGCGTATAGCCGGAGATGACGGCGCGCACCGCGTCGGCGTCCAGCCGCAGCGCCGCCTTGGAAATGCCGTGCGCCGCTTTCTGCTTGGGCAGCAGATGGCGCAGCGCGATCTGCACCTTCTCCTCGTCCGTATAGCTCGGCAGCTCGATGACCTCCATACGGTCGAGCAGCGGACGCGGAATGGTATCGGTCGTATTGGCGGTCATGATGAACAGCACGCGGCTGAGGTCGATCGGGATCTCCAGATAGTGGTCGCGGAACGCCCCGTTCTGCTCCGCGTCCAGCACCTCAAGAAGCGCCGAGGCGGGGTCCCCACGGTGGTCGCTGCCGAGCTTGTCGATCTCGTCGAGCACCAGCAGCGGATTCATGGAGCCGCTGCGCCCGATCGCCTCGACGATGCGCCCCGGCATCGCGCCGACGTAGGTTTTCCGGTGCCCGCGAATGTCCGCCTCGTCGCGCACGCCGCCGAGCGAAAGGCGGGCGACCTTGCGGTTCATCGCCTTGGCGACGGACAGCGCGACCGACGTCTTGCCGACGCCCGGCGGCCCGACCAGACAGAGCGCCTGCCCCTTCGCGTCCTTCTTCAGCGCGCGCACCGCGATGAACTCCAAAATGCGCTCCTTGACCTTTTCCATGCCGAAGTGGTCCCGTTCAAGGATACGGCGCGCCGCTTCCAGATTCGCGCGCTCCCGCGTTTCCTTGTTCCACGGAAGCTCCAGCACGGTGTCCAGATAGCTGCGCAGCACCGACGCTTCCGAGCTGGCATAGGACTGCTTGGACAGGCGGTCGACGTCCTTGAGCAGCTTCTTTTCAGACTCCTCCGGCAGCTTGAGCGCCACGATCCTGCTGCGATACTCGTCCAGCTCCGCGTCGCCGTTGTCTCCCTCGCCCAGCTCGTTTTGCAGTACCTTGATCTGCTCGCGCAGGACGAAGTCCCGGTGGATGCGCCCCACGCGGGAGCGCACCTTTCCCTCGATCTCCTGCTCCAGCGCGATCACGTCGGTCTCGCGGAGCATGATCTCGTTGATGCGCCGCAGGCGCGGCAGCGGGCGCAGCTCCTCCAGGATCGCCTGCTTATCCTGATAGCGGATGTTGATGTGCTGCGCGATAAAATCGGCAAGATAGCCCGGGTCCGTGCAGCCGAACACCGTCGCGAGGATCTCCGCGGTCAGGTTCTGCGTCAGCTCCACGTATTCCCCGAAATTCGCGTAGGTCTGGCGCAGCAGCGCCTCCGTCCGCGCGCCCGCGCGCACCGCCTTCTGCTCGTCGATCAGCTCGATCTGCGCCTGTAAGAACGGCTCGCGCTGCCAGAGGCGGCGGAGCTTCGCGCGCTGCTTGCCCTCGACGATGATGCGGATGATGCGGTCGCTCACGCGCAGCACCTGCGTCACATGGACGAGGGTGCCGGCCTCATACAGCTCGCTCTGCTGCGGCGCGTCCTCGGTCAGATCGGTCTGCGTGACGACAAAAAGCTCCCGGTCCGTCTCCATCGCGCGCTCCAGCGCGCGCATGGAAACCAGCCGCTCCAGATCAAAGCTGGCGGTCATCCGCGGAAAGACGACCAGCCCCCGCAGAGCGAGGGCCGGTATATTTCTGGTCACAGGTTCCATGAAAATCTCCTCAGTTATCAAAAACGCGTCAGGAAGCCGAATCAAAATGCGGCGGCTCAATAGCGGGACTCTCGCGGCGTCCCTTCACCGCCTCCGGCGCGTCGGCGTTCCGATGCGTCAGAAGCGGGCTCTCCGTTCCCTCGATACAGCCCTTCGTCACGGTGACGCACTCGATCGTCTTGTCGGACGGAAGGTCGTACATCACCGGCATCAGCACCGTCTCCATCACGGCGCGCAGGCCGCGCGCGCCGATGTTGCGGGCGATCGCCTTATCCGCCACCGCCTCCAGCGCCTCCTGCTCGAATTTCAGCTCCGCGCCGTCGTAGTAGAACAGCTTCTGATACTGCTTGACCAGCGCGTTTTTCGGCTCGGTCAGGATGCGCACGAGGTCTTCGCGCGTCAGCGCGTCGAGCGCCGTGATGACCGGCAGCCTGCCGACCAGCTCGGGAATGATGCCGAACTTCAGCACGTCGTGCGGCTGCACCTCGCGCAGAAGCTTGCTGCTCGCGCGCTCCTTCTTCGACTCCACGACCGCCTCAAAGCCAATGCTCTTGCGGTCGAGCCGGTTTTCGATGATCTTGTCGATGCCGTCGAAGGCGCCGCCGCAGATGAAGAGAATGTTGCGCGTGTCGATCTGGATGAACTCCTGATGCGGGTGCTTGCGCCCGCCCTGCGGCGGCACGTTGGCGACCGTCCCCTCGACGATCTTCAAAAGCGCCTGCTGCACGCCCTCGCCGGAAACGTCGCGCGTGATGGAGGTGTTCTCGCTCTTGCGGGCGATCTTGTCGATCTCGTCGACGTAGATGATGCCGCGCTCGGCAAGCTCCACGTCGTAGTCCGCCGCCTGCAGCAGGCGCAGCAGGATATTCTCCACGTCGTCGCCGACGTAGCCCGCCTCCGTCAGCGTCGTCGCGTCCGCGATGGCGAACGGCACCTTCAGGATGCGCGCAAGCGTCTGCGCGAACAGGGTCTTGCCCGAGCCGGTGGGCCCGAGCATGAGGATGTTGCTCTTTTGCAGCTCGACGTCGTCCCCGCCGCCAAAAAAGATGCGTTTGTAGTGGTTGTATACCGACACGGACAGCGCGACCTTCGCCGCCTCCTGCCCGATGATATACTGGTCGAGGACGTCATGGATCTCGCGCGGCGTCGGCAGCTCCGCCAGCGTCTCCGGCTGCTCCTCCCGCGCCGAGTACCCGTCCTGCAGGATGTCGCGGCACAGGTTCACGCATTCGTCGCAGATACGCACCCCGCCGGGACCCTGGATCATACGGTGTACCTCGCGCTCCTGCTTGCCGCAGAACGAGCAGCGCAGCGTCCTCTTGTTCGAATCGCTCATCGGTCTTAGCCCTTACCTTTTCCAGAATTAGCGCTTGTAGATCACCTTGTCGATCAGGCCGTATTCCTTCGCCTGCTCGGCGGTCATAAAGTTGTCGCGCTCGCAGTCGGCGCGCACGGTCTCGTACTCCTTGCCGCAGTTCTCCGCCAGGATACGTGTCAGCTTTTCCTTCAGCTCCAGCATACGCCGGGCGTGGATCTCGATGTCCGTCGCCTGCCCCTGATACCCGCCGAGGGGCTGGTGAATCATGATCTCGGCGTTCGGCAGCGCGATGCGCTTGCCCTTCGTGCCGGCGGACATCAAAAACGCGCCCATGCTCGCCGCCATGCCGACGCAGATGGTACTCACGTCGCACTTGATATACTGCATCGTGTCATAGATCGCAAACCCGTCGGTCACGCTGCCGCCGGGGCTGTTGATATAGAACTGGATGTCCTTGTCCGGGTCCTTCGCCTCCAAAAACAGCATCTGCGCGACGATCAGGCTCGCCGTGGCGGGGGTGACCTCCTCGCCGAGGAAGATGATGCGATCCTCCAGCAGACGGGAAAAAATATCGTACGACCGCTCGCCGCGGTTCGTCTGTTCCACTACATACGGGATCAATGCCATATCCGTTACCTCCTGTGGCTTGTTCATACCCTGTTCAAAAATTCGGCAAGTATGCGAACAACCACAAAATAGATTTGTGGTTGTCCGCCTCCGCGCTGCGCGCGGATAACGATATTATAGCCGAACTGCGGCTTATTCAGCCTTTTTTGCCGTTTTCTTTGCGGCGGGCTTCTTGGCGGCGGGCTTCTCCGCCTTTTCTTCCTTGTCCTCCGCCGCATCCGCTTTCTTGGCGGCCTTCTTCGCGGCGGGCTTTTCCGCCTTCTCCGCCTTGTCCTCCGCCGCGTCCGCCTTCTTGGCGGTCTTCTTCGCGGCGGGCTTTTCCGCCTTCTCCTCCGCCTCGTCCTGCGCGTCCTGCTTCTTTGCCGTCGCCTTGGCGGGCTTGGCGTTGTCCACCACGACGGCGACCGCCTTGGTGTTGAGCACCTGCGTGCGCACCGCGCTCTCGTCGAGATACTTCTTGACCTTGTCGACGTCCATGCCGTAGAAGCCGGAGAGCTTCTGATACTCCGATTCGATCTCTTCCTCCGTCGCCTCCAGCTTCTCCTGCTCGATGATCTGGGCGATGGCGAGATCCATCTTGACCTGGCGCAGCGCGGGCTCGCGGCCCTCCTCCATGAACTTGCTCTCGTCCATGCCGGTCATCTTCACGTACTGGTCATACGGGATGCCCTGTGCCGCGACGCGGGACTTGAACTCGTCCAAAAAGCGCTTGCACTGCTGCTCGATCAGGATCTCCGGGATCTCGCAGTCGATGGTGTCGGCGACCTTCTCGATCAGCGCGTTCTCATACGCGACGTCGGCCGCCTTCTGCCGGTCTTCCTCAAGCTTCTTCCTGATGTCGTCCTCGAGCTCCTTGAGCGTGTCGAACTCGGACACGTCCTTGGCAAAGTCGTCGTCCAGCGCGGGAAGCTCCTTGAACTTGACCTCGTTGCACTTGACCTTGAACACGACCGCCTTGCCGGCGAGGTCCTTCTGGTAATCCTCGGGGAAGGTGATGTCGATGTCCTTTTCCTCGCCCGCCTTCATGCCGATGACCTGATCCTCAAAGCCGGGAACGAAGCTGCCGGAGCCGAGCTCCAGCTCATGGTTCTCGCCCTTCCCGCCGGCAAAGGGCTTGCCGTCGAGGAAGCCCTCGAAGTCGATGACCGCGGTGTCGCCCTTTTTCGCCTCGCGATCCACGGAGACCATGCGCGCGTTGCGCTCCGCCATTTCGTCCAGACGGCCCTTGACGTCCTCCGCCGTGACCTTGACCTCTTCCTTCGGCGCGCTCACGCCCTTGTACTTGCCGAGCTTGACGTCGGGATAGACGGCGACGGTCGCCTTAAAGGCAAAGCCGTCCTTCGTCACGTCGCCCACCAGCTCCAGCTCGGGGTAGCCGATCGTATCGAGCTTTTCGCTCTCGATCGCCTTCTCATATGCCCCCGGCAGCGCCTCGTCCACCGCGTCGCTGTAAAACACCTCGGGGCCATACATCTTCTCGACCATCTTCCGCGGCGCCTTTCCGGGGCGAAAGCCGGGGACGCTGATCTTGCTGCGGATCTTTAAGTACGCCTTGGCGACCGCGGCCTCAAACTCCTCCGCGTCGACGCCGATCTCAAGGGCGACCCTGCTCTTCTCCAGCTTTTCCACATTTTTGACCGTCATAGTTTCTTTTTCCTCCGTTTGAACAAATCGAAATTGCTCATTGCAAAATAGTATTTTAACATAGGATTTCGGAAATATCTACCCTTATTTTCAATTAGTCCAGGATTTTTTTCGGCACGAAGCCCAGATAATCCCCGGAAATGAGCGAATACTCGGTAAACCCGCGCTTTCCCTCGAAGGCGCGGCGGTGCGTCGCGCCGTGCAAATGCCCGTAATAGCAGCGCTCGACGCGCCAGCGGTCGATCAGCTCCAGCAGCTCCGGGCAGCGGTAGCCCTGATAGACCGGCGGGTAGTGCAGAAAGCACAGGATCGGCTTTCCCTCCGAGGCGCGGAACGAGGTTTCCAGGCGCAGCGCCTCGCGCGCGAGCATCTTGCCCGTGTGCGTCTGCGCCGCGTCCTCCTCGTAAAACCAGCCCCGCGTGCCGCACAGCGCATAGCCGCCGTAAAAAAAGCAGTTGTTGTGCAGAACGTCGAACGTGGTGAAGCCGTGGTCGGTGAAAAAGCGCTTCATCTTCGACGCCGTGCCCCACCAGTAGTCATGGTTTCCCTTGAGCAGCAGCTTCTTCCCCGGCAGCGAATCGAGAAAGGCAAGATCCGGCAGCGCCCCCTCCAGGGACATCCCCCACGAGGTGTCCCCCGCGAGGACGGTCACGTCGTCCGCGCTGAGGCGGGAAAACGCCTCGCGCGTGCGCTCGACGTGGTTCGCCCAGCCCTCGCCGAACACGTCCATCGGCTTTTCTCCCGAGAGCGACAGGTGCAGATCGCCGATCACATAGAGCGCCATCCGCTCCTCCTCCCGTTTTTCGCCGCGCTCATACGCCGTCGACCTCTTCCTTCCGGCGCCTGCCCTCGTCCAGCAGGCGGATCAGCTCCGAGCGGTCCTCCGCGGCAAGCGCGGCGCGCATCTGCGCCAGATTCTCCGTGAAAACGTCGATCTCGTCGAGCAGGTAGTCCTTGTTTTCCAGGAACAGCTCCGCCCACATCCCGGGGTTGAGCCACGCCACGCGCGTCATATCCCGGTAGCTTCCGGCGGAAAAGCCCTTGTGGGCGCCGGCGGTCGGGCTTTTGATGAACACGTTCGACACGACGTGCGCCATCTGCGACGTGAACGCGATCATGCGGTCGTGATTCTCCGGCGTCGTCACGCTGAAATAGCCGAAGCCGGCGGGCTTTAGCAGTTTTTTCGCGCGCTCCAGCAGCGCGATATCGCCCCGGTCCCGCGGGACGAGCACCATCGGCGCGCCGCGGTACAGATCGGCGCGCGCCGCCGCGAAGCCGGAAAAATGCGTGCCCGCCATCGGATGCCCGCCGACGAAGGTAAAGCCGTACTGCTCCGAGAGCGGGAAGCACGCCGCGCACACGTCGCGCTTTGTGCCGCAGCAGTCGATGACGAGCGGCTTTTTCCCGATATGGGGCGCCATGCGCCTGAGGAATTCGATGCTCGCCTGCGGGTAGACCGCCAGCAGCAGCAGGTCGCAGCCCGCGACGTTCTCCTCCGTCAGCCTGTCGTCCACCGCCTCGCTGACGATGGCGAAATCCAGCGTGCTCTCGCTGCGGTTCCACGCAAGCACCCGCGCCCCCGCCTCGTGATACGCCTTGGCGAGCGAGCCGCCGATCAGCCCGAGGCCGGCGATGCCGACGGTCAGATCCTCCCCGTCGCGCCGGACCGCTTTCGTCACGCGCTTGACCGAATCGACGAAGTCCAGCGTTTCGATCAGCTCCGCGTCGATCTGCGCCGTATCGCCGACCAGCCCGAGCACGGTCTGATGCTCGCCCACGGAAACGTCGACGCCGACGCCCTGCTTCTTGATCCAGTCGACGAGCTGGTCGCGCTTTTCGGGCGACGCCCCCTGCTTCAAAATAACGATCATATATCCGTCCCTCCATACCCGGAAAAGCGGCGCAGCCCCATATGGCGCCGCGCCGCATCCGATCGGCTGTGTGGAAGTGATTATACAGAGGGTCCGTCAAAATGTCAAGCACGATTTCTCACGCTTTAGAGTGTCAAAGCGTCACGGCCTCCCCGGTTGCAAAGAAATAGAGGATCTTTTCGCGCACCTGCCTGCCGAAAATGCGCTCCAGCGCGGCGGAATAGGTCTCAAGCTGCGGCCGGTAAACGGCGGCGCGCGCCTCCTCCCCGCCGGGCGCGATGCGGTCCGTTTTGAAGTCGAGCACGACGAGCGAGCCGTCGTCCTCCTCAAAAAAGCAGTCCACCACGCCCTGCAGCAGCACCGAATCGTCCGCCGCGGCGCGCGCGTCGTATTCGCGCGCCGGACGCAGAAGCGAAAACCTGTATTCCCGGTACACGGCGCCGCTTGCGCGGATACGCGCCGCGACGCCGCTTCGCAAAAAGCGCGCGATGACGGCGGCGTCCGCCGCCTCCGCCTGCTCCGGCGTCAGCAGCCGCTTTTCGCGCATCGCCGCGATCTGCGCGCGCACGTCGTCCTCGCTGCCGCCGCAGGCAAAATCGAGATGCTCCATCACCAGATGGATCGCGGTGCCGCGCTCCGCGCCCGTCAGCGCCCGCGAAGGCGTGAGAAAGCGCGGAACGGCAAGGCTCCGCAGGCGCGGCGGCAGCTTCGCGTTCTCCGCGATCTCGCCGTCCGACGCGCGGCCCTTGAGCTGCGTCGCTGTCAGCTTCGCGCTCAGCTCCGCCGACGCGGCGTAGGGGTACGACCACGCAAGCGCCGCCTCGTCCACGTGCAAGCCCGCGTCCGCCGCGGTTTCCGTCGCGGAAGTCTCCTCCGCCGTCGCCGGGCGCTCCGCCTCCGCAAGCGCGTCGTGTACGGCGACCGTCCATGGCAGATCGCCGCAGGCAACAAGCTGCGTCGCGTCGAAGCCCGCCAGCGCGCGCAGCGGCTCCGCCTCCGGTCGGCACATAAGCGGCAGCATCACCCAGTCTCCCAGGCAGCGGCACTCGTCCACCGCCTCCGGCAGCGCGGGGCAGGACGCCGTCGCGAGCAGGTCGGCGGCGCGCTTCGCCGCGTTTGCCTGCGTGTGGAGCAGCACCAGCTTTTCCTTCGCGCGCGTCATCGCGACGTACAAAAGCCGCAGCTCCTCCGCCTTCGCCTCACGGCGGAGCGTGCGTTCGATCGCCTGCCGCGCCGCCGAGGAGAAGCGGATGCGCCGCGTCGTGTCCACGCAGTCCGGCCCGAGCCCCAGCTTGGAATGGATCAGCACGGGCCCGTTGAAATCCATGCTGCTGAAGCCCTTGGCGAGATCGGCGAGGAGCACGACTGGAAATTCCAACCCCTTTGCGCTGTGGATGCTCATGATCCGCACGCCGCCCGCCGCGTTTGCGGGCTTCGGCGCGGCCACGGCGCCGTCCTCCAGCATCTCCCGCACGTGCGTGACAAAGGCGAACAGCCCGCGGTAGCCGGCGGTCTCAAAGCCCTCGGCAAACGACAAAAAGGCAGTCAGGTTCTCCTGGCGCGCGGGCCCGTCCGGCATCGCGCCGAAAATGCCCGGCACGTTGCAGCGGTCGTAGAGCAGCGCCAGCAGGCGGCGGACCGAAAGCGTCTGCGCCGCCTCGCGCAGCTCGCGCAGAAGCGAGAGAAAGCGTCTCGTATCCTCGCCGCCGTCCGCGAGCAGCGCGTCGTAAAAATCCCCGCCGCGCGTCCCGGCGCGCAGCATGGCGAGGCGGTCCGCGGAAAAGCCGAACAGCGGCGAGCGCAGCACGGAGATCAGCGGCACGTCCTGGCGCGGATTGTCAATGATCTGCAGCAGCGCGAAGACCACGGCGACCTCGACGGAGGAAAAGCAGTCCCCGTCCGGCTCGGCGGAGACGCCGAGTCCCCGCGCCGCCAGCGCGCGGCGAAATTCCGCCAGCCTTGCGCGCGGCGCGCGCATCAGGATCACGACGTCCTCCTCCCGGACCGGGCGCGGCAGGCGGGTCTGCTCGTCTGTGACGGGAAAGCCGCCGTCGAGCAGAGCGCGGATATAGCGCGCGGCGAAATCCGCCTCCGCCTCCGGCGCGCGCAGGCGCTCCTCCCCCGTCTGCCTTCCGAGGTCCAGCAGGTGAAACTCGGTTTGGCAGCCGTCCCGCGCCGGATAGTCCGCGCCCGGATAGAGCGCCTCCTCCGCGCCGTAGGTCAGCTCGCCCATCTCGACCGAGAGGATGTTGGAGAACACGAAATTCGTCGCGTCCAGCACCTCGCGCCGCGAGCGGAAGTTTCGCGAGAGGATGAGCTTCGCGCGCTCGCCCTCCCCCGCCTCCGCCGCGTCCGGATAGGAGCGGTAACGCGAGAGGAAGATCGTCGGGTCGGCAAGGCGGAAGCGATAGATGCTCTGCTTGACGTCCCCGACGGTGAAGAGGTTGCGCCCCTCCCGGGAGATCGCCTCGAAAATGAGGTTCTGCACCTCGTTGGCGTCCTGATATTCGTCCACCATGATCTCGCGGTAGCGGCCCGCCACCGCGCGCGCCAGCTCGGTCGGCGCGCCGTCCGCGTCCGTCAGAAGGCGGATCGCCCCGTGCTCCTGGTCGGAAAAGTCGGCGGCATTGCGGCGCAGCTTCTCGTCGCGGTAGGCGCGGGAGAATTCGCCCGTCAGCCGCAGCAGCGCCGCCATGGCGCCCGCCGAGCTGCGCAGATCGTCCGCTGCCTCCGCGCCGGAAGCGGCGAACCACGCGCCGCATTTGGCGACGGACGCCTTGCCGTTCTCCCACAGGCGCTTCATGCGATTTTTGAGCGCCTCGTCCGAGACCTTCCGCGCGGCGCCGAGACGCGGGAACGGCGCAAACGCGGCGCGCGCCGCGTCCCATCCGCTCTCCGCCGCCTCCGCGAGCGCGCAGAGCATCTGCGCCGCCTCCCGAAAGCGCGGCGCGTACGCGGCGTCCAGCGACGGCTCCCCCGCCATCTCCGCCGCGCCGCCCTCCAGCAGCGACGCCCAGTGGCGCGCCTTGTCGCGCAGCGCGCCCAGCAAAAGCGCCCCGTAGGGCGTCTCGTCGACCGAATCCGGCAGCGAGAGCCATCGCTCCTCCTGCTCCCGCAGCCAGCGCTCCGGGTAAGCCTGCGCCTGCACCTTGCCATACAGCTCCAGCACCAGCTCCGCCAGCGCCCGGTCGTCGCGCCCCGCGCCCAGCGTATCGGCGAGCAGCGTCCCGCCGTCTCCGGGCGCCAGCCCCTCGTAAAACCGGTCGAGCGTCCGCGCCAGCACGCGCCGCCGGAGCGTCTCCGCGTCCCGCTCGTCCAGCACGCGGAAATCCGGGCGCAGCGCGCGCCTCTGTCCCTCCTCCGCCAGCAGGTGACAGTTCTCGCGCAGCAGCGCCGTGCAGAACGCGTCCACCGTCTTGATATCCGCGCGGTACACGCGCAGCATCTGGCGCTGCAAATGCGCGTTGTTCGGCTCCTCCCGCAGCCGCTGCGAGAGCGCGGACGCGATCTTTCCGCGCAGCTCGGACGCGGCGGCGCGGGTATAGGTGATGATAAGGAACTCGTCGAGGTCCGCGCCCTCGCGCTCGACGTGGGAAAAAAGCCGTTCGACCAGCACGCGGGTCTTGCCGGAGCCCGCCGCCGCCGAAACGAGCAGCCCGCGTCCGCGGTCCTCCACCGCCGCGCGCTGCTCCGCCGTCAGCACGTCAGCCATCGCGCGCCGCCTCCTTTCCCTCCGCGCCGCCGACCACCGCGTCGACAGCGTCCCAGAACTCGTCCGCGCTCGCCGCGGCAATGTACTCGTAATGGTCGCCGCCGCGCCCCGGTTCAAAGTGGCACGCCGCCGCGTAGGGGCACCAGGTGCAGGCGGTCTCCGCCGGCGTGCGCCAAAACGGGTCCGCGTCGATGTTGCCGCGCTCCGCCTCGCGCGCGATGTCGAGCAGCAGCTTATCCACATAGCGGGACAGCTTGCCGAGCTGCTCCGCGCTGGCGAGGCTCCCGCTGATCGTCCGATTCCCGTCCTTGTCCGTTTTGACCGACAGCGGCAGGCGGTGCGGCTCTTCGAGCGCGCTGTGCTCCATCGCCCGCAGCACGTCGTAATCGCACAGCAGCATCCCGCTGCGGCGCAGCGCCTTCTGCGCCTCGCGGCGCAGCGTCTCCGGAGACGTATCGCGCGGCAGGCGCAGGATCGCGTCCCGCGCCGGCGTATAGAGCACGCCCGCCGGGACGATCTCATGCCCGCCGAACAGCGCGCCGCCCTCCCGCTCCAGCGTGAAAAGATACAGCAGCATCTGCACCCCGAGGCCGTAGCGCAGCTCGGCGAGGTCGAGGCTCTTTTTTCCCGTTTTGTAGTCCATCACGCGCAGGTACAGCTTCCCGTCTCGCAGCCAGCCGTCCACCCGGTCCACCTGCCCGACGGCGCGCACCTCGCGCCCGTCGCCGCGGATCGTGATGGCGGGCAGCTGCCCGTCGGGGCCGAAGGCAAGCTCGAACGCCATCGGCTCGAAATCCGACTCCTTCAGCTCCTCCGCCACCTCGTCCATGATGCGGTACGCCGATTCGCAAAGCCGCCGGAACAGGTAGCGGAAGCGGGCGGTCTTCTCGGAAAGGTCCGGCAGCTCGCGCGCGATATACGCGTCGACGGACTGCTTGGTAAGCCGCCGCAGCGCCTCGGCGGAGAGCGTCTTGACGCCGCCCGCCTCGCGCGCGGCGCGCAGCGTGTTTTCCATCACGTCGTGGACAAACGTCCCCATCTGCGGCGCGTCGAAGCCCGCCGCAGCGCGCTGCTTCGCCCGCAGGCCGTATTGCATGAAATAGGCGAAATGGCACGCCCGCGCCTTGTCCATGCGCGAAGCGGAGAGCGTGACGACCCTGCCGTAGAGCGAGCGCACCGCCTCGCCGGAAAGCCGCCCGCGCGTCTGCCGCGCGGCGCTTCGCATCGCCGAGAGCGCGTCAAGGCAGTCCTCGCGCCGCGCGAACCACTGCCACGCCGCGCCGTCGATGTGCCCGCCCGCATAGGCGAGGGCGGGCTTCATTGCCGTAAGGCGATAAGACTTGTCAGTATCTGTCTCCACGCAAACAGACGGGCAGAGCGCCAGCAGCCGTCCGACGACAAACGACGGGCGCAGCTCGCCTCCCGCGCCGTCAAAAAGCGGGTAAGACACGTAGAGCCGCTGCGTCGGCTGCGCCAGCGCGGCGTAGAGGTTTTGCAGCTCCAGCCGGAAAACCGCCATACCGTGCGGCGCGAGGCGGATGTCCAGCGCCTCCAGCGCCATGCGGTCCTCCTCCCGCAGCACGCCGCCCCCGGTCTCCACCGCCGGCAGAACGCCGTCGTTCGCGCCGAGGAGAAACAGCGCGCGCACCGTATGGCGGTCGTTGCGCGTCATCTCGGACAGGCTGACGCGGTCGAGCGCGGCGGGGATCGTGCCGACGCTGTACTGCGTGAGCACGAGGCGCAGCAGGCGGGCAAACTCGTCGCCGTCGAGCGCGGCGTCGCCCAGAATTTCGACGAACTGGTCCAAAACGCCGCAGAGGATCGACCAAAGCTGCGCCGTCTCCTCCGCGCGCTGCAGCTCCCCCGCCGCAAACAGGCGCTCCGTCTGCTCGCGCAGCGTCTCCGGCAGGCGGATCGCTTCGAGGTAGCCGTAAAGCGCTTTTGCCTTCTCCCGCGCCGTTTCCATGCGCATTCCGTCATAGAGCGCCGCAAAAGGCCCTCTGACCCGCGCGCGCAGAGCGTTCACCGCGGCAAGGCGCCCGCGTGACGCGTCGTCCCACGCCGCGCCGTAGCCGTCGGGATGCGCCGTCCACTCGGTCTCACGCACCCACATATTGCCCCGCACGTCCCAGGTCAGCGCATAGTTCTCCAGCACGTCGCACTCGTCGGCGCTCAGCCCCGCAAGCCCGCTTTTGAGACAGCGGAACACGTCCTCGTACTCGAAGCCGCCCGTCGCAGCGTCCAGCGCGCCGAGCAGCAGCGCCGTGAGCGGCTGCTGCAAAATATCGCTGCGGCTCGCGCTGTACAGCGGGACGCCGTAGCGGGCAAACACCGTCTCGACGACCGGCTCGTACGCGCGCAGCTCCCGCGCGGTGACCGTGACGTCGCGGAATCGGTATCCTTCCTCGCGCACGAGGCGCAAGATCTCCGCCGCCGCGCGCTCCGCCTCGATATAGGCGTTCGCGGAGGCAAAGACGCGGATCGCGCCGCCCTCGCCCCCCCACGCCGCGCGCTCGCCGAAAAAGCAGCGCTCCACGTGGTCCAGCTCGCTCACCGGCGGCTCCGGGCGCAGCGTGTCGATCTCGCAGGGCACGCCCGCGTCCGCCGCCTCCCGCGCCAGTTGGTCGCGCACGCGCAGGCTCTCCGCGAACAGCTCGCGGTCGCTCCCGTCGCCGAGCAGCGTGACCGTCACGCTTCGCGCGCGGCGCAGCAGGATGCGAAGGATCCGCAGCTCGCGTCCGGTGAAATAGGAAAAGCCGTCGATGAAAACGTCCCTGCCGTCGACGCAGCGCGATTCCTCCAGCCCCTCCTCCAGCTTTTCCAAACGGTCGCGGGCGTCGCGCCCGTCCGCGTGCAGCTTGGCGAGATACACGCCGTAGAGCAGCGCGATGTCCCGCAGCTTGTCCCCGCTCTCGCCCTCGATCTCCGCCACCCGCTCCGCCAGCAGCTCCGGCGGCACCGCGTAAGCGATCAGCTCCTCCATGACCGCAAGCAGGCTTTCGAGGAAGGCGCTTCGCTGCGACGGGCGGGCGTAGACCTTCAGCGCCGGCGCAAGCTCCTGCAGCGCGCGCTGGAGCGTCAAAAGCTTTCCGCCGCTGTCGAGCGTCACGTCCGCGCTGCCGCCAACGATCGAAAGCACGCGGGAAGCGAGCAGCTTGAACGTCAGCGCCTCGGCATGGCGGCTCGCCGTATCGCCGCAGGCGCGGCAGAGGTCGACCTCCGCCGCGTGGGAGGCGTGCTCCGGCACGAGCAGGATCTGCCGGCGCTCGGGATGGTCCCGCCCGTCGCGCGCGATCTCCATCAGCACGCGCTCCGACTTTCCCGTCCGCGCTCGCCCCATCAGGATCCGCAGCAGCATCGTTCCACCCCCTCCCTCCTGTCGCATATCCGTCAAATACGCAACAAAAAATGTGGTATGATAACCATACGGCAGTTATCATACCACATCCCGCTCCGCGCCGCAATCACTAAGTCATCGCAGCAGGTACTGCGACACCAGCTCCCACACCTTCGAGCGCAGCACGAGCTCGCCGCCCGCGTCGCCGCCGCCGAGCAGCCCGTCGCACAGCGGCGAAAACGCCGTCGTCCACCACAGCCCCGTCCAGCGCGGGGACGCGGCGCACCAGAGCGCGGCCGCCGCAACGCCGGCCAGCAGGGATATCTCCCATTTCTTCAACCGAATCACCGTCCTTGTCCCGGGAAAGACGGCTTTCGCGTAAAAAGCCGCCCATGCCGGAATTTCTTCCAGTATGGACGGATTTTTCGGTTTCTATACGTCTTCTATACGTCCGCGCGCTCATACGAAGCGGGTCAAAAACGTCTGCGCATAAGCTCCGCGCAGCGACTCAAACGCCGCCTCCGCCGCCGCGCCGTCGCGGTAAAGCCCAAACACCGTCGGCCCGGAGCCGGTCATGGCGGACGCTTCCGCCCCCAGCGCGTGCAGCCGCTCCTTGATCGTGAACACCTCGGCGCACTCGCGCGGCAAGACGCCCTCGAACACGTTTTTGACGCGCGAGAGCACGCCCTCCGCGTCGCCGCGGTGCAGCGCGGCCAGCATCCCGCTCGTGTCCGGGCGGCTCCAAAGCGAGGCGATCCGGACGCGGGAGAACAGCTCCGGCGTGGAGATGTCAAAAGCCGGCTTGCACAGCACCGCGTAAAACGGCGGCGCGGCGCGCAGCGTCGTCAGTCGTTCGCCCCTGCCCTCGGCAAGCGCCGTGCCGCCGCGCAGGCAAAAGGGCACGTCGCTCCCGACGGAGGCGCCGATGCGCTCCAGCTCCTCGCCCAGCAGCTCCGGCAGCAGCAGCTTTCGCAGCGCGCGGAGCACCGCCGCGGCGTCCGCGCTGCCGCCCGCCATGCCCGCGCGCGCGGGGATGCGCTTTGCAATGTCGATCGCGAGGCCGCGCGGCGCGGCGCCGGCAGCCTCAAAAAACGCGCGCGCCGCCCGCACCGCGAGGTTCGTTTCATCGCCCGGGATCTCCCCGCAGCGGCAGTCGATCCCCGTGCCGTCCGTGAGCGTGACCGTCACGTCGTCGTGCAGCTCGACCGTCTGCATGACCATCTGCAGGTCGTGGTAGCCGTCCTCCCGCTTGCGCAGGATGTCGAGCGTCAGATTGAGCTTGGCGTAAGCCGGCAGGCAAAGGCTCTTCATCTGATCCGGCGCGCCTCGATATAGTATCGCTTATCCTGCGCGTGCCCCATCGAGAAGGTCTTGCGCGGCAGCACGCCGTCCGCCATCACGGTCTTGAACAGCTGCTCCTTCCCCATCGCGGGCAGCAGGAAGCCCATGTTCCCGGGCTTCGCGCCCAGCTCGCGCGTCACGTCGTCGCCGTGGATGTAGTCCACCTCGCCGCCGTGCGTCTTGAGATACTCGTCGAGGAACGCCTGCAGCGTTCCGACCGCGAGCTGCACCTTCGGGTCCGGCACGGTCCAGAAGCCGGAATAGCCCTCGTAGACGACCTCGATCGCGTGGCCCTCGCCCTTTCCCTCGTAGGCGCCGGGGTAAAACGCGCGGAACGCCGCGAGGAGATCCTTCGGCTCGACGCCGAAAAGCACGCGGTGGATCGGCTCGAATTGCAGCGCGTCGTCGTGATTGTTGACGACCTCGACCAGCGCGTAGCGCGCCAGCGGGTTTTTGCCGCGCTGCTCCTCCCAGCATGCCTTCGCCGTGGCGAGCGAGTGGTTCCCGTCGCCGACGGCAAACAGCAGCGGCGCCACGTCGGAAACGCCGTATTTCTTCTCCATCGCCTCCGCCGTGCAAAGGCCCGCAAGCGCGCGCGCGACGGCGTCCGTCTGCGCGTCCGAGAGGCGGAAGCCCCGGATATGCCCGCCGTTTTCCATCAGGTCGAAATCGTAGAGCTTTTCCATCCCGCCGGACTGCGTGGAAAGCGGCTCGATGACGGTCTTGTCCGGATCGTCGATCAGCAGCATGACGTGCGGCAGCTCCAGCGCGGCGTTGCGGCGCACCTTCGCCCTCGGCGGGATGCGTTCGAGCACCGTGCCCTCGGTCGCGCGGATCAGCGCGCCGGAGCCGGGCGTAAAGTCATAGGCGTCCAGGTCGATCATGCCGATCAGCCCGTGGCGGAGCTTTCCGTCGGACTGTCCGCGCTCGACATAGACAAGTGAATCCCGCAGCGTTTCAAAAACGCCGCGCGCAAGATAGTCGTCCATCGAGGCGTTGATCTTTTCGATGCGCCGCTCGACGTCCGGCGCCTTCAGCTCCGCCTCCGGCAGGATCAGGCGCAGCGTCGACGGCGCGCCGCCGACCGTGTTTTCCACGCGCTCCCAGTACGCCGGCTCGGACGTGAACTGGTCGCAGGCGACCACCGCCCACTTCTCCATATCCGCGCCGCGCGGCAGCAGAATATCCGCTGGATAAAACCCGAGGTTTGCAAACTTCTCGTTCATCTCTTCGCCCTCCCGTTTCGTTTTTTGCGATTGACACGCTGATTATACAATAGGCGGCGCGCCGTTGCAACGGCTTTGGTAAATTTTTCAAAAAATTTTTTAGCCCGCATAAATTTTTGATAGTTTGCAGAAAATACGCTACGACCACAGCAATAAAGGAGGATATTCTCATGTTTCTCGATAAGCTTGCGCTGTCGCTCTCGATCATCGGCGCGCTCAACTGGGGCAGCATCGGGCTGTT
>CACZCL010000017.1 GCA_902779695.1 Oscillospiraceae bacterium | reverse complement strand
CGCCGTCCAGCCGTTGGTCTCGGCGGTGAGCTCGCGGATGCGCTGCCGCATGGCGGTTTTGGCCCGCGCCAGTTCGGCGAGGCTGGCGTTGCCGGACTTTGCGAGGTCTTTGTAGGCGCGTTGCAGGGCTGCCACCTCGGCCTTTATGTCGCTGTCGGAGCGGATGCCCAAAGTCTTCCGCGCCGCCATGCCGCGCCCGGCCACGTTCGCGCTCTCTTGCAGCGCGGTCATTTGCTTGGCGGCGTCCTTGGCGGACACGCCCAGCTTTTTCGCCTCGACCGCCGCTTCCTTGTAGCTCTTCTTCAGCGCCTCCAGCGTGCTGCGGTTCTTCTCCAGCGCGGCGCGTTGCTCTTCGTACTGCCGCGCCAGCGCCAGCGCCTCGCCGCTGCAATCGACGCCGGTGACGCGCAGGCTTTCATCGCGCGCGAGCAGAAGCGTTTCCAGCAGCCCCGTGCCGCAGCCGAGGCCGCACACCGCGTCGCCGCGCTTCGGGCGCGCGAACCAGCCCAGCGCGAAGGAATCGGTCGTCGCCGGAAAGAGGGCGGCGTCGCAGTAGAACCGCGGACCGCCGTCCCACAAGGCGTCGGCTTTCGTCAGAATCACCTCGCATTCGCCGCCCGCGCTTCCACGGACGGCAGGGATAAGAAAAGACGCGTCCCGAGGGACGCGCCTTTCAACGTATGTACTTATTCCTCGGGGCCGATCGCGCTGTTGGGGCAGGTGTCCGCGCAAGTGCCGCAGTCGAGGCAGGCATTCGCGTCGATCTGATACTGGGTGTCGCCCTGAGAGATCGCACCGACGGGACATACGTCCGCGCAAGCGCCGCAGCTGACGCAGGCAGAGCTGATTTTGTAAGCCATAGTAAGCACCTCCATTTGCTTTGATGGATTCATTGTAGCATGAAGTTCAAAAAAAGCAAGAGGGAAAGCGGGGAAAATTTTGATTCTTTGCGCGGATTTCTTGGGAAAAAGCCGGTTTTTTGTTAGGGTAAGGTAACAAAATGTGAAGGAACTGTGAAGAGACGCCCACGCGGCGCGCGCCTCTTTGCCCCGCGGCGCGGCGGCTGGAATAAAAATCCGAAAAGACGGCAACAATCCATGGTGAAGAAACAAGCTTCACGGGAGGTTGACGGCATGGGAGACAGGCGTTTTACCCAACGCGGGGAGAATATCCTGCATCTTGCGCAGGAGGCGGCGGACGACCTCGGGCACGGCTACGTCGGCTGCGAGCATATCCTGCTCGGCATCCTGCGCGACGGCGAAAGCGCCGCCGGGCGCGTTCTGGCGGAGGCGGGGCTGAGTGAGCGGACGGCGGGCGAGCTGATCGTGCGCGCCACGGGGCGCGGCATTTCGGGCGCGCTCCCGGGGCGGGGGCTGACGCCGCGGGCGCGGGGCGTCGTGGAGCTTGCCGCCGCCGAGGCGGAGCGCGCGGGCAGCCGCGCCATCGACGGCGAGCATCTGCTGCTGGGGCTGCTGCGCGACGGCAGCAATATGGCGGTGCGCGTGCTCACCGCCGCGGGGATCGACCTGCGGTGGCTCGCCGGCGAGCTGCGGCGCCTTGCGGGGGAGGCGCGCCGCTCCGCGCCCCCGCCGTCGGGAGGCGGCAAGACGCCGGGGCAGGAGAAGGGCGGCTTCACCGCCTTCACGCGCGACCTGACCGCGCTGGCGCGGGAGGGGGCGCTCGACCCAGTGATCGGGCGGGAGCGGGAGATCCGCCGCGCGCTGGAGATCCTAGCCCGCCGCACGAAGAACAATCCCGTGCTCATCGGCGAGCCGGGCGTCGGCAAGACCGCCGTCGCCGAGGGCGTCGCGCAGCGGCTCCTCCGCGCCGACGCGCCGGAGGAGCTGGCGGAGATGCGCGTGCTGTCCCTCGACATATCCGGCATGGTCGCGGGCACCAAGTACCGCGGCGAGTTCGAGGAGCGCGTGCGCGGCGTGCTGGACGAGGTCGCGCGCGACGGCAGGGTGATCCTGTTCATCGACGAGCTGCACACCATCGTCGGCGCGGGCAGCGCCGAGGGCGCGGTGGACGCGGCGAATATCCTCAAGCCCGCGCTCGGGCGCGGCGAGCTGCGCGCCATCGGGGCGACGACTCTCGCGGAGTACCGGAAGTATATCGAAAAGGACGCGGCGCTGGAGCGGCGGTTCCAGCCGGTGATGGTCGGCGAGCCGACGGCGGAGGAGAGCGTGCGTATCCTCAAGGGGCTGCGGCCGCGGTACGAGGCGCATCACGCTCTGACGATCTCCGACGCGGCGGTCGAGGCGGCGGTCAGGCTGTCGCGCCGATATATCAGCGGGCGCTTTTTGCCGGACAAGGCGGTGGATCTGATGGACGAGGCGGCGTCCCGTGTGCGTCTGGCGGCGCAGGCGCCGTCGCAGGAGCTGCTGGCGATCGAGGAAAAGCTGGACGCGCTGCGCCGGGAAAAACGGGACGCCGTCGCCGCGCAGGATTTTGAAAAGGCGGCGCGGCTGCGCGACGTGGAGCTGGATTACCGCGAGCAGGCGCAGCGGGAGCGCACGGCGCGGCGCAAGGCGCTCGGCGGCGGCTGCGGCACGGTGACGGAGGAGGACGTGGCGCAGGTCGCCTCCGGCTGGACCGGTATCCCGGTCGCGCGCTTGACCGGGGACGAGCGCGAGCGGCTTTTACGTCTGGAGCAGACGCTCCACGAGCGCATTGTCGGGCAGGACGAGGCGGTCGCCGCCGTGGCGCGCGCCGTGCGCCGCGCCCGCTCGGGCGTCCGCGATCCGAGGCGGCCCGTGGGTTCGTTCCTGTTCCTCGGCCCCACCGGCGTCGGCAAGACGGAGCTGTGCAAGACGCTTGCCGAGGCGCTGTTCGGCGCGGAGGACGCGATGATCCGCATCGACATGAGCGAGTATATGGAGCGCCACGCCGTGTCGCGCCTGATCGGCGCGCCGCCGGGCTACGTCGGCTTCGACGAGGGCGGGCAGCTGACCGAAAAGGTGCGCCGCCGGCCCTATTCCCTCGTGCTGCTGGACGAGATCGAAAAGGCGCACGCGGACGTGTGGAACCTTTTGCTGCAAATTCTGGAGGACGGCGCCGTCACCGACGCGCAGGGCAGGCGGGTCGACTTCGGCAACACGGTCGTCGTCATGACCAGCAATCTCGGCGGGCGCGGCGCGGGGGGCGGCGCGCTGGGCTTTGCCGCCTCGGAGGGGGACCGGGAGGCGCGCTCGCGCGCCGCGGCCCTTTCGGCGGCGCGCGAGACGTTTCGACCGGAGCTGCTCAACCGCATCGACGAGACGGTCGTTTTCCGCAGCCTGAGCGAGGACGACATCGCGGAGATCGCGCGGCGGATGCTCGCCGGCACCGAGAAGCGCGTCGCGGCGCTGGGCGTCACGCTCGACGCGGACGATTCCGCGGTGCGGAAGCTCGCGAGCAGCGGCTATGACCCCGTGTACGGCGCGCGTCCGCTGCGCCGCGTGATCCGCAGCGAGGTGGAGGACGCCGTCGCCGAGGGGCTGCTGGCGGGACGGCTCAAAAGCGGCGACCGCGCCACGATCACCGTCGCGGACGGCAGGCTCCGCATCGCGCAGGCGGGCGGGGTATGATCCGGAAAACAGAATGAGAAACAAGCGGTCCGAGCGGCGGAACCGCTTGTTTTTTCCGCGCCGCTTTGCTATACTGGCAAAAAACGGGAAAGCGGGGCGGCTTTATGCTTTATCGGATCCTGGCGGTGGGCGACGTCGTGGGGCAGAGCGGCGTGCAGTTCCTCAAAAAGCATCTGCGTTCCGCGCAGCAGCAATACGGGATCAACTTCACCGTCGTCAACGGGGAAAACGCGCAGATGGTTGGGCTCACCCGCGAGGACGCGGAGGCGATGTTTGCCGCCGGGGCGGACGTCGTCACGCTCGGCAACCACGCCTTCGGACGAATGCAGATCACGCGCTACCTCGACGAGTGCCCGTATATCCTGCGCCCGGCGAACCTCGGGGAGCGCGCGCCCGGGCGCGGGCGCGGCGTGTACGGCTGCGGAAGGATCGAGATCGCGGTGATCAATCTCATCGGGCGCGTCGATATGCGCAACCAGGCGGACAACCCGTTCCGCGCGGCGGACCGGCTTCTCGCCGCGCCGGACGCGGCATGCTTTACGCTGGTGGATTTCCACGCCGAGGCGACGAGCGAGAAGCTGGCGATGGCTTACTATCTCGACGGACGGGTGAGCGCGCTGTGGGGCACGCACACCCACGTCCCCACCGCCGACGAGGAGGTTTTCCCCAAGGGCACGGGCTACATCGGCGACCTTGGCATGACCGGCCCGGCGCGCGGCGTCATCGGCATCGAGCCGCAGCAGTCGATCGAGGGCTTCCTCGGCGGGCTGCCGGGGCGTTACCGCGCGGCGGAGGGGCCCTGCAAGCTGCAGGGCGCCGTCTTTACGCTCAACGATGAAACCGGCCTGTGCGACGGCGTGGAGCGGATTGACATAAGGTAATATTTTTAGTGTTATGTAAATTTATTAGATAAACATAATATATAAATATAGAAATTATGTAAATTTAGAATTGGGACATAAAACTTGATTTGCGACATTACGTAAACAATATTATGTAAATTAGCAGAATTGAATTGAAATTGGAGCACCGCACCGGACAACAACAGGCGGTCTTAAATCTACATAACGAGGAGAATTTGATATTATGTCAATCGAAGCGGTCAAGGCATATCTGGCGCCCCTCGGCGTTGCCTCGCGCATTCGTGAGCTGGACGCGTCGAGCGCGACGGTGGAGCTGGCGGCGGAGGCGCTGGGCGTCGAGGGCGCGCGCATCGCAAAGAGCATGGGCTTCCATCTGGGCGAGGGCGCGGTCGTCATCGTGACGGCGGGCGACCAAAAGGTCAACAGCGGCAAATTCAAGGCGCGGTTCGGCGAGAAGGCGAAGTTCCTGACCTTCGACGAGGCGCACGCGATGCTCGGGCACGATCCCGGCGGCGTGTGCCCCTTTGCCCTGCCCGACGGCGTGCAGTCGTATCTCGACGTTTCGCTGCGCCGCTTCGACACGGTGTTTCCCGCGGCGGGCAGCGCGAACAGCGCCATTGAAATGACCTGCGGCGAGCTGGAGCGCTGCGCGTCCAATTTCGCCGGCTGGGTGGACGTGTGCAAGCCGCGCGAGGCGGTGAATGAGAATACATAATTCGATTATTATAGAATTATGTTAACTATCTGACTTCAATTTCTCGTTTTCAGCAACTCGATAGAAAATTATGTAAACTTTTTCGGCACGGAGGGCGCTTGCCATGCGGTTTTGGATTCGGAAATCGGACAAGGAGGCGGGCACGGTGTACGCCGGAGCGGAGCACGGGAGCGTTTCCGGCTTCGCGGCGCTGCCCACGGACGGGCGGTCGCTGCTGCGCGCGCTCGGCGGCGCTGGCATGACGCTGGCGCTGCGCGCCCTGACGAGGCAGGAGCGCGCGCAGGACCGCGCAACGAAAAACGCCCGCCGCAGGGAGCGGCGGGCGCGCAAACGGCTGGATTCCAAGCGGTACGGCGGCTTCGGAGGGCGCGGCTGAAGCGCGTCTCAAGGGGCGACCTCGATGTCGAGGCCGAGCTCGCGCGGCTGGAAACGGGGACAGGTGTTCTCCGAGACCATGATGACCGACGCGGCGAGGTGTGTGCCGATCTTGACCGCCTCGCGCAGCGTCTTGCCGTAGGTCAGGCCGACGGAAACGCCGGCGCAGAACGCGTCGCCCGCGCCGCTGGTGTCGCGGACGGCGACGGATTCGGGCGGGTAGTAGCCCCGCTCGCCGTCCATGGCGGCGTAGACCGCGCCGCGGCTGCCGAGCGTGACGATCATCGAGGGGATCTTCGCCTTGACGACCCGCGCGTACAGCTCCTCCGTCAGCGCCTCGGGCTCCAGACGGCTGAAGTCGTCGACAAACAGGATGCCGGCCTCCAGCACGTTGCACACGAAGCAGTCGACCGACTGGAGAAAGTCGCGCCGCTGCGAGGCGATCGCCATGTTGGAGACCACGCCGAAGACCTTCTTGCCGTATTTTTCGGCATAGCGGAAGATGCGCTTGACGATCTCCTTGTCCATGTCGACCTCCAGGACGATGCTGTCGGCGTCGCGGAAGATCTCGTCCCCTTTTTCGTCCAGCAGCCCGATCAGCTCGTCCATGTTCGGGCGCTTGGAGATGGAGCCGGCAAGGTCTCCCGTGTTGTCGAACACGGCGAGCCAAAGCCCCATGCCGTCGGGGCGGACGAGGACGTAGTCCGTGTTGACCTTGTGCTTTTGCAGCTTGCGCAGCACCTCCGCGCCGGAGGCGGTGTCGTCGACCATGCTGACAAATTTCGGGCGCAGCTCCACGTTGGCGATGTCCTCCACCACGTTGCGCCCCACGCCGCCGTGCACCGTTTCGACCCGCCCGGCGTTGCGCCCGGTCGGGCTGTATACGTCGTCGGGGAAGCCCTTGATGTCGACAAATACCGCGCCCACCACAACGATTGCCATAGAAGCCTCCTTTTCCCGCTCTTGCTTTTGCCTCTCGCCACCAATCTACCACAAAAGGGCGGCGGAGGCAACGGCGAGTTTTCCGCGCGGCGCGCCGATTCTCCGGCTTGACTTTACGGAAGAATGGATTATAATACGGTTTTGGACAGCGACCCGGCGGCGCGCCGGGAGCGGGCCGAGGGGGAGCGCCCTGGGCCCGGGCTGGAGAAGCAGCGATGGGAAGCCGTGTTCCGGCGTGAGAGGAGGCCAGCGAGCCTCGACCGAACCGCTGCGGGCGAAAGACCCGCGGCGGGCCTCGACGGGGGGTCGCTGCCGGAAAAGCATCTCCCCGCTATCAAAGAAAAAAGCGAAGGGAGAATCCGAACATGAAAAGCAATTCCACAAAGAAGCTGGCGCTTGCGGCGCTTCTGGTCGCGGTCGCGGTGGTCGGCAGCACGTTTTCGTTCCCCGTGCTGGGGAGCCGCTGCTCGCCGGTGCAGCACATGGTAAACATTTTGTGCGCCGTGCTGCTCGGCCCGTGGTACGGCGTGGGCGCGGCGTTTCTCGCGAGCTTGCTGCGAAACCTGCTGGGACTCGGAAGCCTGCTTGCCTTTCCGGGCAGCATGTGCGGCGCGCTGCTGTGCGGCGCCGCCTACCACAAGACGAAGAGCCTCCCGGTGACGCTGCTTGCCGAGATCGTCGGCACCGGCATTCTGGGCGGGCTGCTCGCCTATCCCATCGCCGTCGCGTTTATGGGAAAGAACGCCGGCGAGCTCGCCTTTTACGCCTACGTCGTGCCGTTTTTGGTCTCCACCGTCGGCGGGTCCCTGCTGGCGGGGGCGCTGGTCACGGCGCTGGACAGGACGGGCGCTCTGAACAGGGCGCAATCGGCGCTGGGCTGAGGGTCCCGCCGGAGACGGCGGACAATCGAATAAACAGGGGAGCTTGCGCGGCAGGCTGAGAGGAAGCGGGAGGCTTCGACCCTTTACCTGATCCGGATAATGCCGGCGTAGGGAGAGGACATCGCAACGATGGGAGCCGCCCTGCCGTGGGGCGGCTCCTTTTTGCATGGGAGGGCTGTATGGAAGGCCTGTGCCTGATCGTTTCCGGCGGCGATTTTTGCCCGCCGCCGGCGGAGCTGTGCGCTCCGAAGCATATCATCGCCTGTGACCGCGGGTATCTGCACGCGCGGCGGCTGGGGCTGACGCCCGACCTGATCGTCGGGGACTTCGACTCCGCGCCGCCGCCGCGGGGCGCCGTGTCGGAGGTCCGGCGCGTTCCGGCGCGCAAGGACGACACCGACACCATGCTCGCGGCGCGGGAGGCGCTGGCGCTGGGATACCGCGACGTCGCGGTTTGCTGCGCCTTCGGGGGGCGGCTGGATCACACGCTCGCCAACCTGCAGACCGCGGCGTTCCTCGCCGAACGCGGCTGCCGGGTGCGCCTGTCGGGCACGGACGCGGACGCCCGCGTTTTCACGTCCGGACGCGAGGCTTTCCCGCGGCGGGAGGGCTGGTCGCTCTCCGTGTTCGCCCTCTCCGACCGCTGCGAGGGCGTGACGCTGCGCGGAACGGCGTACGAGTGCGAGAACGCGGCGCTGACGAACGGCTTTCCGCTGGGCGTGAGCAACGTGTGGGCGGCGGAGGAGGCCGCCGTCGGCGTGGCGCGCGGCACGCTGCTGGTGCTGCAATCGAGACTCAAGAAGGGGGAGCATATATGACCGACCTAGCCGGACTTGTGGACAACGTGCGGACGAAAGCGCCGATCATCCACAGCATCACGAATTACGTGACGGTGAACGACTGCGCGAATCTCCTGCTTGCCTGCGGCGCCTCGCCAATCATGGCGGACGACCCGGAGGAGGCGGCGGAGATCGCCGCCCTCTGCGACGGCGTGAACCTCAACATCGGCACGCTGAACCATCATACGATCCCGTCGATGCTCGCGGCGGGGCGGCGGGCGAACGAGCTGGGGCGCCCCGTCGTGCTCGACCCGGTGGGCGCGGGCGCGTCCCGCCTCCGCACGGAGACGGCGCAGCGGCTGATCCGGGAGGTTCGCTTCGCCGTGATCCGCGGGAATATTTCGGAGATCAAGACGCTGGTGTGCGGGCGCGCGGACACGCGGGGCGTCGACGCGGGCGAGGCGGACGACTCCGACGACGGCAGGCTCGCGCTGGCGCGGACGCTGGCGGAGCGGACCGGCGCGGTGGTCGCCGTCACCGGCGCGCGCGACGTGATTTCGGACGGCGCGCGCTCGTGCGTCGTTTCCAACGGGCACCCGATGATGAGCCGGGTCACGGGCACGGGCTGTATGCTCTCGGCGCTGACGGCGGCGTATGCCGCCGCGAATCCGGAGCGCCTGTTCGAGGCGGCCTGCGCGGCGGTCGTCGCGATGGGGCTGTGCGGAGAGCGGGCATACGCCGCGCTGGGCGCGCGGGGCGGCAACAACGCGCTGCGCGGCGGGATCATCGACGCCGTCTATCGCTTGGACGGACAGAGCTTCCAGGAGGGCGCGCGCTATGAAATGCGATAGGAAATGGATGCCGCTTTACGCCGTTACCGACCGCGCGTGGCTCAACGGCGGGACGCTGGCCGGGCAGGTGGAGCGGGCGCTTCGCGGCGGCGCGACCTGCGTCCAGCTGCGGGAAAAGCATCTCTCGGAGGAGGCGCTGGCGCGCGAGGCGGTGGAGCTGCGCGCCCTGTGCGCGCGCTTCGGCGCGCCGCTGATCGTCAACGACAGCGTCGAGGCCGCCCTTGCGAGCGGCGCGGACGGCGTCCACGTCGGGCAGGACGACGCGGACGCGGCGGAGGTGCGGCGGCGGATCGGGCCGGACAAGCTGCTGGGCGTGTCGGCGCACTCGGTGGAGGAGGCGCTTCGGGCGGAGCGCGACGGCGCGGACTATCTGGGCGTGGGGGCGGTGTTCCCCACCGGCACGAAAACGGACGCGGGCGCGCTGCCGCTTGCGGCGCTGCGCGATATCTGCGCCGCGGTCGATATCCCCGTCGTCGCCATCGGCGGCGTCAACGCCGCCAACCTCGGCGCGCTCGCGGGCAGCGGCGTCGCGGGCGTCGCGGTGGTCAGCGCGCTCTTTGCCGCGGCGGACGTCGAGCGCGCGGCGTCGGAGCTGCGCGCGGCGGTGCGAAGGGAGCTGGGCGTATGATCCGCGGCGCGATCTTCGATCTCGACGGCACGCTGCTGGATTCGACGCCCTACTGGGACCGTGCGCCGGAGGTCTATCTCGCGGGGCTCGGCAAGCGGGCGAAAAGCGATCTTGCGCGGACGATTTTCCCCATGACCATGCCGGAGGCGGCGGACTATATGATCGCCGAATACGCGCTGGCGCAGTCGCAGCGGGAGGTCGTGGACGGCGTCAACGCCGCGATGAAGGAATTCTATCTTCATGACGTGCCGCTCAAGCCGGGCGTGACGGCGCTGCTGGACGCGCTGCGGGAGCGGGGCGTCCCCCTGATGGTGGCGAGCGTCACCGACAAGCGCCTGGTCGAGGCGGTGCTGACGCGTTTCGACGTGCTGCGCCGCTTTCGCGGCGTCGTCACCGTGGCGGAGGTGGGCGTCGGCAAGCAGGAGCCGGACGTCTATCTCGCGGCGGCGGAGCGGTTGGGCTGCGCGAGCGCGGAGACGCTCGTGTTCGAGGACGCGCTCCACGCGCTGCGCACGGCGAAGCGGGCGGGCTTTCGCACCGTCGGCGTCCGCGACGCGGGCGGCGGCGTGCCGCAGGACGCGCTGCGCGCGGAGGCGGAGTTCTATCTGCCGGATTATTCCGATTGTACGGCGATCCTCGCCGCCCTTGCCGACTGAGCGCGGCAGAACAGTTCCATTATACCAGCGGCAGGCCGGGGGCACCACTCCCTGTCGCTCTAGGGAAGTGCTGAAAATCAACGTGTGCGGCATGACGAGCAGATTTTTCGTATGGCAAGCCAAAAAGCCGCAGGAATCCTGTCGGATTTCAAGGATTTTTGGCGCGGTCCAGACGGAAAAGATGCCGTCAGGATGTGCGCGGGGATTTGTTCAGCGCTTCCCTATAAAATCAATACGAAATGAAAGCTTTGGGAGGAAGCAGCATGAAAAAAGTATTGACGATCGCCGGAAGCGACTCCGGCGGAGGCGCCGGTATCCAGGCCGATCTCAAGACCATGACCATGAACGGCGTTTTCGCCATGAGCGCGGTCACGGCACTGACGGCCCAGAACACGACCGGCGTACAGGGGATCTTCGAGGTCACGCCCGAATTCCTCGCCCAACAGCTCGACAGCGTCTTTACCGATTTGCGGCCCGACGCGGTCAAGATCGGCATGGTCTCGTCCGCGCCGCTGATCGAGACGATCGCGGAGCGGCTGACCTTCTATCGGGCGGAGAAGATCGTCGTGGACCCGGTCATGGTCGCGACGAGCGGCGCGCGCCTGATCGCGGCGGAGGCGGTGGAGACGCTCACACGGCGCCTGTTCCCGCTCGCCGCGCTGCTGACGCCGAACGTGCCGGAGGCGGAGGCCCTCTGGGGCGGGCGCATCGCGTCCGCGGCGGAGATGGAGCGCGCGGCGCGGGAGATCGGGGAAAAGTTCTCCTGCGCGGTGCTGCTCAAGGGCGGGCACGCGGTCAACGACGCGAACGACCTGCTTTTTTCCGGCGGCGAGCTCCGCTGGTTTTACGGCAGACGCATCGACAATCCCAACACCCACGGCACGGGCTGCACGCTCTCGTCCGCCATCGCGGCGAACCTTGCCAAGGGCTTCGATATGACGGAGGCGGTCGCGCGGGCGAAGGAGTATATCTCCGGCGCGCTGGGCGCGATGCTCGATCTCGGCGCGGGCAGCGGCCCAATGGCGCACAATTTCGCGCTGACGGGCCGCTTCGCGGAGGAGGCGCGGTGACGTGGAGACGAAAAAAACCACCGTTTTTGAAAACAGCCTGATCTGGTTCGGCGCGGGCGTTTCGCTGGCGGAGATCCTGACCGGGACCTACTTCGCCCCGCTGGGAGTGCAAAAGGGGCTTGCCGCCATCCTGCTCGGCCACGTCATCGGCTGCGCGCTGCTCTTTTTCGCGGGACTGATCGGCGGCAGAACCGGCAAAAGCGCGATGGAGACGGCGCGACTGAGCTTCGGGAAAAAGGGCGCGATGTTCTTCGCGGCGCTCAACGTGCTTCAGCTCGTCGGCTGGACGGCAATCATGATTTACGACGGGGCGCTGGCGGCGGAGGGCGTGCTCGCGGCGGGCGGCTGGCTGTGGAGCCTTGTCATCGGCGCGCTGATCGTCGTTTGGATCCTGATCGGCATCCAGAACCTCGGCAAGCTCAACACCGTCGCCATGGCGGCGCTGTTCCTGCTGACCGTCGTGCTCAGCCTGCGGGTGTTCCGGGGCGGGACGGCGCTGCCGGCGGACGGCGAGCTGAGCTTCGGCGCGGCGGTGGAGCTGGCGGCCGCGATGCCGCTTTCGTGGCTGCCGCTCATCAGCGACTACACCCGCGACGCGGAGAAGCCTACGGCGGCGACGGCTGCGAGCGCCGCCGTCTACGGCCTTGTGAGCTGCTGGATGTACGCGATCGGGATGGGCGCGGCGATCTTCGCGGGGGAGTATGACATCGCGCGGATCATCCTCAAGGCGGGCCTCGGCGCGGCGGGTCTTTTGATCATCGTGCTCTCCACGGTGACGACGACGTTTCTGGACGCGTTTTCCGCCGGCGTCTCCGCCGAGTCGCTCTCGGCGAAGCTGCGCGGGAAGTGGGTCGCGGTGGGCGCCGCCGCCGTGGGCACGGCGGGCGCGATGCTCTTTCCGATGGACGACATCACGGATTTCCTCTATCTGATCGGCTCGGTGTTCGCGCCGATGATCGCCATTCAGCTCGCGGACTTTTTCCTGCTCCGGCGCGACCACAGCGCGGAGGAGCTGCAAACGAAAAACCTCGCGCTCTGGCTCGCGGGCTTCGTCGCCTACCGGCTTTTGATGCGCGTGGACCTCATTCTGGGCAATACGCTGCCCGATATGCTGTTCACTGTGGCGCTGTGCCTGCTTGCCGACAGGGCGGCGCGCAAGACGCGCAAATAGAGAGAAAAAACGCCGTGGAAAGCATCGCTTTCCACGGCGTTTTTTCGCTATTGCTTTTGCGGGGACGGCTCGTCCAGCGTATCGGCCGCCATGACGTAAAAGCGCTGCAGCTCGCGCCGATCCATCAGGCGGGGAACGGGATAGAGCGGGTTCCCCTCGCGGTCGGCGTAGCGGGAGAGCTGGTCGATGTCCTCCGCGCGGATGCCGGAGAGCTTGTCCGGGATGCCCATGTCGCGGTTCATGCGCTCGATGCCGCGGATCAGCCGCTCCGCGGCGATCGCGCCGGGCGTGCCACGATCCGCGAGATGCAGCGCGACGGCAAGCTCCTTGAGCGGGCGGTAGACGCTGGAGCCGTAGGCGCGCAGCACGTAGGGCAGCAGCACGGAGTTGGCAAGCCCGTGGGGCGTGTCGTACCGCCCGCCCAGCGAATGAGCGACCGCGTGGCAGTAGCCCACGTAGGCGCGGGTGAACGACATCCCCGCGAGATAGGACGCGCGCAGCATCGCCTGGCGCGCCTCCAGATCGTTCCCGTCCCGGTAGGCGCGGGGCAGATAGGCGAAGATCAGCTTCACCGCCTCGACCGACCAGGCGCGCGTCTCCCGCGTCGTGGACTGGCCGATGTACGCCTCGATCGCGTGCGTCAGGGCGTCGATGCCGGTCGTCGCCGTGTAGAACGGGGGAAGCCCCATGGTGTTCCGCGCGTCGAGTACGGCGTAGCGGGGAATGAGCGGGAAGGCGTTGATCGTGAACTTGCGGCGGGTCTCGTCGTCCACCAGCACGGCGGCAAGCGTCGCCTCGCTGCCGGTGCCCGCCGTCGTCGGCACGGCGAAGATCGGCGGGAGCTGCCCCCAGAAGCGCAGGTTGCCGGCAAGCTGCCGGACGCTGCGCGAGGGATGCGCCGCCCGCGCCGCCACGGTCTTGGCGCAGTCGATGCAGGACCCGCCGCCGAAGCCGATCACCGCGCCGCAGCCGCCCTCCCGGTAGAGGGCGTACGCCGCCTCCACGTCGCGGATCGAGGGGTTGCCCGGGGTGCGGTCGTACACGGCGCAGGCGATGCCAGCGCGCTCCATCGCGGCCTCCAGCGCCGCGGTGACGCCGAGGGAGCGCAGGCTTTCGTTCGTCACGAGCAGCGCGGCGCGGACGCCGAGCCGGGAAAGCGTTTCCGGAATGTCACCGTCGGACTCCAGCGCCTCCGGCGCGCGGTAGGGGAAAAAGGGATACAGGATGCGGAAGCCCTGTTGAAAGGCGCGGCAGTACGCCGCCTTAAGCGGATGCATGATCGGATGTGACCTCTTTTTCGTGATTTGCGCGGGCGCGCGGCGCCCAACCGGCATATTTTACCATGAAGCGCCGCGTTTTGCAAGGGCGAGGACGGCGCGGCGCAAAAGGCAGCGGCGCAAAAGCGAAAACCCGTGCGCGAGGCGGTTGCGCTCGGGCGAGAAGCGTGATAAAATATAAAAAAATCACGACACGCCGCCCAGCGCCGGACAGGGGCGCAGCCAAGTGAGGTGCCGTATGCTTTTGCCCGGAACAAGCGCGAAAAATGAGGCCGACGACCTCAAGCGATATCTCTCGCCGCTGGGCGCGTGGGCGTGCCGATGATGCAGACCGGCGCTGCGGAGGGCGTCGGCTCCTATGAGCTTCGCGTGCGGGACGCCGGCATGGGCATGAGCCCGGAGTTCGTGCGCACGGTGTTCGAAGCCTACGCCCGCGAGCGCACGGCGGCCAACATCGCAAAGCCCATCGACGTACGGACAACGACGGACACGCTCGGCGGCCTTCTCAAGCGCGGCTGAGAGGGACTCCCGGGAGGAAAGGGTTTCGGAACATGAGAAAATCGTTTGGCATATTGCTCGCGCTCGCGCTTGCCGTGGCGCTGGCGCTGCCGCCGGCGGCATGGTCGGCGGAGGACAAAGCGCCGGAGCCGGCGTACGAGGGCTATCTGGTCGGCTGCTCGGCGCCGCCGGAGAGCGGCGCGCGGCTGCTGTTCCGCGCCGCGGCGGCGCTGGAGCCGGTGCTGGAGGGCGTATACTGGACGGAGAGTGAGTCCTACGCCCGGTATCTTCTGGAGAGCGGGCAGGCGGATTTCATCGAGCCGAACTACGTGGCGACGCTCTTTGACCTCGACGCGGGCGCGGGCGGCGGAGGCGGCTGGCCGCGCGAGGCGCTTTGCGCGGATTTTGCCGGGAGCCTGGGACTGGACGGGACGGGCGTGCGCGTCGCGCTGATCGACAGCGGCGTCGACCTGAACAACCCGGATCTGACGCAGGCGAATATTCTTGCGGGCTACGACTACGTCAACGAAACGACGGCGATGGCCGACGCGGATTGCCACGGGACGTTGGTCGCGCAGCTGATCTGCGGCGACGACAACGGCCTCGGCGTGACGGGCATCGCCCGCGGCTGCGAGCTTGTGCCGCTGCGCTGCTTTGCGGGCTCCCGTGCCGGCACCGTCGCCGAGCTGGCGCTGGCGGTCCGGGAAGCGGTCACGCGCTACAACTGCGATGTGATCAACATGAGCTGGGGGCTTACGAATGATTCGCTGACGCTGCATCGCGCCGTTGCCGACGCCCGTAACGCGGGCGCCGTTCTGGTCGCGGCGGCGGGCAACACGGATGCGTTTGCGCAGGGCAGCGTCGTCTATCCCGCGGCGTACGACGAGGTGATCAGCGTCGCCGCGCTGAACGAAACGCTCGCCGCCTCGCCGTATTCGATCCAAAACGCGTACGTGAGCGTCTGCGCGCCCGGCGATGCGATCGGCTTTGTCGACGCCCGTGGGACCGCCGTCTCCGGCAGCGGCACCTCGTTTGCCGCGCCCTGCGTTTCCGCCGTCGCCGCGCTGGTGAAGCAATATGCCGGAGTGAGCGGCGCGGACTGCCTCGCGTTGCTGTGCGAGCGCGCCGCCGATCTGGGCGCGGCAGGCTTCGACCGCGCCTGCGGCTACGGCCTGCCGCGGTTGGATCTTGTTTTACAGCAGCGCCGGTGCGAGCTGGCGGAGGGGACGCTTTCCGCGTCGCTCCTGCGCGGCGCGGGCGGACGGGTCGTGCTTGCGGCGTACGACGCGCAGGGGCGCTTGTCCGCCGTGCGGTCCGCCTCCGCCGCGGACGGCTACGGCGCGGCGTCGTGCGCGCTGCCGGAGGGCACGGCGCGCTGCGCCGCATTCTTCCTTGACGAGGCGGGAGCGCCGCTGGGCGAGGCCGTCCGCTATGACGCGTCGTGAGGCGTGATACGGAACGGCGGAGCGCGCGTTTTGCGCGCCGCCCGCTTTTCTTTTTACACCGCGCGTTAATCTATTGATTTTTCGGGTAAAATCTGGTATGATGCCAAATAAGTATAACGAAGGAGGTTCCGCAGCGATGGGGAAAAATTCCAAAAAGTCAAGGAAGAGCAAGTCCGAGCGGCTGGAGGAGGCGAAGAAGGCGATCGACGCCGCTGAGCTGAGCGCGCCCGTCGAGGCGGCTGCCGCCGCGCCGGAGGCGCCCGCGGCGCCCAAGGCGGAAAAAGCGCCCGCCGCGCCGAAGAAGGCCGCGAAGAAGGGCGAGGGGAAAAAGCCGGGCCGCAAGCCCATGACGCCGGAGGAGAAGGCGGCGAACGCCAAGGCGCGCGCGGAGGCGAAGGCGAAGGCGGCAAGCATGGTACCGTCGCTGACCCTGCAATACGCCGGGCAGGAGCATGATATCACGGCGCTGCTCGACGCCGTGAAGGAGGACTTCAAGGCGAAGCACAAACGGACGCTGCTCACGGAGCTCAAGCTGTACTTCAAGCCTGAGGACGGGGCGGTCTACTATGTGGCGAACGGCAGCGTCGAGGGCAAGGTCGAGTTTTGACAACGGAACGGAGGGAGCGGCGGTGACGCCGCTCCTTTTTTCTGCCCCGCGCAGTCAAGAACCCGTTAAGCATTTTGATTTTCATTGATTTTTTTCGAAAAAGCGTTATAATACTGCCCTCAGAATAGAACTATTGTGCGCATCGGCGCTCCGGCGCGGGCGTTCCCACAGAAAACGGCGAGGACACAGAGACATGAAACAGTATCGGGCGGGCATAGATATCGGCTCCACCACCGTCAAGCTGGTCGTGCTTGACGACGGCGGCGCGCCCCTGTATCACGAATACCGGCGGCACAACGCGCACACGCAGGAAACGCTTTCGCTGCTGCTGCGCGAGGCGCGCCAGAAGCTCGGCGCCTGCGCGCTGCGGATCCGGATCACCGGCTCGGGCGCCATCAACCTCGCCAAGGCGCTGGGGCTCGGCTTTACGCAGGAGGTCGTCGCCGTGGCGTCGGCGCTGCTCTCCGTCGCGCCGCAGACCGACGTCGCCATCGAGCTGGGCGGCGAGGACGCGAAGATCATCTACTTCACCGGCGGGGTGGAGGAACGCATGAACGGCGTTTGCGCCGGCGGCACCGGCTCGTTCATCGACCAGATGGCGGCGCTGCTGCAAACCGACGCCGCGGGCCTCAACGAGGAGGCGGCGCGCTACCGCCAGATCTATCCCATCGCCGCGCGCTGCGGCGTGTTCGCCAAGACCGATATCCAGCCGCTGATCAACGAGGGCGCGGCGCGGGAGGATCTGGCGGCGTCGATCTTTCAGGCGGTCGTGAACCAGACGATCTCCGGCCTTGCCTGCGGCAAGCCGATCCGCGGCTGCGTGGCGTTTCTCGGCGGCCCGCTGCACTTTTTGCCGGAGCTGAAAAAGGCGTTTATCCGCACGCTGAAGCTGACGCCGGAGAACGTGGTCGATCCGGTCGATTCGCACCTCTTCGCCGCCACCGGCGCGGCGCTGGAGGCGGGCGAGGCGGAGGCGGTGGATATCGACGCGCTGCTGAAGCGTCTTGCCGGCGGCGTTTCCCTGGCGTTCGAGCTCAAGCGCCTGCCGCCGCTTTTTGCGAGCGAGGCGGAATATGAGACGTTCTGCGAGCGGCACCGCAAGGCGGTCGTACATAAGTCGCCGCTTTCCGATTATAGCGGCGACTGCTTCCTCGGCATCGACGCCGGCTCCACCACGACGAAGCTGGCGCTCATCGGCACGCGGGGCGAGCTGCTGTTCTCGTTTTACGCGAACAACCGCGGCGACCCCGTGCAGACCGCGAAGGACGCCGTCGCGCGGCTGCGGGAGGAGCTTCCGCCCGCCGCGCGCATCGCGCGCTCCTGCTCCACCGGCTACGGCGAGGCGCTGCTCAAATCGGCGTTCCTGCTCGACGAGGGCGAGGTCGAGACCATCGCCCACTGCACCGCCGCCGCGTTTTTTGACCCCGCGGTGGACTGCGTGCTGGACATCGGCGGGCAGGACATGAAGTGCATCAAGCTGCGCAACCACTCCGTCGACACGGTGCTGCTCAACGAGGCGTGCTCGTCCGGCTGCGGCTCGTTCATCGAGAATTTCGCGCTCTCCCTCGGCTACACGGCGGAGAGCTTCGCCGCCGAGGCGCTCTACGCGGAAAATCCCGTCGACCTCGGCACCCGCTGCACCGTTTTCATGAACTCCAACGTCAAGCAGGCGCAGAAGGAGGGCGCGCAGGTTTCCGACATCTCGGCGGGGCTTGCGTATTCGGTCATCAAAAACGCGCTCTACAAGGTCATCAAGCTCACCGACCCGTCCCAGCTCGGCGCGCACATCGTCGCGCAGGGGGGCACGTTCTACAACCGCGCGGTGCTGCGCGCGCTGGAGCGCATCGCCGGCGTGGAGGTCACCTGTCCGGACATCTCCGGCATCATGGGCGCGTTCGGCGCGGCGCTGCTGGCGCGCGAGCGGTACCACGGGCAGGAGACGACGATGCTGCCGCTCGACGAGATCCTCGCGCTCACCTACACCACGCAGACCGCGCGCTGCGGGCGCTGCCAGAACAACTGCCTGCTGACGGTTAACCGCTTTCCCGGCGGGCGCCGACACATCACCGGCAACCGCTGCGAGCGCGCCCTCGGCGGCGAGACGGCGGCAAAGGCGCCGAATCTGGTCGAGTACAAGCGCGGGCGCATCTTCGACTATCCGATGCCGGAAGCCGCGCCGCGCGGCGTGATCGGGATTCCGCGCGTGCTGAACCTTTACGAGAATTACCCCTTCTGGGCGACGTTTTTCCGCGAGCTCGGCTTCCGAGTGGAGCTTTCGCCGTTTTCGACGCGGAGGATCTACGAGCTGGGCATGGAGTCCATCCCCTCGGAGTCGGAGTGCTATCCGGCGAAGCTGGCGCACGGGCACGTCCAATGGCTCATCGACCGGGGGATCCGAACGATCTTCCACCCCTGCGTGTTCTTCGAGCATCAGGAGGTGAGCGGCGCGCAGAACCACTACAACTGCCCCATCGTGGTGTCCTATCCCGAAAACCTCAAAAACAACGTGGAGGCGGTGGCGAACGGCGGCGTGCGCTATATCCGCCCGTTCATCGCGTTCACCGACGAAAGGACCGCCGCCGACCGGCTCGTGCGCGTCTGCGCGGAGGAGTGGGGCATCGCCGCCGACGAGGTGCGCCGGGCGGTTTCCCTCGCGTGGGCGGAGCAGCGGCGCGCCAAGGAGGATATCCGCGCCGAGGGCGCGCGTGTGCTGCGGGAGATGGAAGAGCGCGGCGGACGCGGCGTCGTGCTGGCGGGGCGGCCCTATCACATCGACCCGGAGATCAACCACGGCGTGCCGGAGCTGATCGCCTCCTTTGGGCTTTCCGTGCTGACGGAGGACAGCCTGCCCGTCTATTTCGAGCCGGAGCGCCCCCTCCGCGCCAACGACCAGTGGGTCTATCATTCGCGCCTTTATACGGCGGCGGAATTCGTCTCCCGGCGCGACGATCTGGAGCTGGTGCAGCTCAACTCCTTCGGCTGCGGGCTGGACGCGGTGACGACCGACCAGGTATCCGAGATCCTGGAGGGCAGCAACAAGCTCTACACCGTGCTCAAGATTGACGAGGTCAACAACCTCGGCGCGGCGCGCATCCGCGTGCGCAGCCTGATCGCCGCGATGAATATGCGCCGCGAGCGGGGCATCGGCGCGCAGCCGCGCCACGCCGGCTACCACCGCACCCTTTACACGAAGGAGATGCGGCGCGACCGCTGGACGATTTTGGCGCCGCAGATGAGTCCCATCCACTTCGACCTGCTGGTGCCGGTGTTCCGCAAGCACGGCTATCACCTTGAGGTGCTGCACAACGACAACCGCGCCGCCATCGACACGGGGCTGCGCTTCGTGAACAACGACGCCTGCTTCCCGTCGATCACCGTCGTCGGGCAGGTTATGGACGCGGTGCTCTCCGGCCGGTACGACACGCGGCGGCTCGCGATCATCATGACGCAGACCGGCGGCTGCTGCCGCGCGAGCAACTATGTCGGCTTCATCCGCCGGGCGTTGGACCGGACGGGGATGTCGCACATCCCCGTCATCTCCCTCAACGCGAACGGCATGGAGAAGAATCCGGGCTTCACGATCTCTCCCGCGCTGCTGCGCGACGCGGCGCGCGCCGTCGTCTACGGCGATCTGTTCCTGCGCTGTCTCTACCATGTGCGCCCCTACGAGCGCGTCGCGGGCTCGGCGGACGCGCTGCACCGCAAGCTGCGGGACGAGTGCGTCGAGGCGCTGCTCCGCGGCGGGCGCTCCTACCGCGCCCTGTGCCATGAGATCGTGCGCGCATTCGACGAGCTGCCGCTGGACGAAACGCTGCGAAAGCCCCGCGTGGGCGTCGTCGGCGAGATCCTGGTCAAATACATGCCGCTTGCGAACAACCGCCTCGTCGAGCTGCTGGAGAGCGAGGGCGCGGAGGCTGTGGTGCCGGATCTGATGGATTTCATGAACTACAGCGTCTACAACAACGACTACCGCCACGAATACCTCGGCAAGAGCTGGACGTATGCGGCGACCGCCCGCATCGGCGTCGACGCCATTCGAGCGCTGCGCGCTCCCGCGCTGGAGGCGCTGCGGCGCAGCAAACGCTTCGCGCCGCCGCCGCCCATCGAAAAGGTCGCGGAGCTGGCAAAGCCGTTCCTCTCGCTCGGCAACCAGTACGGCGAGGGATGGTTCCTCACCGGGGAGATGGTGGAGCTTTTGACCTCCGGCACGCCGAACATTGTATGCATCCAGCCCTTCGCCTGCCTGCCAAACCACGTCGTCGGCAAGGGCGTCATCAAGGCGCTGCGCAAGGCGTACCCGCAGGCGAACATCGTCGCCGTCGACTACGACCCGGGCGCGAGCGAGGTCAACCAGCTCAACCGCATTAAGCTGATGCTCTCCACGGCGAAAAAAACGCTGGACGCCGCGCCGTCGGACGCGCGCGCCGCTTCCGGACAATGAAAAAGATCGGCGGGGGATTTTCTTCCCCCGCCGATTTTTTGCGCCGTCGCGGCGGGCGCGGCAATTTCTGCGCGCGGCGGGCAAGGCATGATTGACAAGCGGCGGGGAACCCGATATAATATTTTTTGGCAAAATGACGGCACGATGCGGCATAATCCACGCACGATCTGAAAAACGACAGAAGAAAGGGAGAGCGAACATGGGACTGTTTGACAAAAAGTTCTGCGACGTCTGCGGGGAGAAGATCGGGCTTCTGGGCAATCGGAAGCTGGAGGACGGCAACCTGTGCAAAAACTGCGCGGCAAAGCTTTCGCCCTGGTTCAGCGAGCGGCGGCACAGCACGCTTTCGGAGATCAAGGAGCAGCTTGCCTACCGGGAGGAGAACCGCAGCGCGGTCGCCGCGTTCCGCGCGACCCGCACGCTTGGGACGTATTACAAGGTGCTGCTGGACGACGACGCCAAAAAGTTCATGGTGACGACCGCGAGCAAGCTTTCGGAGGCGAACCCGGACGTGCTGGATTTCTCGCAGGTCAGCTCCTGCGACCTTGACATTGAGGAGGATCGCGACGAGCTCAAGCAGAAGGATAAGGACGGCAGGGAGGTCAGCTACAACCCGCCGATGTACCAGTACTCCTACGATTTTTATGTTAACCTGCGCGTCAACCATCCGTTCTTCGACGAGATGCGCTTCCGGATCAACAGCAGCACCGTCGAGACCGGCAACCACGCCATGAAGGGCGGCGCCGGCACATATACCGGCAAGGGCGCGGACGAGTACGCCGAGTACGTCAAAACGGGCGAGGAAATCAGAGCCGCGCTGCTGCAGCTTTCACAGGCTGCGCCGCAGCAGCCCGCCGCGCCGGCGGCTCCCGTGCCGGAACCGCAGCCGGCGCAGAGCGCGCAGGGCGTTCCGTCCGGTCCCATGGTCTGCCCGCTGTGCGGCGCGACCACCACGCCGGACGCGAGCGGCCATTGCGAGTTTTGCGGCAGCCTGATCCGGGGCTGAGAAGACGAAAAACGGAGGAACGAGCGATGAAAAAAGCGATGAACAGGGTCGGCGCGCTCCTGCTGGTGTTTACGCTGGCGGCGGCGCTGTGCGCCTGCGGCGGCAAGGGCGGCGCGCCCGCCGCTTCGCCCGAGCCCGCCGCGCCCGCTCCGGC
>CACZCL010000016.1 GCA_902779695.1 Oscillospiraceae bacterium | reverse complement strand
CAAGGGCAAGAAGATCTACGCCATGGGCGAGACCGCCTATGTCGGCTTCGAGCCGGGCAACGCGCATTGTATCTGAGCCATGCTGTCGAAAATGCTTTCCGCCGCGCGCGCCGGGCAGCCCTTGTGGCTGCCCGACGTGCATACGGCGTTTTCCCGGGCGGAGGGGACGCGCCTCGTGCTCCGGCTGGAATCCTTCGACGGGGCGACGCGTGACTTTTCCCACGTTCTGCCGCGCTGGCAGAATGGGGAGGAGCGCCGTCTGGTGCGCGATTATCTATGCGCCTGCGTGTATAATGCGATGTCGGTCTGCGGCGGCTGGCACATGACCTTTTTTGTCGATCCGGCGGTGCGGGAAGCAATAGACTTATTAAACAAATTGTCGGAATTCTTTCAGCTTTCGCAGTCGAAGCGGCAGGGACTCGGAAAAGTCGTCAGCATCGCAAATCGCATGGGACGCGCGTTTAATTGCAAGGAATTTTCCTTTACAATAGCAGATATTAAAGACTACAAGGCAGCTTGTGAAACAGAAAAAACCGCGAGCTCACCGGTGGATACGCTGCGTTCGCTCCGTGAGGCGGGGGAGCGGGCGAATTGCGTGGGCGTGGACGTCGGCGGCACGGACATCAAGCTTGCCGCATCGCTGCGCGGGAAGCTGATCGCCGTCCGGGAGTATGACTGGAACCCCGCCGCCTTTGCGACGGCGGAGCAGATCGTCGCGCCGATCCTGCTGCTCACCCGATTGATGCGCGCCTGCCTCGCGGCGGAGGAGTCGAACCTGGCTGATCCGCTGCGCGCGCGGCTGACGCGGGCGCTCGCGAAGGACACGCCCGACGCGGAGGCGGAGGCTGTGGTCGCGGAGGCGGAAGCGGCGCTGGGCGCGTCCGTCGACGTGCTGGACGCCGTGGGGCTCAGCTTTCCCGACATCGTGCTGCACGACCGCATCGTCGGCGGCGAAACGCCCAAGACGGACGGCGTGCGCCGCAACGCGTCGGTGGATTATGAGGAGGAGTTCGCGCGGCTCGGCGCGCTGCGGGAGCGGCTGCTTGCCCTGTGCCGCGGCGCGGGGCGCTGCCGCATCGTCAACGACGGCAACATGGCGGCGTTTACCGCCGCGATGGAGCTTGCCTGCGGCAAGACGCCGGAGGCGGTCGGCCGCGGCGTGGTGGCGCACAGCCTCGGCACCGATCTCGGCACGGGCTGGCTGGACGCGCGGGGGGAGATCCCGCAGCTTCCGCTGGAGCTGTACGACGTTTGGATGGACTTAGGGAGTTTTCCTTCGGCGGAGCTGCCGCCGGAGGATCTGCGCGGCACGCGGAACGAGAATTCCGGCCTGCCCGGCGCGCGGCGCTACATGGGTCAGGCGGCGGCTTATCGCCTTGCGTGGGAGCTGGAGCCGCGGCTGCTGGACGGCTTTGCCGAGGAGCGCGGCGGCGTGCTGCGCATCCGCATGGAGCCGGAGGATCTGCGAAAGCCCTGCCTGGAGCATCTGATGCGCCGCGCGGGCGAGGGCGACGCCGCGGCTGAGGAGATCTTCCGCCGGATCGGCTTCCACCTTTCGGTGGTGAGCCGCGAGATGGAGCGCCTGCTTTGCACGGGGACGGACGCGCGGATCCTGTTCGGACGGTTCGTGAAGTCCGAGCGCTGCTTCGCGCTGCTGCGCGAGGGCTTTGCCGCCGGCGCGCCGGGGCTGCGGCTCGAAAACGGCGGGGAAGACCTCGCCGAAACGCCGCTCATGCGCCAGCTCGCCGCGAGGGAGGACGTGACCGTGGCGCAGTTCGCGCAGGCGGTCGGTTCCCTGTATTTTGCGCTGTCATAAGGAGGCGGACTATGAAACGAAGCGAGATCAACGCCGCGCTGCGGGAGATGGAGGCGATGCTGCGGGAGTATCGGGTCTCCCTGCCCGACTTCTGCGGCTTTACCCCCGAGGAGTGGAAAAGCAAGGGCCGCGAGTACGACGAGGTGCGCGACAATATGCTGGGCTGGGACATCACGGATTACGGCCTCGGCAAATTCGACGAGGTGGGCTTTTCGCTCATCACGCTGCGAAACGGCAATCTGAAGCTGCGCGAAAAATACGCCAAGACCTACGCCGAGAAGCTGCTCTATCTCAAGGAGGGGCAGTATGCGCCGATGCACTTCCACTGGTCGAAGATGGAGGATATCATCAACCGCGCCGGCGGGAACGTGCTGATTCGCGTCTACAACTCGGACGAGCGTGAGCAGATCGACCGCGAGAGCGCCGTCACCGTCCACGTCGACGGGCGGGAGAGCGTCGTGCCGGCGGGGACGCAGGTGCGCCTGCGGCCGGGGCAGAGCATTACGATCACGCCGCTGCTGTATCACGATTTCACGGTGGAGGCGGGCGGCGGGCCGGTGCTGCTCGGCGAGGTGAGCCAGTGCAACGACGACAACACCGATAACCGCTTTGAGCCGCCGATGGGACGCTTTCCGGCGATCGAGGAGGACGAGCCGCCCTACCGTCTGCTGTGCAACGAATACCCGGCAGCGCGGTGAAAAGGCGCGAGTCAAAACGAAAGAACGAGGCAGCCGCAAGCGGCTGCCTCGTTTCGGTTGTCGGTTCGAATTTTAGTATCAGCTTTGGTTCTGCGCCTCGACCAGACGCACGCCGCAATACTGCTCGCGCAGCTTCGGCTTTTCGATCTTGCCGGTGGGGTTGCGAGGCACCTTGGCGAAGATGATCTTGCGCGGGCGCTTGTAGCGGGGCAGCTCCATGCAGTAGTCGTTCAGCTCCGCCTCGCTCAGCTCCATGCCCTCCTTGACCTGCACGATCGCCGCGGCGATCTCGCCGAGGCGCGGATCGGGCAGCCCGATGACCGCAACGTCGTGGATCTTCGGATTTGCGGCGAGGAAGTCCTCGATCTGCACGGGATAGAGGTTTTCGCCGCCGGAGATGATGACGTCCTTCTTGCGGTCAACGAGGAAGATGAAGCCGTCTTCATCCTGCTTTGCCATATCGCCGGTGTGCAGCCAACCGTCCTTGAGCACCTCGGCGGTGGCGGCGGGGTCGTGGTAATAGCAGCGCATCACGCCGGGGCCCTTGACGCAAAGCTCGCCGACCGCGCCCCGCGCGACGTTCTCGCCCTGCTCGTCGACGATCTTGCACTTCCAGCCGAAGCCGGGCACGCCGATCGCGCCGACCTTGCTCACGTTCTCCATGCCGAGATGGACGCAGCCCGGGCCGGTGGACTCGCTCAGGCCGTAGTTCGTGTCGTACTTGTGGTTGGGGAAATAGCTGAGCCAGCGCTTGATCAGCGACGGCGGCACCGGCTGCGCGCCGATGTGCATCAGCCGCCACTGGGAGAGCTGGTAGTCCTCAAGCTTGAGGTCGCCGCGGTCCAGCGCCGCGAGGATATCCTGCGCCCACGGCACCAACAGCCACACGATGGTGCATTTTTCCTGCGACACGGCGTCGAAAATCGCCTGCGGCGTGTTGCCCTTGAGCAGCACCGCGCGGCTGCCGGTGAAGAGCGAGCCGAACCAGTGCATCTTCGCGCCCGTGTGGTAGAGCGGCGGGATGCAGAGAAACACGTCGTCATGCGTTGTGGCGTGGTGCGTCGCCTCCATGCGCGCGGATTGCAGCAGCGCCGTGTGGTCCAGCAGGATCGCCTTGGGAAAGCCGGTGGTGCCGGACGAGTAGTAGATCGCCGCCTCGTCCGTGTCCTCGACGAGCACCTTGGGCGCGGCGGAGGAGCAGTTGGCGGTCAGGTCGTGGTAGCTTTCCGCGAAGGTGGGGCGCACCTCGCCCACGAAAATGAGCATCCGGCTCCTGCCCAGCTCCTCGGCGATGTCCTCGACGCGGCCGATAAACTCCTGCCCGAAAAACAGGATATCCGCGTCCGCCAGCTCGACGCAGTATTTGATCTCGTCGGCGGTGTAGCGGAAGTTGAGCGGCACGGCGATCGCGCCCGCCTTCAGGACGCCGAAATAGATGGGCAGCCACTCCAGACAGTTCATCAGCAATATCGCGACCTTCTGCCCCTTGCGCACGCCGCGGGAGAGCAGCATATTCGCCACGCGGTTCGCCTTTTCGTCGAACACGCTCCAGGTGATCTCGCGCCGGTAGGGCGCGGCGGCGGAGGGCTGGATCAGCTCGAATTCCTTCCAGGTCACGCGAGGCCGCTCCTGCACGGCGGGGTTGATCTCGACAAGGCAGACCTCGTCGCCGTAGAGCTTGCTGTTGCGTTCCAGCAGATCGGTGATGGGCATGGGAAAAACATCCTTTCACTTTGCTAATTTTAAGCATTAAAGTTTTAAACAACAAAAGCATAGCGCATCCTTCCACATTTGTCAAGAAAAACAGTTTACCTCGGCGGGCGGTTGTGCTAGAATCAGGATAATCAACAGGCAAGGAGAGAAACAGATATGAAACAGTTGATGCTGGGCAACGCCGCCGCCGCGCGCGGGCTGTATGAGGCGGGCGTCGCTGTGGTGTCGAGCTATCCCGGCACGCCGAGCACGGAGATCACCGAGGAGCTGGCGAAATACGACGACGTGTACAGCGAGTGGGCGCCGAACGAGAAGGTCGCGATGGAGGTCGCCTTCGGCGCGTGTCTTGCGGGCAAGCGCAGCTTCTGCGGCATGAAGCACGTCGGGCTCAACGTCGCCGCCGACCCGCTGTTTACCGTGTCCTATACGGGTGTGAACGCGGGCATGGTCATCGCCGTGGCGGACGACGCGGGGATGCACTCCAGCCAGAACGAGCAGGATTCGCGCCACTACGCCCGCAGCGCAAAGCTGCCGATGCTGGAGCCGTCGGACTCCGCGGAGGCGCTTTCGTTCGCGAAGCGGGCGTATGAGATCTCCGAGCGGTTCGACTGCCCGGTGCTGCTGAAGATGTGCACGCGCATCGCGCATTCGCAGTCTGTGGTCGAGCCGGGCGAGCGCGTGGAGCCGCCGGCAAAGCCGTACGAGAAGAACATCGCCAAGTACGTCATGACCCCCGCCAACGCGATCCGCCGCCATCCGCACGTCGAGGAGCGCATGGCGCGGCTCGCGGCGTTCGCCGAGACGACGGACTTAAACCGCGTGGAGGACGGCGAGGACCACAAAATCGGCATTCTCACGTCCTCGACCTGCTACCAGTACGTCAAGGAGGTCTGCGGCGACCGGTTCCCGGTTTTGAAGCTCGGCATGGTCTGGCCGCTGCCGGAGAAGAAGATCCGCGATTTTGCCGCGTCCGTGACCACGCTGACCGTGGTGGAGGAGCTGGACGGCTTCATCGAGACCTACGTCCGCGAGCTGGGGCTTGCCTGCGTGGGGAAGGAAGTCTTCCCGCCGCTGGGCGAATTCTCGCAGAATCTGGTCGCCGGGAAGCTCGGCCTTCCCGTACATAGCGGCAAGGCGCTGGACGAAAGCATTCCGCCGCGTCCGCCGGCGATGTGCGCCGGATGTCCGCACCGCGGCATGTTCTACACCCTCAGCCGCAACAAGTGCACCGTCCTCGGCGACATCGGCTGCTATACGCTCGGCGCCGCCGCGCCGCTCAACGCCATTGAAATGACGCTTTGCATGGGCGCGTCGGTCAGCGGCATCCACGGCTACAACAAGGCGCTCGGCGCCGAGAGCGAGCGCAGGACCGTTGCGGTCATCGGCGATTCGACGTTCATGCACTCCGGCATGACGGGGCTTGCCAACATCGCCTACAATCAGTCGAACTCCACGGTGATCATACTCGATAATTCTATTACGGGCATGACGGGGCATCAGCAGAATCCGACCACCGGCTTCAACATCAAGGGCGATCCGGCGGGGAAAATAGACTTAGAGGCGCTGTGCCGCTCGATGGGCTTCCGGCGCGTGCGCGTCGTCGATCCCTACGACCTTGCGGCGTGCGACGCCGCGCTGCGGGAGGAGCTGGCGGCGGAGGAGCCGTCGGTCATCATTTCGCGCCGCCCCTGCGCGCTGCTGAAGTATGTCAAGCACAGCGCGCCGCTGCGTGTGGATGCGGACAAGTGCGTGGGCTGCAAGGCGTGTATGCGCATCGGCTGCCCCGCCGTTTCCTTCCAGGACGGCAAGGCGCGTGTGGACGCGACGCTCTGCGTCGGCTGCGGCGTCTGTTCACAGCTTTGCAAGACCGGCGCGCTTGCGAGCACGGCGAAGGAGGGCTGAGCGATGGAGGCAAAGAATATCATGATCGTCGGCGTCGGCGGGCAGGGAAGCCTGCTGGCGAGCAAGCTGCTGGGGCATCTCCTGCTGGAGCAGGGCTGCGACGTCAAGGTCTCCGAGGTACACGGCATGAGCCAGCGCGGCGGCAGCGTCGTGACCTACGTGCGCTGCGGCGAGCGTGTCGCGTCGCCCGTCATCGACAAGGGCGAGGCGGACTTTATCGTTTCGTTTGAGCTGCTGGAGGCGGCGCGCTGGCTGGAATACCTCAAGCCGGACGGACAGATCGTCACCTCGACGCAGCAGATCGACCCCATGCCGGTCATCACCGGCGCGGCGTCGTATCCTGAAAATCTGGTGGAGAAGCTGCGCGCCTCCGGCGCGAAGGTCGACGCGCTCGATTGCCTCGCGCTGGCGGAGCAGGCGGGCAGCAGCAAGGCGGTGAACATCGTGCTGATGGGGCGGCTCTCGCACTACTTCGATCTGCCGGAGGAGGCGTGGCAGCGCTCGCTGGCGGCGATGGTGCCGGAGAAGTTCCTCGACCTCAACCGCAAGGCCTTCGCCTTGGGCAGAAATGCCTGATCGCACACCGTAAGCGTCACGCGATTTGTGCAAAGAGCGGGTTGACTTTAGCACTCTAACGCATTATACTGTTAAAAAACGCGGAAGGAGACACGGCAATGAACAAGCTGTCCAATCAGGTGTTCAGCTTTACGAGCGGCTATTTCTTTAGCCGTTTCTTTGCCGTGCCGAAAACAGACTGCCCATAGTGGGAGATGCGCCGCTGAACAGGAAAAAACACGGCCTCGCCCGATGGGGGCGGGGTCGTGTTTTTGTATAATCTGACTAAAAGAGCAAAAGACCGTAGCAATTTCCTGCACAATATGCTATCATAACAGAAAGGAAGAACCCCTATGGAACGCTATTACCAGCCAGAGATCGAGACCGCGTCCCGCGAGCAGATCACCGCTTGGCAAAGCGAGCGGCTTGTCCGCCAGGTGCGGCACGTCTGGGACAACGTGCCCTACTACCGCAAGAAGATGGAGGAGAAGGGCGTCACGCCGGAGGATATCAAGGGCGTGGAGGATCTGCGCAAGCTGCCCTTCGTCTCGAAGGCCGATCTGCGCGAGGCGTATCCCTACGGCCTGGTCGCCGAGCCGCTCAAAAACTGCGTGCGTATCCAGTCCACCTCCGGAACGACCGGCAAGCGCGTCGTTGCGTTCTACACGCAGCACGACGTCGACCTGTGGGAGGACTGCTGCGCCCGCGCGCTGGTTGCCGCCGGCGCGACGGACGAGGACGTTTGTCAGGTTTCCTACGGCTACGGCCTGTTTACAGGCGGCCCCGGACTCAACGGCGGCAGCCACAAGGTCGGCTGTCTGACGATTCCGACCTCCTCGGGCAACACCGAGCGGCAGATCATGTTCATCCGCGACCTGAACGCGACCATCCTGTGCTGCACGCCGTCCTACGCCGCCTATCTCGGCGAGACGATGAAGGAGATGGGGCTCACGCCCGGGCAGATCCCCCTCAAGGCGGGCATCTTCGGCGCGGAGGCGTGGAGCGAGGAGATGCGCCGCGATATCGAGAAAACGCTGGGCATCAAGGCGTTCGATATCTACGGCCTCACGGAGCTGTCGGGCCCCGGCGTGGCGTTCGAGTGCTCGGCGCAAAACGGTATGCACATCAACGAAGACCACTTCATCGCCGAGATCATCGACCCCGAGACCGGCGAGGTGCTGCCGGACGGGCAGCAGGGCGAGCTGGTGTTCACCTCCATCACGAAGCAGGCGTTCCCGCTGCTGCGCTACCGCACGCGCGACGTCTGCGTGCTCTCGCATGAGAAGTGCTCCTGCGGGCGCACGCACGTCAAGATGGCAAAGCCGCGCGGGCGCACGGACGATATGCTCATCATCCGCGGCGTCAACGTGTTCCCGTCCCAGATCGAAACGGTGCTTCTGAACCTCGGCTACGGCGCGAACTATCAGATCATCGTCGACCGCGTCAACCACACCGATACGCTGGACGTGCAGGTGGAGATGACCAGTGAGATGTTCACCGACAACATGGGCGAGATCGCCAAACGCCAGAAGCAGATCGTGGACGGCCTGCGCTCGATGCTCGGGCTTGCCGCGAAGGTCACGCTGGTCGCGCCGAAGTCCATCGTCCGCAGCGAGGGCAAGGCGGTCCGCGTGATCGACAACCGTAAGATTTAAGGGGGTTTACAAGATGAGCGTTAAGCAGATCTCCGTATTTTTGGAAAACAAGCCGGGCGCGCTCAAGGCGATGACGAGCGTGCTGGCGGAGAACGAGATCGACATGCGGGCGTTCTCGCTCGCCGAGACGAGCGATTTCGGCATCGCCCGCATCATCGTGGATGACGTGTACAAGACCACGACCGTGCTGAAGGACGCGGGCTTCGTGCACAACCTGACGCCGGTCGTCGGCGTGGTGCTGCCCGACGTGCCGGGCGGGCTTGACCAGGTGCTGGAGGCGCTTGCCGCGGCGCAGGTCAACATCGAGTATATGTACGCGTTTCTCGGCGGAAAGAAGGACGCAGCGTATATGATCTTCCGCGTCGCCGACGACGCGAAGGCGTCCGCCGCGCTGACCGAGCGCGGCATCCGGCTCGTCGAGGCGGACGAGCTGGCAAATCTGTAAAGATTTCGGGAGGGCTTCTCGAATCTTGTGATACCACACAGGCTCAAATGGGAAAGGAGAATTATCATGTACAGGCTTTTTGTTGACAATTCCACGATCCGACCGACCTTTGTGTTCAACGAGATGGAAAAGACGCCCGAGGAAGGGGATATCTTCAAGGTGGACACCGACGTGTTCCAGATCTACGACGTCCACCACCATTTGGAGAACCACGTCCTCTATCTTGACGCACACCTGAGGCCCCTGGAGGAGTGATTGCTTCTCTCCCGATTTCTGAAAGAAAAAGGCTGCCCCGAGGGGCGGCCTTTTTCCTGTGCCGATTGCTTACAGTCCGAGCAGCCTCTGCGCGTTGCCGCCCAGGATCGCGGCAAGCTCCTCCGGCGAAAGTGCCAGCGCGCGAAGCTGCGCAAGCCCTTCGCGCTGCCCGCCCCAGGGGGAATCGGTGCCGAAGAGCACGCGCTTCGCCCCGAAGGCGCGCACGATGCGGAGGAACTGCTCCGCGCCGAGCAGGGCGAGGCTTTCAGGCGTTTGGTAATACCCGTCTCCGTTCGGCGTCATCGCGCCGAGGGAAAAGGAGGTGTCGATCAGGACGCCGGTTTGCGGGAGAAAGCGTTCCACGTCGTCCCACTGCCGCCAGCCGCCCATGTGCGCGCAGATCAGCGTGGCGCCGTCGGTCTGCCGCGCGGCGCGCGCGATGATTTCCGGGGAAACGTAGTCCGGGGCGCCGGGGAAGCCCACGTCGCGCCCCGCGTGGAGCAGGACGAGCAGCCCCAGCTCCGCGCAGCGGTCGAGGATGCGGAGATAGCGCGCGTCGTCGAAGGGAACGGCCTGATAGACGGGATGCAGCTTGATCCCGCGGACGCGCGCGCCGGAGAGGCGGGCAAGCTCCGCCTTCCAGTCCGAAAACTCCGGATGCATACAGCCGAACGACAAAACGCCCGTTTCCTCGCCCCGCTCGTTGAGCGCGATGGAGGCGTCGTTGACGTGCGGCACCTGACGCGCGTTAGTCGCCACGGGTAGAACGACGGAACGGTCGACGCCGGATAATTCCATAGACTTAATTAAATTTGCGGTAGTTCCGTCGACAAACGGCTTCGTGTGCGACATAGACTGAAGCTTATCGACTGTCCGGGCGGCAAGCCCGTCGGGGAAGGTGTGCGTGTGGATATCGACGATCATGGAAGGTCTCCTTTGCAAAAGGCTGTGGTACGCGGACAGCATACCACAGCCTCGTTGGTTTGTACAGCGGCTTTATGTCTGCTCGTCGCCCAGCGCCTCGCTCTGGCGCACGGTGACCCGCTTTTCGTAGCAGGAGAACGCGTCCTCGACGAGCGCCTTCTCCGGCGGCGCGGTGAACGCGCTGACGAGAGGGACGAGCACGAGCCCCGCCAGCATACAGAAGGCGCCGGAGTTGATGGGGGATTGGAGCAGCTTGGGGAAGCTGCCGCGCACGAAGATGTTGAGCACCATCACGACGCTGGAGAAGAGGAAACTGGTCCAGCACGCCGCCCTGGTGGCGCGTTTCCAGTACAGCCCGTACAGGAACGGCGCGAGGAAGGCGCCCGCCAGCGCGCCCCAGCTCACGCCCATGAGCTGCGCGATGAAGGTGACGCTAGAGCGGTACTGGATGATGGCAAGCACGACGGAGATCGCGATGAATACGACGATCAGCGCGCGCATGACGCGCACCTGCTTTTTCTCGTCCATGTCCTTGATGACGCCGCCCTTGAGGAAATCCAGCGTCAGCGTCGAGCTGGAGGCAAGCACGAGGGAGGAGAGCGTCGACATCGAGGCGGAGAGCACGAGGATGACCACCACGGCGATCAAAAGGTCGGGCAGGCCCGAGAGCATCGCGGGAATGATCGCGTCGTAGCCGCCGGCGGGAACGCCGTTCGCAACGCCGAGCTGCGCCGTGAAGAGCCGCCCGAAGCCGCCGAGGAAGTAGCAGCCGCCCGCGACAATGACCGCGAACGCGGTGGAGATGACCATGCCCTTGCTGATCTGGCTCTCGCTTTTGATGGCGTAGAATTTCTGCACCATCTGGGGAAGGCCCCAGGTGCCGAGCGACGTGAGGATCACGACGCCGAGCAGGTTGAGCGGGTCCGGCCCGAAGAAGGAGTTGAACACGCCCGGCGCGGCGGACACGGACGGGTCGCTGACCGCGGCGAGACCGTCGAGCGCCGCGAGGAAGCCGCCCTGCGAGCGGAGCACCGCCGCAATGACCGCGATGATGCCGAAGATCATGATGATGCCCTGGATGAAATCGTTGATCGCGGTCGCCATATAGCCGCCGGCAATGACGTAAACGCCGGTCAGGATCGCCATGACGACGACACAGACGGAGTAGTCGATGTTGAACGCCATGCCGAACAGGCGGCTGAGACCGTTGTAGAGGCTTGCGGTGTAGGGAATGAGGAAGATGAAGATGATCGCGGACGCCGCGAGCTTGAGCGGCCTGCTGCCGAAGCGCCTGCCGAAAAACTCGGGCATCGTGGCGCTGGAGAGATGCTGCGTCATGATGCGGGTGCGGCGGCCCAGCACCGCCCAGGCAAGAAGCGAGCCGACCAACGCGTTGCCGATGCCGACCCATGTGGCGGCGATGCCGTACTTCCAGCCGAACTGTCCGGCGTATCCGACGAAAATGACGGCGGAGAAATAGGAGGTGCCGTATGCGAACGCCGTCAGCCAGGGGCCGACGCTGCGCCCGCCGAGCACGAAACCGTTGACGTCCGTCGCGTTGCGGCGGCAATAGAGCCCGATGCCGACCATCACACCGAAAAACAGCACGAGCAGCAACGCTTTGATCACCATAAGAAATCAGTCCTTTCCGTCAAGCGCTTCTTCGCTTTGACGCGTTACAGTTTAACGCATAAAATCATTAAAGTCAAGGGAGGATTCGACAGACGGACAGATTCCACGATGTGAATGAAAGGACGGCGGCGAGACAGGGAAGAATTGTCGAAATTGCATAAACGGTCGAAAGGCTGAACTTTCGGTTGCTTTTCGAGCGATTCTATGATATAAAATAGACAATAAAACAGGGGACGGCCCTCGCCGCTTCGGGCGGCAGGGGAAATGTGGGTGAGAAGCCCCGCGAGTCGGTCACTGTGATGCCGCGGCGGCGCGGAAAGGCGCTGCGCGCGGATGAGTCAGAATGCCCGAGGGCTGTCGGCGTTTCCGCCGGAACCGGAAATCGCGTTCACAAGCTGAGCCGGCTGAACCGGCTTGGCTTTGACGTGCGTTTTTCGTCTGCCGCTGGCGGACGGGGCGCACGATTTTTTATGAGATGCAGGAGGAAAGAACCATGAAAAGAAAGATGCTTGGCATGATGCTGCTTGCGGCGCTCGGACTGCTGCTGGCGGCGTGCGGAGGCGGAAATGCGGGAGCGCCGGCGCAGCCGGCGGCAAGCGCCGAAAAACCGGCGCAGAGCGCTCCCGCGGCGCAGCAGCCCGCGCAGGCGCCCGCGGCGGCGGATGAGGACGAGGAGGACTATACCACCGGCGATGCATCGCTTGACGATCCGCGCAATCAGGACGGCATCGGCGAGAAGGAGCTGCTGGTCGTCAGCTTCGGCACCAGCTTCAACGACAGCCGGCGGCTGACCATCGGCGCGGTCGAGTCCGCGCTTGCGAAGGCGTTCCCCGACTGGAGCGTGCGCCGCGCGTTCACGAGCCAAATCATCATCGACCACGTGAAAAGCCGCGACGGCGAGGTGATCGACAACGTGACCGAGGCGCTGGAGCGCGCGGTTGCCAACGGCGTCAAGACGCTGGTCGTGCAGCCGACGCACCTGATGGACGGCTTTGAGTACAACGACCTTGCGAACGAGCTGGCGCAGTACGCCGACGCGTTCGAGCGCATTGAGCTCGGCGCGCCGCTTCTGACCACGGACGGGGATTTCAGCGCGGTGGCGGACGCCCTCGTCGCGGCGACGGCGCAGTATGACGACGGAGAGACGGCGGTCTGCTTCATGGGACACGGCACCGAGGCGGCGTCCAACGGCGTGTATGAAAAGATGCAGAGCGTTCTGGACGCAAAGGGCATGAAGAATTACTTTATCGGCACCGTCGAGGCGGAACCGAGCGTCGAGGACGTGCTCGCCGCGGTGAAGGCGGGCAGCTATAAGCGCGTCGTGCTGCGGCCGCTGATGGTCGTCGCGGGCGACCACGCCAACAACGACATGGCGGGCGACGAGGAGGATTCGTGGAAGTCCGTCTTCGAGGCGGCGGGCTATGAGGTCGAGTGCGTGATCGAGGGTCTCGGCGGCATCGAGGCGATCCAGCGGATGTACGTTGCCCACGCGCAGGAAACAATAGGCTCGATCAATGGATAAGTCTATAAATTCGCGCCGCTTATCGGCGCTGCTGCTCGCGCTTTGCCTGTTGGCGGGCTGCGGATCGTCAAAGCCGCAGGCGCAGGGCACGACGGCGGAGGCTCCCGCGCAGGCCGCGCCCGCGGAGCCGCCCGCGCAGACGGAGAGCGCGGCGGCGGAGCAGGCAAATACCGCCGCTGTCGCGGACGCGTCGCAGATGACGGCGGTCGAGGCGGTGGGGACGGAGGGCATGGCGCCGGTCTGCGCCGAAGAGCTGAAGGACGGCGCCTATCCCGTCGCGGTGGATTCCAGCTCGTCGATGTTTAAGATCGAAAGCTGCGAGCTGATCGTCGACGGCGGCGCCATGACGGCGGAGCTGACGATGAGCAGCGACGCCTACGGCTATCTGTTCCCCGGCAGGGCGGAGGAGGCCGCGGCGGCGGACGCGTCGCAATACGTCACGCCCGAAGAGCGCACCTTCGCGCTTGCGATAGACGCGCTGGACGCGCCCGTTTCCTGCGCGGCATGGAGCCGGAACAAGGAGCTGTGGTATGACCGCACGCTCGTGTTTCGCGCCGACTCGCTGCCGCTGGACGCGTTTGAGACGCTGACGACGGCGGAGAGTCTCGGTCTTGCCGACGGCGCATACGCCGTCGCGGTGACGCTGGGCGGCGGCTCCGGCAAGGCAAAGGTCGCCTCGCCCTGCGCGCTGCGGGTCGAAGGCGGCGCGGCGACGGCGGAGATCGTCTGGGGCAGCGCGAACTATGACTATATGCGCCTGGGGGACGAGATGTTTCTGCCGGTCAACACGGAGGGGAACTCGACCTTCGTGATTCCTGTCGCGGTTTTTGACCGTGCTTTCTCCGTCATTGCGGACACGACGGCGATGAGCCAGCCGCACGAGATCGAATATACGCTGCGATTCGACTCTGAGTCGATTGCGGCGGCGCCGTGAGAGCGCGAAAAGCGGCGCTTCTGCTGTGCGCCGCTTTGCTTCTGAGCGGCTGCGCGCAGCGGAGCGCGCCGCAGGCGGCGGAGCCTGCGGCGCAGAAGGCGGCGGAACAGGAGCGCGTGAGCCCGGCGGGAGGGATGGCGCTGCGCTACGCGGAGCAGTTCACCGTGGACTATTACGCGGGCGGCGCTTCGCTTGTGACGATCGCGGGGGAGGAGCGCTGGCTCCTGCTGCCGGAGGGCTGCGACGCTCCGGCGGAGCTTGCGGCGGACGCCGTTGTGCTGCACACGCCGCTCAAGCGGCTTTATCTCGCCTCGTCGGGGGCAATGGACCCCTTTCGGAAGCTGGACGCGCTGGACGCCGTCCGCTTCACGAGCACGTCGGCGGGAGACTGGAGTCTGCCGGAGGTCGCGGCGGCGATGGAGGCCGGCGAGCTGCTCTATGCGGGAAAGTATCGCGCGCCGGACTATGAGCTGCTGCTTGCGGAGGGCTGTACGCTCGCCGTCGAGAACACGATGATCTTCCACAGCCCCGCGACGCGGGAGCAGCTGGAGGCGCTTGGCATTCCGGTGCTGGTGGAGCGGTCGAGCTACGAGCCGCATCCGCTGGGGCGGCTGGAGTGGATCAAGCTCTACGGGCTGCTGGTGGGCAGGGCGGCGGAGGCGGAGGCGTTCTTCGACGCGCAGGAGGAGGCGCTTCGCGGCGTCCTTGGCGCGGAGGACAGCGGACGGACCGCCGCGTTTTTCTACCTCAGCCCCAACGGCTACGTCAACGTGCGGCGCGCGGACGACTATATTCCGAAGATGATCGCCCTCGCGGGCGGACGCTATGTTCCGGCGGCGGATACGGAGGCGGAAAACGCGCTGTCCACCGAAAAGATGCAGCTGGAGGCGTTTTACGCGGGCGCGCGGGACGCGGACGCGCTGATCTACAACGGCAACATCTATCCGATGGAGAGTCTGGAGCAGCTTCTTGCCGCGAACGCGCTGTTCGCGGAGTTTAAGGCGGTGCGGGAGGGCAACGTCTGGACGACGGAGCAGAACCTGTTTCAGGAGACCTCCGCCATCGGCGGCATGATCGCTGATTTCCGCGCGGTGCTCGTCGGCACGGAGGCGGAGGAGCTGACCTATCTGCGGCGCTTGCGCTGACGACGGATGATACGGAAGGGAGGAGCGGCACATGGAACGGAAATCGCGCTGCGCGCTTGCCTTCGGGCTGCTGACGCTCCTGCTGCTCGCCCTGATGGCGGCAAGCCTCGCCGTCGGCAGCGTGGCGCTTGCCCCGGCGGAGATACTCGCGGCGCTGCGCGGGGCGGGGAACAGCCTCGCCGCGCCCATTGTGGACCTGCGTGCGCGGCGTATGCTCGCCGCGGCGCTGCTCGGCGGCGCGTTGGCGGTTTCGGGCTTCCTGCTCCAGACCTTTTTCGCGAATCCCATCGCGGGGCCGTTCGTGCTGGGCGTTTCGTCGGGCGCGAAGCTGACGGTGGCGCTGACGATGGTGTTTTTGCTCAGCCGGGGCGTGCTTGTCGGCTCGGCGGCGCTGTACGGCGCGGCGTTTCTCGGCTCGCTTCTGGTGATGGGCGTGATCCTGCTGCTTGCCGGCCGGGTGCGTCAGACGCCGCTTCTCGTCGTCTGCGGCGTGATGATCGGCTATGTCTGCTCGGCGGCGACCGACCTGATCGTCACGTTCGCGGACGACGCGAACATCGTCAATTTACGGGCTTGGTCGCTCGGCAGCTTTTCGGGCATCAGCTGGGCGAATCTGCGCGTCATCGCGCCGGTCGTGGCGGCGGGCGCGGCATGGAGCTTTCTTCTTGCCAAGCCCATGAGCGCCTTCCAGCTCGGCGAGGCGTACGCGCGGAATCTGGGGGTCGATCTGAAGGCGTTCCGCTGGAAGCTGATCCTGCTCTCCAGCGTGCTTTCCGCCTGCGTGACGGCGTTCGCGGGGCCGGTGTCCTTTGTCGGCGTCGCCGCGCCGCACTTGATGCGGAGCCTCTTCAAAACGGCAAAGCCGCTTTTGATGGTGCCGGCGTGCTTTCTGTGCGGCGCGGTGTTTTGCCTCGGCTGCGACCTGCTCGCGCGGACGCTGTTCGCGCCGACGGAGCTTGCCATCGGCTCGGTGACCGCGGTGTTCGGCGCGCCGATCGTGATCTGGATGCTGCTTTCGCGCAAAAGGAGGGGAAGCGTGTGAGAGAGGCGATTCTGCGCGCCGAGGGGCTTGCCGCCGGTTACGGCGGCGCCGCCGTCGTGCGCGATATCAGCTTTTCCGTGCGTCCCGGGGAGATCCTGACGCTCATCGGACCGAACGGCGCGGGCAAATCGACCGTCCTGCGGGCGATCGCGCGGCAGCTGGAGCCGCTGGCGGGCACTGTGTATCTGTCCGGCGCTTCGCTGGAGAAAACGGAACAGGGCGAATTGGCGAAGAGCCTGTCGATTTTGACGACGGAGCGCGTGCGCACCGACCGGCTGAGCGTGCGCGACGTTGTGAGCCTCGGGCGCTACCCCTACACCGGCACGCTTGGCATTTTGTCGGAGCGGGACCGCGCGGCGGTGGACGCCGCGATGGCTCGCGTCGGCGTTTCCAATCTTGCGCGGCGCGAGTTCACGGCGCTCAGCGACGGGCAGCGCCAGCGCGTCATGCTGGCGCGCGCCGTCTGCCAGGAGCCGGAGGTGCTGGTGCTGGACGAGCCGACGTCGTACCTCGACGTCCGCTATCAGATGGAGCTGCTCTCGCTGCTGCGGGAGATGGCGCATCAGGAGGGGCTTGCGATCGTGCTCTCGCTCCACGAGCTGACGCTGGCGCGCCACGTTTCGGATACGCTGGTTTGCATCCGGGACGGCGTGGTGGACCGCGTGGGCGCGCCGAAGGAGATTTTTATAGACCGATACATCGAGGAACTCTATCAAATGCCCCGCGGCAGCTATGCCGCCCTGCTCGGCGGCGCGACCGAGTCCGCCGCGGCGGAGCCGGCGGACAGCTCGTTTTTCCAAAACCGCGCCTGCGACCGGTTTCCCTGCCACGCGGGGGTCGCGGAGGAGGCGTTCAACTGCCTGTTCTGCTACTGCCCGCTCTACGCGCTGGGCGAGCGCTGCGGCGGCAGCTTCCGCTACACCGAAACAGGGCGCAAGAGCTGCGTGGACTGCGCGTTTCCCCATGTCCGCGAGAACTACGGCAGGGTTTTGGCGCGCTATCCCGAGCTTGCCGCGCTGGCGCGGAGAACGGGAGGCACGGATGGCGTTTGAGCATTACGTCCGCAGCGGGCAGAGGCTTCTGCGCTGCGGCTATACGACCGGCTCCTGCGCCGCGCTGGCGGCGTCGGGCGCGGCGTGGCTGCTGCTGACGGGCGAGGCGCCGAAAACGGTGCGCCTCGTGACGCCGAAGGGCTGGACGGTGGAGACGCCGCTTCTGGACTGCTCCCTCGACGGCGATACGGCGCGCTGCGCCGTGCGCAAGGACGCGGGCGACGACCCCGACGCGACGGACGGCTGCCTTGTGTACGCGGCGGTGCGAAGGAAAGAGCGAGGGATTGCGATCGACGGCGGCGAGGGCGTCGGACGCGTGACGAGGCCGGGGCTGGACCAGCCGGTCGGAGCGGCGGCGATCAACAGCGTGCCGCGGCGGATGATCGCGGCGGCGGTGGAGGAGGTCTGCGCCGAGACCGGCTACGGCGGCGGGCTGTCCGTCCTGATCTCGGTGCCGGACGGCGCGGCGCTGGCAAAGAAGACCTTCAACCCGATGCTGGGCGTCGAGGGCGGCATCTCGATCCTCGGCACCTCCGGCGTCGTGGAGCCGATGAGTGTGCGCGCCCTGGTCGAGACGATCGCGACGGAGCTGCGGCAGCATCGGGCGGAGGGGGCGCTGCGCGTGTTGCTGACGCCCGGAAATTACGGCGCGGATTACCTGCGGCAGGACGGCTCAATACCAAAAAATATACCTATTGTAAAGTATTCTAACTTTCCAGGCGATGCGTTGGACATCGCGGCGGCGGAGGGCTACCGCGAGGCGCTGCTCGTGGGGCATATCGGCAAGCTCGTCAAGCTCGCCGGCGGGATCATGAACACGCATTCGCGGGTGGCGGACTGCCGCGCGGAGCTGTTTACGGCGCACGCCGCGCTCTGCGGCGCGGACGCGGCGCTTTGCAGGCGATTGATGGACGCCGTGACCGCGGACGCCTGTATCGCGGCGCTGGATACCGCCGGACTGCGCGAGGCGGTGATGAAAAGCCTGCTCGCGGCGGCGCAGCGGCATCTGGACCGGCGCGCCGGCGAGAGCCTTCGCGTGGGCGCGGTGCTGTTCTCGAACGAATACGGGCTGCTGGGCCGGACGGAAACGGCGCAGGCGCTGCTGCGCGAATGGAGGGTCTGACGATGGTGCATTTTGTCGGCGCGGGGCCGGGCGCGGCGGATCTGATCACGCTGCGCGGCGCGCGGCTGCTTCGCGAGGCGGACGTCGTGATCTACGCGGGAAGCCTTGTCAATCCGGAACTGCTGCACGGCTGCAGGCCGGGCTGCGCGCTTCACGACAGCGCGCGGCTGACGCTTGACGAGGTGATCGCGCTTATGGAGCGCGCGGAGGCGGCGGGAAAGACGACGGTTCGCCTGCACACCGGCGACCCGAGCCTTTACGGCGCGATCCGCGAGCAGATGGACGCGCTTTCGGCGCGCGGCGTCGCCTTTGACGTGACGCCGGGCGTCAGCAGCCTGTTCGGCGCGGCGGCGGCGCTGGAAGCGGAGTTCACGCTGCCCGGGGTGAGCCAGAGCCTGATCGTCACGCGCCTCGCGGGGCGGACGGCAGTGCCGGAGGGGGAGAAGCTCTCCCGGCTTGCGGGACACGGCGCGTCTATGGCGGTCTTCCTCTCTGCGGGGATGCTGGAGGGAGTGCGCGCGGAGCTGCTGGAAGGCGGCTGCGCGGCGGATACGCCCGCGGCGATCGTCTATAAGGCGACCTGGCCGGAGGAGAAGGTCGTGCGCTGCACGGTCGGTACGCTCGCCGAGGCGGGCGCGGCGGCGGGCGTCAGCCGGACGGCGCTGGTGCTGGTCGGCGGCTTTCTGGACGCGCCGTACGAGAACAGCAGACTCTATGACCCGACGTTTTCCACGGGGTACCGGGAGGCGAAGACATGAGCGGAGAGATCGCCTATCTCGCCTTTACGGAGCGGGGACGCGCCTTGGCGGAACGGCTGCGCGCGGCGCTCGGCGGAGAGGTGAGCTGCACACGCTGCGGCGCGTCGCTGGACGGCTGGACGGCGGAACGGTTTTCGCGCGCGCGGGCGCTGGTCTATGTCGGCGCGGCGGGGATCGCGGTGCGAGCGATCGCGCCGCATCTTCGCAGCAAGGCGACGGACCCCGCCGTCGTGTGCGTGGATGAGCGCGGGCGCTACGCGATCCCGTTGGCGTCGGGGCACCTCGGCGGCGCGAACGCGCTGGCGCGGGAGATCGCCCGCGTGCTGGGGGCGGAGGCGGTCATTACGACGGCGACGGACGTGAACGGCGTGTTCGCGGTGGATGAGTGGGCGAAGGCGCAGAACTGCGCGATCCCAGACCCGCGCGGGATCAAGGGCGTATCGGCCAGGCTGCTCGACGGCACGCCGATCACGGTGCGCGCGGCGTTTCCCGTCGACGGCGAGCCGCCGGAGGGCGTGACGCTGCGGGAGGACGGGGAAGCCGACGTGCGCGTGGACGTCCGCGCGCATGACGAGGGGCTTGCCCTTGTGCCGCGCGTCCTCGTGCTCGGCGTCGGCTGCCGGCGGGGCACGACGGCGGAGTCGCTGGAGGCGCGGTTCGCCGCCTTCTGCCGCGCCCGCGGCGTCTGGCGGGAGGCGGTCTGTCTGGCGGCGACGATAGACTTAAAAAAGAACGAAAATGGACTTTTGGCGTTTTGCGCTGCGCAGGGCTGGCCGCTGCGCTTCTATGCGGCAGGGGAGCTGGCGGAAGCGGGCGGGGAATTTACCGCCTCCGCGTTTGTCGCCTCGGTGACGGGCGTGGACAACGTCTGCGAGCGCAGCGCGGTGCTGGCGGCGGGCGCGGGAGGATCGCTGCTCATTCGCAAGGACGCGGGCGACGGTATTTCCTTCGCGCTCGCGCAAAAGGCAGTGCGGCTGGATTGGAGCTGGCAAAATGGGTAAGCTGTTTGTGGTCGGGATCGGTCCCGGCAAGGAAAACTACATGACAGGCGAGGCAAAAAGCGCCTTAGACGCTGCCGAACTGCTGGTCGGTTACACGGCGTATCTGAAGCTGATCGCGCCGCTCTGCCCGGGGAAGGAGACTCTTTCCACCCCCATGCGGCAGGAGCTCGCACGCTGCCGCGCCGCGTTGGAGGCGGCGCGGGACGGGAAAACCGTCGCGCTGGTGTGCAGCGGCGACGCCGGGGTGTACGGCATGGCGTCGCCCGTGCTGGAGCTGCTGCCGGAATACCCGGAGGTGGAGGCGGCGATCGTTCCCGGCGTGTCGGCGGCGCTCGCCGGCGCGGCGGCGCTGGGCGCGCCGCTGGGGCACGACTTCTGCGTGATCTCGCTGTCCGATCTGCTGACGCCGTGGGAGATTATCGAAAAGCGCCTGCGCTGCGCGGCGGAAGGAGATTTTGCCCTTGCGATTTACAACCCCTCGTCCAAGCGGCGCTCGGAGCATCTGCGCCGCGCCTGCGATATCCTGCTGGAAACGCGGCGCGCGGAAACCGTCTGCGGTATCGCGCGGAACGTCGGGCGCGAAGGGCGGGAAGCGCGGCTGCTGACGCTCGCGGAGCTGCGGGAAGCGGAGACCGATATGTTTACGACGGTGTTTGTCGGCTCGTCGGCGACCAGAGAGATCGGCGGGCGCATGGTGACGCCGCGCGGCTATCGGGCGCCATGAGGATCGTGATTTTCGGCGGGACGACCGAGGGGCGCGCGCTTTCGCGCCGTCTTGCGGCGCTGGGGGCGGAAACGGTCGTCTGCGTCGCCACGCCCTACGGCGCGGAGGAGCAGGGGCAGGCGGACGGCGTCACGGTGCTGACCGGGCGCAAAAGCGCGGCGGAGAAGCAGGCGCTTTTGCAGGGCGCGGCGCTCTGCGTCGACGCGACGCATCCCTACGCGACGCGGGTGACGCAAAGCGTCAAGGCAGCCTGCGCCGCCGCCGGCGTGCCGTACCGCCGCCTGCTGCGCGGCGCGTGCGCGGCGGAGGGCGCCGTTTTGTGCGCGGACGCTGCGCAGGCGGCGGCGTATCTGCGCGGCACGGAGGGAAACGTGCTGCTGACGACGGGGGCGAAGGAGCTCGGCGCGTTCGCCTTGCTGGACAGAGGGCGGCTCTACGCGCGCGTTCTGCCGTCGCACGAGAGCCTTGCCGCCTGTGAGGCGGCGGGTATCCCGCACCGCAACATTATCGCGATGCAGGGGCCGTTTTCGCAGGAGCTGAACGCGGCGCTGCTGCGCCAGTTTGCCATCCGCTTCGTCGTGACCAAGGACGGCGGCGCGGCGGGCGGTTTTCCCGAGAAAGCGGCGGCGGCGCGGGAGTGCGGGGCGGCGCTGCTCGTGCTGCGGCGCCCCGTCGAAACGGGCGCGGGCTTTGAGGAGATCGTGAGCGAATGTGAGGGACTGCTGAAATGCGAGTGACCTTGATCGGCGTCGGCGGCGCGGCGGACACGCTGACGTGGGAGGCACGGGAGGCGTTGGAGCGCGCGGAGCTGGTCCTCGGCGCGCAGCGCCTGCTGGACGCCCTGCCGCCGCGGGCGGGGCAGCGTCGCGCCGCCGCCGGATACCAGCACCGCCGTTCTCGTCATGGTTCAATCCTCTCCTTCCAGCAGCCGCCTTGCGGTCTCCGTGTTCCGGCTCTCGATCTCCATGATGTGCGCCGTCGCGCGCCGGAGCGCTTCGCGATCCGCCGTTGCCGCGGCGTCCACGAGGGCGCAAAGCTGCTCCGCCGACGTCAGCGCGTCGTAATCCACATAGTTCGTCTGCGAGAGATAATCCAGGAAGGATGCGACCTTCGGGTCGTAGGACACGGCGGCCAGCGGCACGGACCGGGACGCCGCGAAGATCAGCACATGCAGCCGCATGGCCAGCACCGCGCGCATCCTTCCGATGAGCCCCACCATTTCCGCGGTGTCCAGCGGCTCATGCACAAGGATGTACGGGGCCCGGATCCGCTCGCCGAGGCGTTCTGTGGTGCGGTCGTCCTGCACGGGGTTGACGGAGAGCAGCACCGGCCGCAGCACACGCAGGTGGGATTTCG
>CACZCL010000015.1 GCA_902779695.1 Oscillospiraceae bacterium | reverse complement strand
CACGTCGCGGATCATCGTGATGGTCAGCTCGTGGGCGGTCATTTTGTGGAGCGTCAGGTAGTCCGTCACGTCCATGAACACCTCGTCGATGGAATAGACGTGGATATCCTCCGGCGCGACGTACTTCAAATAGATTTTGTAAATATCGGTGCTGACCTTCTTGTACCTCGCCATGCGCGGCGGCGCGACGATGTAGTCCAGCGCGCGGGAGGCGTCCGAACGGATCACGGGATCGTGATAAGTGCCGCGCGACAGCTCCACGCCCGGAACCTGCCGTGCCCGCTCGGCGTTGACCTCCCCGACCTTTTGCACGACCTCAAAGAGGCGGGGCCTTCCGGGGATGCCGTAGGCTTTGAGCGACGGCGACACCGCGAGGCAGATGGTCTTGTCCGTGCGGCTTTCGTCCGCCACGACGAGGTTGGTGCTCAGCGGATCAAGTCCGCGGTCCACGCACTCGACGCTCGCGTAGAACGATTTCAGGTCTATTGCAACGTAGATACGCCCCGCCATGCCGACCGCCTCCTCCCATCGTAGTACAGACAGCATATCACAATGGGGGACAAAAAGCAAACAAATGTTTGATAACAATATATGGAAACGCGCGCCCGATTCGCTTCGGACGCGCGTTAATTGCTGCCGTTTTCCGCTTCGCGCTCGATGCGCTCGACCAGCTCATGCGGCGCGGGATCGCGTGTCGAGCCGAGGCGCTAATCTTCCTCAAACAGCTTGGAGGCCGGTATCTCCAGTGCCTCCGCGATTGCGAAAATCTTATCCATCGACACACCGAAAGCGCGCGTGGGGCTTTCGACCTTGGCAAGAAATGACCACGACATCCCCACCTTATCGGCAAACGCCTCCTGCGTCATGCCGCGCAGCTTGCGATAATACTGCACCTTCAAGCCAAATCGGATAAATTCCTGCTCATATTTTGTCTGCAATTCAATCACCCTGTATAGGGTATCATCATTTCCAATCTTTATTTATAGCCGTATATTGCCATATATAGCAATACAATGATATAATAAAGCACTTGCAGGATTAGAATGCATTGTATGTGGGTGATTATACATGGACGGAAAGACCTGCTTTTTCATCGGACACCGCAACGCGCCTGAGACGATGCGCCCGCTGCTGGTCGCCGCCGTGGAGCGCCATATCGCCGAGTACGGCGTCAGCGAGTTCGTAGCCGGACACTACGGGCGCTTTGACTACATGGCGGCAGGAGCAGTACAGAGAGCAAAGGAGCGCCACCCGGAGGTGACGCTCGCGCTTCTGTTGCCGTATTACCCATTTGATTATGACACCGTGGGTTATGCATGATGCCCCTTTTCCCGCTGCTCGCGTTTTTTTCGCCGCTGCTCGCGGTTTTGCTTTTCGGAATCGAACAGCTCCACCGCCGCGTCGGTCAGCTCCGCGGGCCAGACATGCTCGCCGCCGACAACGTGCGCCCACGGGCAAAGCGTTTTGTAATCATCGTCAAACACGACGGTATACGGCGGCCCGCAGCGGTCGTCCACGTCCATGTAGAGGTGTCGCCCGCTGCTGATCAGCTTATACGTTTCATCGTCGCGCATTCCGTCGGCAAGCGCGTCGAAGACGTCCTTCGTGATCTCGTACAGATGATAGTAGCCGCAGCCGCCGCGCTCTGCCGTGTATAAGCCCTTTTCCTCATCATAGCAAGCCTTCCAGCCATCACCCTTTTTGAATTGCATAACACTTTGCCCCCTTCTTTTACTTGTGTCTGTTCATTGTTCAAACACAGCAGGATCGGCGGATGTGATACCAGGCGCAGTATACAGCAAATCTATCCAAAGAGCAACAATTATGAGAGATCTATATACACATCGTATTTTTTGACAATTATTAAATATATTTCAAATATCGTACCATCGGACGATGCGGAGGGGAAAAAATGATGCTATAATGCAAACTGTTGTGAAGCAATGCTCATGGCGGTTTGCTTGTACTTTGGTGGGAAAAGGAGAGAAAGATGAAAAGAATTTACATCATTGCGGCGCTTCTCCTGTTTTTGCTTTCCCTTGCCGGCTGCGCGGGCAAGGCGGCAACGCAGTCGACTGACGCGCTGGCTCAAAGCGCGGCGCAGACGCCCGAAGAGCAAAGCGCGGAGTCGACCTACGCGCCGGAGCAGGCATCGGAGCCGGAGGCCTCGTGGCGCTATGAGCTGAAAACAACGAAGGCTGCGGACAAATTTGAAGACGGCGGCGTACTGCTCGCGTCGATTGACTATGACTTCCCCGAGCTGGAGCTTGTGTGCGACGGCGAGGATGGCAAGTGCGGCGAACCTCCGGAGGAGATGCTCGCGGTCGTCGATGCGTTCAACGGCGGCGTTTGGCAGTATGTTCTGGAGCTGGAGGACGTCCGCGACCTTGGGAAAACCGCGATGGAGCAGTATAATGAGACAGACCCCGAGTACCGTCAATATTTTACGGCTTATTACGGCATGAGCGAGGTCTCCGAGCCGTATTGGCGCGGCGATCTACTGGAAGTGAGCATGTTCACCTCGACATACTGGGGCGGCGCGCACGGCGCGGAGGCGAGCAGGAACTTCCACTTCGATCTGAAAACGGGCGAGTTCTTTGAACTTTCCGATCTGACGGACAGACCCGAAAAGCTCCATAAGATGATCTCCGACGACATCATAAACGGCATCTATGAGCGGGGCGAGGAGGGCTGGTACTTTGACGGCTTTGCCCAGACCATCGAGGGGCGCGAGGCGTACAACGGCTCATTCGGCGAGGACGGTGTCGACGTCATCTTCGACGAGTATGAGATCGCGCCCTACGCCTCCGGTATGCCGACGTTTACCGTTCCTTATGAAAAGCTCGCGCGCTTTTTGAACGAGCGCGGCAAGCGCCTTTTGGACCTGCCGCTTGAAACGCAGATCCTCGGCGACTACTACGATGCGACGGAGCTGTGGTACTGGTTTGAGGGCAGCGCGCCGCTCGATTACGACGATACCCGCGAGGGTACGATCACCAACGACTACGGAACCTATGAGATGCCGTATCTGCGCTTCGACGAGCCGGGCATCCAAACGATGGCGGATCTCAAGGCAAGACTTCTGACACGCTTTTCCCCCGAGCTGGTCGAAAAGCGCCTGAGCGAAACGACGCTCGCGATGTTCCAGGAGTTCGACGGCACGCTCTACTGTGCCGCCGCGGGGCGCGGCACGGACTGGACGGTGGAGTCGGTGGATTACGCCGTGGAGATGAACGACGCAAGGGACGGCGGGCAGATCCTCGCGAGCATCCACCGCTGTGACATGAACGAGGATACCATGGAGCGGTACTCGACCGGTGAGGTGGATCAGGTCGCGATCCCGTTCACGCTGGGCGACAACGGCGTTGTTTTTGACTGGTTTCCGACGATTTGGTGAGAGAGGAATGGGAGCATGAGAATGAAGTTATTACTGATTTCGCTTTTGGCGCTGGGCTGCATTGCCGCGGGCTGCACCGCGAGAGGCGGCTATACCGGCGCGTGGTACGAGCAGAACGAAAACGGCGGCACGCTGACGGTCGACGGCTCCACACTGACCTACGCGCGCGAGGGCGACTATGCCTTTACCGAAAGCGCGAAGTATAAGGCGGAGGCCAAGTTCGGCGAAACGCTGCTCAAGGTGGCGGACGGAGAGCTGTTCTTCTTCGTGGACATCTCCTACGACGCCAGGGCGGACAAAATCATCGCCTACACGCAGCCGATGCTCGACGGCGACGGCGGCTATAAGCGCACCGAGTTTAAGCGCACGGCGTACGTCGCGCCCGCGCCGGTCGTCTATGACCCGCCCGTGGACAAGAGCGACGCAAACGCGAAAAAGGATTTCGGCGACCTGACGATCCGCGCGATGAAGGTCTCGTTCTACGACGAGGGTACCTACCACGACCCCTCGAGTGACATGGCGCCGCAGCCGCCCTATGAGGGTGATTACTCCTATGATCTCACCGTTTCGGACGACGGAACGGCGCGCGTTTCGTCCCCGTTCTGCCGGGAGATCACGCTATCCGAGGAGAAGGTCGAAAAGCTGCAAGCTCTCGTGAAGGAGGCAAACCTCGGCTCGCTCAACGGACTCGACGTCCATACCGAGGGTCTGCCGCGCGACGCGGCGAGCTACACGCTGGAACTGACGCTTGCCACGGGCGAGGTCATCCGCTCAAGCGCGAACGGCGAAAGCGTGCCGGAGAACTGGAAGAGCTTCCAGACGCAGCTGCACGACCTGCTGTTCTTCGCCTTCGTGGACGCCGGCTACAACTATCAGGACGGCTCGTTCCACTCCACGGAACCGATGAAGCGTGTGGGCAGCGGCGAGGGACTTTTCAAGAAGGCGAGCGGCGTCGACTGCGAGAAGATCGTGGTCAAGCCGGACTGGCCCAAGGCGTATGACTATTCGCTGGACGTGACCTATTTTGCGTTCCACGACCTCGACGGCACGCACAGCGCGCTGATGAAGACGCTTGATTCTCTTGCCGCACGGTACAAGACCGAGGCGGAGGCGGCGCTGAGGGCGGACTATGAGACGATGCAGTCCGCGCCCAAGTCCGCCTATGAGAAGGCGCAGAAGGCCGGGGACAGGATCTTCGGTTACTCCCTCTATACGCCGGAGAACTGGATGCTGGACGAGGGTATTTTCAGCTTCAGCCTCAGCATCGGCCACATGAACACACTCGGTCTCGGCGAAAGCGGCTACGGTAAGTACGGCACGATCCGATACCGCATCGACGCGGAGACCGGGAAACTCCTCTCGCTTTCCGACCTCTTCACAAGCGCGGACGCGCTCAGCGATTATCTCGCCGGGCAGATGAAGCGCAGCGACGGTACTTACAGTCTGCAAGGCAGCGTGCCCGCGGCGACGGATTTCCCGGCGGCGCTCAAGGCGGCGGTGAGCCTGCCGGAGTCGGAGGGCGGCGTCGGCTGGGACGCGAGCAAGGATCATCTGACGCTCTATTTCCCGACGTCCCTCTTCCAAAATGTCAATTCCCAGCCTTTTATGGACATCTATTACGACGATATGCAGGACATTTTGGGCAACGCCTACACGCAGGTGCGATGAAATGAAACACGGAAATAAATTAAAGCCTCTCTTGTGGCTGTTGATGATCCCGGCACAGTTAGGACTGAGTCTCCTGCTGCTGTCGCTTGCCGCCCGTATTGATGCGGCGTGGGGCGGCGCTGCAGGATCGGCGGGGCATCCGGCACCGGCGCTGACGCTGATCGCTTCTGCCATATTGTTTCTTGCGACGCTGATCGTCATTGTGCTGTCGATCGTTTTGACGGCAAAAGGGCTAAAAAAGGCGGCTTGAAAAAATCCTCCGCATCGTACTATCGGACGATGCGGAGAGGCGTTCCTTGTGTTACAATCATCGCAGAATCCAAAACAAAGATACCCAAAAACGCAGAAAAAGAAAAGGGAAAAGACTATGGGACTCATTCAGGCAGCGCTCGGCGCGGCGGGCGGCGTGCTCGCCGATCAGTGGAAGGAATACTTTTATTGCGACGCGATTCCTGAAAACGTGCTCGCGGTCAAGGGACAGAAGAAAGTTTCCGGCCGCAGCAGCAACACCCGCGGAAACGACAACATCATCTCCGACGGCAGCGTCATCGCGGTCGCGGACGGCCAGTGCATGGCGATCGTGGAGCAGGGCAAGGTCGTGGACATCTGCGCCGAGCCGAGCGAGTACACCTACCAAATGGCGGGCCAGCAGGCGCAGCAGGCGGGCGGCGCTTTCTGCCCGAGCTGCGGCAAGCCGCTCGCGGCGGCCGGTACGTGGACCTGCCCGAAATGCGGCAAGGTCAACGACGGCGCGTTCTGCCCCGGCTGCGGCACCGCAAAGCCGTAAGGGACTTACAGGAAAAAGCGCGGCTGTTCCCGCGAGGAGACAGCCGCGTTTGGGAGTCTGCCGCGCTATCTGCCACAACGAAGGAGCTTTACAAATGCGGAACAGGAAAGGAAAACACATCATGCGGATCATGGCGGCGCTGCTTTCGGCATTGACGATCTTTGGGTTCGGCGGCTGTCGCGGAAAGCCGCCGCTGGCGCCTGTCACGGGCGGGGTAACGGACAAAACCGACCGCAAGGCGCCGAAGGTGATCGAGTCCAAGGACATTTCAGACTATTACGCGGCCTTTCTGCTCTCCGGCGAGTGGTCGCAGGGGAACAAGAACGTCTTCTACACGTTCGCGGTCAAGCCGGACGATTCCGGCGTGCTGACGGCGACGGAGTCCGTGACGGGCACCAGCGCCCCGGCGGACAAGGAACTGCTCGACGCGCTGCAGGCGATCATCGACGAGTGCAAGCTCGCCGAGTGGAACGGCGAGTACCGCATTACCGCAGGGCTTCCGCCGGAGTACCAGCCTTCCACCTTGACGGTCAACTACGCCTCGGGCGAGAAGCTGACCTTCACGCTCAACAATGAACCCAGCTGGGAATGGTCGCGCGCGACGTATCTCGCGTTCGCAAACTGGTTCGCCGCGCGGGGGATCGACGCCCTCACCCCGCCCGAAGCGGTCGTGGGTACGGTGGATAACGTCGCGCTCACGCTCCGCGATCCCGAGAACGACAGCATCCGCGATTACGGCATCTGGTCGGAGCCGGACGCCGAGGGACGGCGCATGTTCTGCCGGTTTATCGGCCGGGAGAAAACGGAGGCCCCGATCACGGACGAGCAGGCGTTCTTCGCCGGCGTGAACGAGATCCTGACGCACTACGACCTGCGGCGTTACGACACACATTCGTCGCTCTACGGCTATGAACAGACGGAGGAGGACTGGGAGACCATGTCCGCCGATCTGGAGCTGACCTTCTGGTTCGAGGACGACAGCCAGATGAACGTCTACACGAGCGTGCCGAAAGAGATCGACGCCCTGCGGCCGCTGGTGGGCGAGCTGATCGACTATTTCGACGCGCAGCTTGCGGGGAACTGACGGCTTCGGATTTGCCGCGGCGGGATTTTTGTGATATTCTGTGTTCCGCATGACAGGAACGTTTTGCCGCGGAAAGGGGGCGCAAGGTATGCCGCATATCAGCAAACAGACCGGACGGCATATCCTGTGGTTCGGCCTCGCCATCCTTTTTGCCGAGGCCGCGCAGGTGCTGACCACGCGCCCCATCCAGCTTCACCACACGGCGACGCTCACGTACTGCGGTATTTTGATCGCGTGGATCCTGACGGTGCAAAAGCGCGTCATCCAATGGCACGTCCGCCGCTATCTGGTTTCGGCGGCGGGCGCGTGCGCCCTGCTGTTCGTCCTGCGCGTGTGCCGCTGGAACTTTTTCGCGTACTCGGCGACCGCGGACCGTTATCTCAGGTATATCTACTATGTCCCTGTCACGATCGCGCCGCTGTGCGTTTTCAGCGCGGCGCAGTGCGTCGGCAGGCGTTGGCGTGACAAGCCGCTGCGATACGTTCGGTGGCTGTGGATACCCTGCGCGGCGATCGTTCTGGGTTTTCTCACGAACGACCTACACGGCGCGGCGTTCCATATCACGGTGAAGAGCGACGGGAGCTACGCCTACTCCCACGGCTGGCTCTATCTTGTGATGGCGGCATGGACCGCCGCGCTGCTGCTTTGGACGTTCATGACGCTCCTGCGCCGCTGCCGTGTCCTCGGCTGCAAGCGGTTTTGGACGATCCCGACAGCATGGATGGCGTTGTTTACCGTGCTGATCGGGGCTTACCTGATACACGGCGGCTCTTTCTATCTGTGGGGCAGCAATCTTTACAACTTTCAGGAGGTTTACTCGGCGCTGATCGTGGGAACGGCGGAATGCTTCATTCAGATCGGCCTCATCCCCTCCAACAGCGACTACGAGGACATTTTCCAACGGTCGCGTTGGGACGCGGTGATCGCCGACCACAGCGGCGGCATCGTCTACCGCACCGCCGACGCGGTTTCTCCGACAAACGCGCAGATAGACGCGGCGCTGCACGCAAGCGTCATCGTAAACGCCGACCATGTCCTGCACGCGCGGCGGATCAGAGGCGGCACGTCGTGCTACATCGTGGACTGCACGGCAATCAACGAGACGAACCGGCAGATCGCGGAGGCGGTGGACTATCTGGAGGAGGAAAACGACCTCCTCGCCGAGGAGAACCGCGTCCGCGCGGCGCGCGCCGCGTACGAGACGCAGAACCTCATCTACGACAGCGTGATCCCCGTCGTGCGGCCGCAGCTTGCCGAGGCGGAGCGGCTGCTGAACGACGAAACGGCGGACGCGGAAACCTACCGTGCCGGGATGCTGCGCTCGATGATCTTGTGCGACTACGCCAAACGCCGCATCAACCTCGCGCTCGTCGCGCACGGCACAAACGACCTTTCCTCGAACGAGCTGGTGCTCTCCATCCGCGAAACGCTGGAATATCTCGGCGCGGGCGGCGTCGAAACGGCGCTGGACTGTCCCGGCGCGGGGATGTTCCCGAGCGCGCAGATCATGCTGGCGTACGATTTTTTTGAATCGGCGCTGGAATCGGCGCTGCCGAGGCTTGGCGCGATGTTTGTCTCCGTCGAAACGGGCGACGCTCTGCGCCTCAAGCTCGTCATGGAAACGCCGTCCGCGCTTCCGCCGCGGGACTGGCTCGCGCGGCAGCGCCAACGGCTCGGCGCGGAGCTTACGCTGCGCATGGATGAGGACGGCGGCTTTGCGCGGCTTGCCTTCGGGAAGGGAGGCGAAGCGAAATGACGGCATTTTCCGACCTTTTCCCACTTGCGCGAGGGCTCATGTGTCTGCTGGATTTTCTGACGATCCTTCTCTTTCAGTACAGCCTGCTGCGCGGCGCGCGCCATAGCAGGAATCGGCGGCTGATGACCGGCGGCGCCATCGGAGGTCTTGCGAGCTATGCGCTGATGCAATTCCTGCTCGGCGAGAGCGCCCGCCGTATGGACGGCGTCTGGACGGCAATCTCCATTGTCGCACTCTTTGCCGCCGCGCTCCTTCTTGCATGGCAGAGCAAACGCCACAGCGAGAAGTTTATCGAGACGGCGTCCATCAAGGAGAGCGTGGATGGTATGCCTATCGGTGTTTGCTGCTATTGGCCGGACGGGCTGGTGAAGCTGGTGAACGAGCGCATGGAGGCGCTTTCCTACGCGGTCACGGGCGGCGCGCCGCGAAGCGGCGAGCGCCTTTGGGACGCACTGGAACGCGGCGAGGGGCAGTGCGAATTTCTGCAAACCGGAGAAAACCCCGTCGTGCGGCTTCCGGACGGATGCGTGTGGAGCGTCCGCCGCGAGAGCGTCGAGCTGGACGGCGACACGCTCTATGAGATCGTGGCGACCGATCTGACAGACGAGTACGCCGCCAATGATGAGCTTAAGGAGAAACGCGAGCGCGTCGGCGACTTCAACCGCCGCCTGCGCGAGCTGAACCGCGAGATCGAGCGCATGACCGTCGAGAAAGAGGTGCTCACGGCAAAGGTGAGCATCCACGACGATCTCGGTCACGCGCTGCTCTACGCGAAGCAATATTACCAAAACCCCGGCGCGGGCGACCGCGAAACGCTGCTGCGCATCTGGGGCGAGGCGATCCATTTTCTGAAAAACGAAGGCCCCGAGCATTGGCGCGACCTGTACGCCTATGTTGAGCGGGCGGCGGGAGAGCTGGGCGTTTCTGTCCACGTGGATGGGACTCTGCCGCAAGGCGGCAGAGCCAAGGAGCTGTTCTCGGACGCGCTGATCTGCTGCACGAGCAACGCCGCGCGCCACGGCGGCGCGGACGCGCTGTATGTCACGGCGCGGGAGACGGCGGACGCTTACACCCTGCGCGTCACCAACAACGGAAGCCTTCCGGGCAGCGCCGTCGCGGAGACGGGCGGACTCAAAAACCTGCGCGAGAAGCTCGAGCGCGCGGGTGGGGCGATGCGCGTGGACTGCGCGGATGCCTTTGCCGTGAACATCGAGTTGCCGAAGGAGGAGAAGAAATATGCCGTACCGGGTGTTGATCGTTGACGACCAGCGCATGGCGCGCCAGCTCTTTGAAAATGTTGTCGTTTCATCGGAGAACTACACGTTGGTCGGTTCGCTGGACGCGGCGGAGGACGCCGCGCCGTTTTGCGCCGTGTCGCAGGTCGATCTTGTGCTGATGGATCTCATCTTTGTCGACAGCCCCGTCGGCTTTGAGGCGGCCGCCGCGATCAAGCGCCTGAGCCCCCGGACGAAGATCGTCATCGTCACCAGTATGCCGGAGGTCAGCTATTTGCAGCGCGCGCGGGAGCTGGGCGTGGAGAGCTTCTGGTACAAGGAGGTCGGCGAGGAGCCGCTGCTCGCACTGATGGATTGCACGATGGCGGGCGAGTCCGTATATCCCGACGTCACGCCGCAGCTTATGCTTGGCGAGGCTTCGAGCGCGGAGCTGACCGAGCGCGAGCTGGAGGTGCTGCGCGAGCTGCTCACCGGCGCGACCAACGGCGAGATCGGCGAAAAGCTCGGCATGAGCGAGCGCACGGTCAAGACGCACATCACGCGCATGCTGGAGAAGACCGGCTTCAAAAACCGCACGGTGCTCGCCATCCGCGCCCGCATGAGCGGGCTTGTGATCAACGAATAGCAACCGCCGTCCGATGCGGCAGCGACAAAAAAATATTTTCATGTTTGCCCGATGGTACGATGCGCGGCAGAGAAAAACGTGCTAATTTAACGTTGGAATGATGGCTGTCCCTGCCGGGACGGCGGAAAAAGCAGGAGGAAACGGTATGAAGGCAAAAAGGATCGGCGGCTTATTGCTGACGCTCGCGATGCTGCTTTCGCTCGCGCCGGCGCTCGGCGGGAGCGCGAGGGCGGCGAACCCGACAAAGTTGTATCTTGGCGGCGAATGGGTCGGACCCGCCAGTTCGGGATACTATGAGGTAGTAGGAGATGGAGTGACTGAATGGGGTAGCATTTCAACGGCAGACACAGGCAATAACGGCAGTGCGACGTACGCAAACGGAACGCTTACGCTCGATGGCTGGGCCGCGGGCAGCAACAGTTATTACTACGATCCCAATAGCACCGGATCTCTTGACGCAGGCATTTACTGCGTGGGCGATCTGACGCTGGTGCTGAAGGGAACAAATAAATTCAGCCCGGTCAACGATCCGGACGCCGACCAGTACACGGGCGGCAGCGGGGATGAGTACTACGGCATCTATGTGGACGGCAACCTGACGATCAAAAACGCGGCTGGCGAAAATGCAAGCCTGTATCTCGGGGCGTATGAGGAATGGGCGCAGGTCAAGGCGGCGGGCATCTACTGCACGGGCAAGCTGACGGTCGAGCAGCAGAGCGGCGGCACGCTGGCCGTCACCGTCGTGGGAAGCGACATAGACCCGAGGAATACCGAGGATGGCACGGACAGCTATGGCGTCTACGCCCGCGGAGGTCTGGCACTCAGCTCCGGCACGCTGAACGCGACGGGCGGCGCGGCAACCGGCACCGGCTGCAGCTGCGGCGTCTATGCCACTACCGCCGTTCCCCGCAGCACCGTTGAGGTCACCGTCAGCGGCGGCGCGACGTTGACCGCGACGGGCGGCACGGTATCCGGCACCGGCTACAGCTACGGCGTCTATGGCGCTGCCACCGTTTCCGGCAGCACCGTGGAGGTCATCACGTCCGGCACGCTGACCGCGACGGGCGGCAGCGCGGCGCAGGGAAGCAGCAGCGGCCTGTACGCGCAAAAGCTGACGATCTCCGGCGGCACGGTGAACGCCGTCGGCGGCAGCGGCGTGAAAAGCCGGGGCGCCGATCCCTCCGCCTTTACGATGAGCGGCGGCACGCTGAACGCGACGGGCGGCGCGGCGACCGGCGCGGGCGGCAGCGCGGGTCTGGAGATGCCCTCGGGCGGCAGCTACTATCCGATCAGCGTCACCGGCGGCACGATCAACGCCGCGGGCGGCTCCGTCCCCGGCGGCGCAGAAGGCGAGAACGGGAGCTATGGCATCCTGTGCATTTCGTCGAGCGCTGACAGCAAGCTGTTTCTGACGACCGGCGGCACGGTCGTCGCCAAGGGGTACACCTACGCGGCGCGCCCCACTTCAAGGATCGCCGCGCCGACGCTGCTGTGCGGCGCCAATTATAACGGGACGGGCACGAAGGCTTCCTCCGCGGTCAGTATGAGCGACAAATACGCGGAGCTGCGCACCGATCAGGTCGGCGTTGCCGTCACCGGCTGGGATTACGGGACCTATAACGAAACGAAGAACGGCCCCTTCTACTGCGCGGCGGCGGGCGTCACCGTCGCCTATATCGGGCGCGGCGGCACGAACTATAACAGCGCGACGCGTCCCAATAACGCGGGCGACTATACCGTCACCGCGACATACGGCGGCAAGACCGCCTCGGCGGATTTCACGATCTCGCGGCGGGATCTTTCCTACGCAAGCGCCAACTTCGGAACGCAGAGGACCTACAGCGGCGACGCGCAGGGCGTGGCCTTGAACTCCGTAACATGCGACGGCAAAACCCTGGTCAGAGACACGGACTACACCATCACGGGCGGCGATACGGCGACGAACGTCGGTCTGGTCTCGCTGACGCTGGCGGGAAAGGGCAACTACACGGGGACACGGTCGGATTACTGGACGCTGCAAAAGAAGACGCCCGAGAAGGCGGACTTCACGATCCCGGCCATCGCCGCGCAGCCCTACACCGGCTACCCCATCGACGCGATCCCCGCGCCGGCGCTCAAGGGCGGCAGGACCGGCTGCGGCGAGATCACGGTGCGGTATAACGGCTCGGCCGAGCGGCCCACGGAGCCGGGCAGCTACATCGTCACCTTCGACGTGGCGGGCGGAACGAACTACGTCGCCGCGACGGGCCTTGCCTACGGCACGCTGACGATCGAAGCCGCGTCGGCGGTGATCGACTCGGGCACGGTGGATGGGACGCAGCTGAGCTGGCGTCTGGCGCAGGACGGCACGCTGACCGTCAGCGGCAAAGGGGCGATCCCGGATTACAACAAGAGCACGTCCGGCGCGGCGTCTCCCACCACAGCGGACATTCCGTGGCAGAATTATAAGAAGGAACAGATCAAGCGTCTGGTGGTGGAGCCCGGCGTTACCCGCATCGGCCACCGTGCATTTCAAAACTGCTACGTTATGACCTCCGCGACGATCGCCGACAGCGTGGAAAGCATCGGCGACTATGCGTTCGAACACTGCCAGGCGCTGAATGAGATTACACTCGGCGAGAATGTCACGCTGGGGCAGAACCCGTTCAACGATTCGCCGGCGAAGAGCTACGTGGAGGCCCTGCTTTCGGCGAGGGAAAGCGACGCCTACACCGCAAGCCCCTATTTTGAAAGCCTCTGCTCCGTCGCGCTCACCGAGAACTACCGCGACAACGTGATCGCGATCGCGCGCTCGCAGGCGGGCTACCACGAGGGCGACAGCGAGGCGGACTACGGCGGCGGCAATACCGCCGGCACGGGGGACGTCACGGAGTACGGACGCTACCTGAGCAGCAGCGGCAACGCGTGGTGCTCGGAGTTCGCGACCTGGTGCGTCCGCATGGCGGGCGTTCCGACGAGCCTGCTCGCCAACAGCCGCGGCGCGAACGCCACGACCTTCACCTCCGGCACGAGCGCGCATTACTATGACTGGACGGAAACCGGATGGGGCGGAGGCGCCTATACGCCGCAAAAGGGCGACGTTATCCTCTGGGACTGGGAGAACGAATCGCCGTTCAACGCCGAGACGGATTATAAAACCAGCCTGAGCCATACCACGCTCCTGATGAGCGCGGTCGACAACGGCAACGGGACGATTACGCTGCACGTCGTCCACGGCAATTCCTCCGGCGCGGTGGGAGAACGGGACTTTGTCGTCGACAAGACGACAGGAAAGCGCACGAGCGGCGGCGGCTGCGTCGGCTACTTCGTCGCGCCGGACTACGGCGGAGACGTTGAGACGCACACCGTCGTGTTCAACGCGAACGGCGGCGTGACCGTGACGGCGAACAAGACCGTCGCGAACGGCGGGCTCTACGGGCCGCTGCCCATCCCGACCGGCAAGGGCGTTTTCCTCGGCTGGTTTACCGCACCGTCGGGCGGCAGGCGCGTCAATATGTACTCCCCCGTCAGCCTCGGCGAAAACCAGACGCTGTACGCGCAGTGGGGTATTACGGCGCCGCCGCGGATCGTGTCGGCGTCGGTCAGCGGCACGACGCTGACCTATACCGTGACCGGCGCTCCAGCGAACGCGCTGCTGTTCGTCGCGTGGTATGACGCGAACGGCAGAATGCTCGGCATGACGAGCACGAATGTAAGCGAGGGGAACACAACAGACGCGACGCTGACGGTCACGGCGGACGCGGACATCTACAAGCTCATGCTGGTGGACAAGACGACCTTCGTCCCGCTCTGCCCCGCGTGGAGCAACCCGTAAACAAGCAGAAAAATCCCGCCGTGAGGCAGGATTTTTTTGCGCCTTTTTCAAAATTTGCCCGATGGTACGATGTGCGAACGCGTAAAACGCGCTAGAGTAAGAACGGTATTTCCCAATATGATGCAAAGAAAGGACAACTGCCATGAAAAAACTCACCTCGCTCTTCCTCGCGCTGCTGCTCACACTTTCCCTCTGTGTTCCCGCTCTCGCCGCGGACGAGCCCTCCGACTGGGCGCACGCGGAGGTCGACGGCGCAATCGGGCACGAGCTTGTCCCTGCGGATTTGCAAAGCAATTATCAAGCGCCCATCACGCGCGCGGAGTTCTGCCGCCTCGTCGTACAGCTCATGCGCAAGACCTTTGCCGAGGACTTTGTGGAGTTTGCCGAGGAGAACGGCGGCTTCAGTCATTCGTTCACGGACACGAACGACCGGGAGATCCTCGCCGCCGCGGAGCTTGCCATCGTGAACGGCGTGGGCGGCGGAAAGTTTAACCCCAACGGCTCCATTACGCGGCAGGAAGCGGCGACGATGCTTGCCCGCGCGGCGAACGTTCTGATGCTGACGCCGGGCCTTGCCCTGAGCTTTCAGGATGCCGGACAGTTTGCCCCTTGGGCGCGGGACGGCATTGACTTCACCTCCGGACTCATCGACCCGTTTAACCAGTGGCGCGTGATGGGTGGCACGGGCAACGATATGTTCTCGCCCTTTGGCAGCTACACCCGCGAGCAGGCGATCTGCACGATGATGCGCATTTACGACAATTGGCTGATGAAGACCATGGACCCCGACGGCTACAACGAGATGTTCGGATTCGGCTGATGGGAGGGCGCATGAAGAACCTCAAAAAGCTGGTGCTGCTGCACTCAAACGATATGCACGGCGACTTTCTCGTTGAGGAGGTCGACAAAAAGCTGGTCGGCGGCGTGTCCCTGCTCTCGGGCTACGTGAACAAGGTGCGTCAGGAGGAGCCGAACACGCTCTACTGCATCGCGGGCGATATGTTCCGCGGCAACATCATCGACCAGGAGTTCCAGGGCATCTCCACCATCGAGATCATGAACATGCTCTCGCCCGACGTGGTGACGATTGGAAACCACGAGGTCGATTACGGCCTCGCGCACCTGCTGTTTTTGGAGAAGTGCGCGAAGTTCCCCATCATCAACGCAAACCTCTTTATCCGCATCAACCGCACGCACCTCTTCGAGCCGTACAAGATTTTGGAGGTCGGCGGGATGAAGGTGCTCTTCATCGGCATCATCACCGAAGAGGTGATCGCGCAGACGAAGAAGGACGGCCTACGACGACGCGTCGTACATGGTCAAGGTCACGGGCGCGCAGCTCAAGGCAATGCTCAGGTACATGATGCGCGACGAGGTCTGGGAGGGCGTACACAGCGAATTTTACCAGCTCTCCGAGGGACTGCATGTGGTCTATGACCGCGCGAGCCATGCGTATAAGGAGTTCACGTTTGAAGGCGCGGAGGTCACGGACGGGCAGATGTTTACGCTCGGCCTTCAAAACTTCCACTTCAAGAACTTCAAGGACATCTTCAACATCGACCTCGCGGAGGTCGAGGCGAACATGAAGCCGCGCATCATCGCGACCTCGTGCCGCGGCGTGCTGGAGGAGTATCTCTCCGAGCGCCAGCACCTCGACCATCAGAACGGCGAGCGTCTAGCCGTTTTGTAATACCGGTTTCACAAAACCGGATTTTTGAATGATGAAAGGAGAATCACCATGGGACTGTTTGACAAGAAGTATTGCGACGTTTGCGGTGAAAAGATCGGTTTGCTCGGCAACCGCAAGCTGGAGAACGGCAACCTCTGCAAAAATTGCGCGGCGAAGCTCTCGCCGTGGTTCAACGAGCGCCGTCACAGCTCGCTGGACGAGATCAAGGCGCAGCTTGCCTATCGCGAGGAGAACAAGCGGGCGGTGCAGGCGTTTCATACCACGCGCAGCCTCGGCGGGAACTACAAGGTGCTGCTCGACGAGGACGCGCGCAAGTTCATGGTGTCGAGGGGCGGCAGGCTTGGCGAGGAAAACCCCGACGTGCTGGATTATGCGCAGGTCACCGGCTGCGACCTTGACATCGAGGAGGATCGCGACGAGCTGAAAAAGGAGGGCCCCGACGGCAAGGAGGTCAGCTACAACCCGCCGCGCTACGAGTATTCCTATGATTTTTACATCACGATCCGCGTGAACCATCCGTACTTTGACGAGATGCGCTTCAAGCTCAATTCCAGCTCGGTCAACACCGGCAGCCACAGCATGTCCGTCCCGGCCGGCGGGATGCGCGCGATTCCCGGCGCGAACGATTATCAGGAGTATGTCCAAATGGGCAGCGATATCAAGGAGGCGCTGACGAAGGCGCGCCAGGGCGTGCGCGACGAGGTCGCGGCGGCAGCCGCGCCCAAGGCCGCGGTGAAGTGCCCGCTGTGCGGCGCGACGACCTTCCCCGACGCGAACGGTCGCTGCGAATACTGCGGCGGCGCAATCAACGGATGATCAGAAAGAGAGGAATATGAAAATGAAAAAGCTTACTTGCATTCTTTTGACCTTGATTTTGCTCTTGTCTCTTGCCGCGTGCGGCAATAAGAGCGTTACGACCACGAATGGCGGCGGCACGACCACCGGCCAGACGACCACAACAACACAAACCACGACGAATCCGACGACCGACAAGACGAATACCACGCCGACTGCGCCCGAGACAAACGTCCCCACGACCGAAAACCTCGGCGGCGAGCAAATCGCGGTCGGCGCGTATCGGGTGGAGTTTGTCGGCGCGGAGGCGTTGGAGGATGATGACGGCGAGAGCGCGATCCGCGTCTGGTATGACTTTACCAATGCCTCCGAGCAGGTCGTCACCCCCTTCGAGGCGTTGACCTTTACCGTAGAGCAGGACGGCGACGAGCTGGATATTGCCTATCTCTACGACGATGTGCCCGAGGCGGCGAACGGCTCCTTTGCCGTGGCGCCCGGCTACACCGCGCGCTGCGCGCAGCTCTATGGATACGATCCCGCGCTCGGCGCCGTGACCGCGACGCTCGGCGACTACTACGGAGAAGCCGCAACGTGTGAGTTTGACCCGAATGCGCTCCCCGGCGCGCCGGAGTATGACGGCCCCGCGTGGGAAGCCGATCCGGGCACGCCCGCCTATATGCTCGATGTGTCGGAGACGGGCGAGGGCGTGGAGATCCTCGGCGTGGAAGCGGGCGTCGATTGGGACGACGAGAGCGTTATCATCGTGCGTTATCGGTTCACGAACAACAGCGGCGACGACGCCAGCTTCTTCTCCGCGTTTGCCGCTTACGCCGTGCAGGACGGCTTCGGGTTGGAGCGCAGCGAGAGCGCGGAGTATGCGCGGGAGCAGGAAAACGTGACCGAGGAGATCGCCCCGGGCGAGAGCATCGAGTGCGCCTGCGCGTATCTTCTCCGCACCGATGATCCCGTTGCGGTCGTTCTCAAGGAGTTCGCCGGCGATGGTTACTTCGGGCAGGTGTTTGAGGTTCCCGCAGCGGGCTGAGGGCGCCGCGCAGGAGGATGCTTATGAAAAAAGCGGTTGCGCTGTTGGCGCTTTTGATGCTGCTTTTCTGCCTCACGGGCTGCTTCGGCAAGCCGAGCGAGGGCAAGACGAACGCCACGGCGCAAAAGGGCGAACAGATGATGCGCGAATGGCTTGCAAGCCGCTATCCCGACGCGGAGCTTAAGAGCGCCGAGCCGTATGGATCGACGGCGTTGGTGTCGGGCACGTTTCAAAACGGCGACGAAAAGCAGAAATACTGGCTTGATACCTTGGGCGGCACGGTGTACTTCGAGCAGAGCGAGGAGACCATGGAGCAGCTTGGCGCGCTGTGCGCGCCCTACATGGCGGACGCGCTTGGGCTCGGCGGTCAGTACGAGGTCGCCACAACCGGCGTTTACATCGATATCGGTGTGCGAGCGGCAAACGGTATAAGGCCAAACGTTCTGCCTGCCGATTTCGTACGCTCCGGCAAGCCTCTGGAGAGCTTCATCCGTTCGCCGAAGGAGCGCCCGACGCTCACCGCCGATATCTCATTCCGTGTACCGGATGGGTTCGACGTCTCCCACATCACGCTTGCGGAAACACGGCAAGCGATCAATGAACGCAATCTTGCGTTTGAATACTTCACCGTGGAGAGCGGGAGCGAGGAGATCGAGCTGCGCCCCGAGCACGCCGCTTACAAGCGCATGGGTTTTGGCGATCTGCCAGACTTTCGCGTGTGGATGCCCGTGTATGAGCGCGACGAAAGGCTCAAAAGCACGGGAGAGGTCGAGACGAAGACCACCGAGCGCGAAGTAGGCCGTGACCTTATCGTGGAGCGCGCGTCGGACGGCTTTTACAAGCCGAACTTCCCGAACGGATGGTTCCACGCGCTGGTCTACGCCTACGAGGGCTCGGAGATGCTGCGGCATACTTATTACTACGTTTCGGACAACAACAGAACCGTCGAGCTGGAGTGGCGGGAAACCGAACGCGGCTGGCAGCTGGGGTCGGACGACAACTACCTGTCGGATACCCGCTCGTTTGCGGAACTGAACTGATTTTAGGAGGATACGACTGTGAACAAGGCTGCAAAAACACTTTACAGAGCGATCGCCGTCATGCTGTGCGCGGCGGCGCTGCTGACGACGGCGCTTGCGGCGACGGTGCAGACCGACAACACCATTCCCATGACCGACGCGCGGGAGCTGCAAGAGGAGTGGAAGCAGGATTAGAATTTTACGCTCGCCGAGATAGCGCCGTGGAACCTCGCGGAGCTCAAGAAGGTCGTGGACGTGCAGGACCCGCGCAGCGTCGCGGCGTACTGGGTATGGGCGGTGAACCGCCTCGTGGACGACTACGACGACGGCATGGCGATGATGAAATACCTCTTTGCCGACATCGAGCCCTACGGCCGCGGCTTCACCGAGGGCGGCGTCTCGGGCCGCGCGGGCTGGGATACCTACTTCAACGAGCGCCTCACAAGCGACGACTAGGGAACACTGTCGAAAACGGGAGAAAATAGAAAGGGCGCGGAAGGCCGTCCGGCTTTCCGCACCCTTGCAGATGGTGTTGACTTGTTCCTCTCGCGCCCCTCCTCACCGGGAGGGACGGTCTTATATTCGGTCAATCGCCTCGCCTGTTTCGCTCAGCCCTGCGCCTTTGCGCCTCCTTTTGCGGGGAAAGAAATGGTCTGCCAGTTTATCTGCTTACGCTTTCTTCTCCCACGCTTCGCACAGCGGGGCGAAGGTCGCGCCGTCGACGAGCATCAGCTTGTACGTCGCCGCGCCTGTGCCGACGGTGAGCGTGCCGGTCGAATTGCCCTTGGTGGGAGAGGCGGACGCCATGCCAAGCATTTTGCCGCTCGCGTTGTACCACGCGGCGACCACCTTCGCGCCCGCCGGGACGCCGGCGAGGCTGTAGGTCAGCTTCGTGCCGGAAACGCTCGCGCTCACGACGCCCGTGACCGTCACCGCGCAGGTCGCGGTCTTGTTGCCGTCCGTCGTGGTGACGGTGATGCTTGCCGTGCCCGGCGCGACCGCCGTGACCTTGCCGCCCGCGTCCACCGTGGCAACCTTTTTGTCGCTGCTGCTCCATGTGACGCTCTTGTCCGTCGCGTCGGCGGGCTTGACCGTCGCGGTCAGCGTCGCCGTATCGCCCGCGGTCAGGGAGAGCGTCGTCTTGTTCAGCGTGACGCTCGTGACAGGCTTGTACCAGCGCGCCGTCAGCGTCAGGTCGTCCGTGACGGGGGTGCTGAAATCATATGCCGTGTCGCTCTCGCCCGCATACCAGCCGACGAAGGTAAAGCCCTCCCGCGTCGGGTCGGCGGGCTTCACCGCGACCGCCTTGGCAGGGTCGTATGTCTGGATGGTCGAGCCTCCGGCGAGTTTATTTTGGGGCACCGCCTGCGCCGTGACCTCGCTGCCGCCGTCCGAATCGAACGTAATCGTGTACGCCGATTTGGTGAGGTACAGCTCGCCGTCATACAGGGCGAGGCAGCAGTCGCTCACCGCCGCGTTCAGGCGATCGTTGAGGAAAAAGATGTCCAGCGCGTTTGCGCGATTTTCCTCGCGCAGTCCGTAGGTTGCCAGCGTCGGAAGGACATCATAATTGCCGCCGAAACGATAGCTGCCCGCGAAGCCGATGCGCGAGGCAGGATCGAGCGCGCCGTCGACAAGGAACGGATGGTCGTTGGGAGCAGTCGGGATACTGGGGTTATAGGAGAGAAAAACGTCGCATGGCTCGTTGTTCTCTCCCGCTGTGTTGCCGCTGACCGTCACCTTGCCGGACACACGGAACTGACCGGTGGCATACACGCCGGCGCCGGTAGAGCTATAACGCGATGTCGCATGGTTGCCCGTGATCTCGCCGCCGGACATCGTAAGCTTCGTGCTGGTGGAATCCATGTACACGCCTGCGCCGCTATAATACGAGGCCTTGTTGCCCGTGATCTTGCCGCCGAACATCTCAAAGCTGGCCGAACCGTACAAAGCGACGCCCGGACCGCCGCAGTTGCCGGAGATCGTGCCGCCGGTCATTGTTGTGGTCCACTTGCTCGCAACATTCAGACCGCCGTCGCTGTTGCCGCAGACCGTGCCGCTTTTGATCGTTGCCGGACCGAGGTTGCAATATATTCCGCTGCGCTGGTTGCCGCAGACCGTGCCGCCGTCCAGCACGAAGGAGCCTTGATCGTTGCCGAGCGCGGCGACGTCCACGCCGTAAGAACTGTTCAGCGCGATCGTTCCGCCCTGGAGCGTCGCCGTGCCGCATTCGATGTACAGCCCGCATCCCGCCCGGACGAGCGCGCCGCCGGTGATGGGGACGATCGTTGTGTCGTCGATCGGGTCGGTGTAGGAAAGCCCATCGTGTATCGCGTTGGAGTCGCTGTCGATGATGGTCAGCGCGGCGCCGTCCGTGACGCCGAGAAGGGACTTGACCTGCCCCGCGCCGTCGACCACATGGCCGTTCAGGTCGAGGGTGAGGTTTTTGCGCACGATCAGATCCTTGTCGTTCTCCACGGCGGTGTAGTCCTTCGTCAGCTTGACGGTCGCGCTGCTTGCCGCGTTGTCGATCAGCGCCTGCAAGGCGTCCCATTCGGTCGCGGTCTTCCACCGGGCGTAGAGCGTGATCTCCGTCTCCGTGGTCAGGGTGCTGACGCTTTGCGCGTTGGCGTAGGTCGTGCCGCTGCCGTCCGCCTTGGTCGCCCAGCAGTCGAAGGTCTTGCCATCCGGCGGGGTGAAGGCGCACAGGGCGAGGGGCTGCTCCGTGCCGTAGACGAAGCTCTGGGGCGCCATCGTACCGCCGCCGCCGTTCGCGTTGAAGCGCACGGTGTAGGCGTTGCCCGCGAGCGTCGCCTCGACGGTCACGTCCTCGCCCGGCATCGTGAACGTCGCGCTGCCGCCGCCCTCCGCGACCGAGACCTCCACCGTGCCGTCCGCCTTTGTCGCGGTCACGGCGGTGAAGGAATAACCCGCCTTCGGCGTCAGCGTGACCGTGTCGCCCTGCGCATAGAAGGGCTTGTTCGCGACCGCGTCGCCGTTCGTATTCACCAGATAGCCGGCAACGGGCGTGAGGCGCGCGTTGCGGATTTTCAGCATATTGCTATAATCGACGCTGCCGGCGGAAATGACGCCGCCGTCGTATCCGTCGTCCTTCGTCTTCGTGGCGAGGAAGCGCTTGCCCTCCGCGACGGTCACGGTGCCGCTATAGCTATAGCTGTAGTTGTCAGAAACGTCAATGAAATCGGCGGAATTTGTCCAGCCGAGGGTGATGCTCGCGCTCGATTTGCCATCGCTCGCGCCGACGCCCGTCTGGCCGCTGTCCGTCGCGTGGGCGGTGATCTGCCCGCCGAGGAGCCGGATCGTGCCGCCGTCGCTATAGTAGCCGCCGCCGATGCACGCGGCATAACCGCCGCAGGTAGCATTCACAACGCCGCCGTTGATCGTGATCGTGTCGCCCGCGCCATTCTTTCCGCCGCCGATGCCCGCGCCGCCGTAGCTGCCGCTGCCCTTGGCTGTGACGCTGCCGCCGTTGATCGTGATGGCGCCGCCCGCGCCGCCGTTGCCGCCGCCGATGCCCGCGCCGCCGTCGCCGCCGGTCGCCGTGACGACGCCGCCGTTGATCGTGACCGTGCCGCCCGCGCCGTTCTTCCCGCCGCCGATGCCCGCGCCGCCTTTGCCGTTTTCGTTGCCGCCGGTGGCGGTGACGACGCCGCCGTTGATCGTGATGGCGCCGCCCGCGCCGCCGTTGCCGCCGCCGATGCCCGCGCTGCCGTTGTCGCCGGTTGCGGTGACGACGCCGCCGTTGATCTTGACCGTGCCGCCGTCGCACCCCCATCCGCCGCCGATGCCCGCGCTGCCGTTGTCGCCGGCTGCGGTGACGACGCCGCCGTTGATCGTGACCCTGCCGCACGCGTCACTGCGACTGCCGATGCCCGCGCTGCCCGATCCGGTCGCGGTCAGCGCGCCCATGCTCTCGCCCGTGCTCTGGGCGTAGATCGTGAGGGAGTTGCCCGTTTCGACCTTGATCCCCATTCCCGCGGTCAGCGTCGCGCCGTTGCAGAGGATGAGGTGCACGTCGCCCGTGGCGACAATGCGGTCCGCGATGGTCGTGCTGCTGCTGACGACGTACCATGTCGTCTCGCCCTCCACGCCCCATGCGGTTTGGCTGCTGACGACGGTATACGCCGTGCAGGAGCCGGTCGACGCCATTCCGGCGATCGCCGCCGCCTCGTCCTGATAGTAGAGATAGCTGACCGCGTCGAGCGCCCTTACGGGCATGGACGTCCACGGGAGCAGCCCGACAATCAGGCAGACCGTCAGCAGGATGGATAGCGCCTTGTTTCTGTGCTTCATGATGTTACCTCCTAAATGTTTTTGCATGGATTGACTTTCTTATTGCGTTTTGCCCTGCAAAACGCAGCAAGGGACGTCCCTTGCTTAATGGGCCGTTCGTCGTCGCCGCGCGCCGCCCGCAAAATACGTCTCCGCGTCGCGCAGCGCGCGCACGAAGCACTCCTCGTCCAGCGGAC
>CACZCL010000014.1 GCA_902779695.1 Oscillospiraceae bacterium | reverse complement strand
ATGGAGGCAAACCGCAAGAACACGATGAAGTACGCGGATACCGGCATCAAGGAGACGGTGGCGCAGCTGATCGCGCGCGGCGCGCGCAAGGAGCGCCTCGTGGCGAAGATCGCGGGCGGCGCAAAGATGTTCGAGATCGCGGGCAACGGCGACCTTGGCAACATCGGGGCGCGCAACATCGAAAGCGTGAAGCTGAACCTGCAAAAGCATGGGATCCGGATCCTGTCGGAAAACGTCGGCGGCTCCGTGGCGCGTACGCTGTCCTTCTACCCGGGGACCGGCGTCGGCGAGATCCGCGCCTACGGACAGCCCGTCATTACCCTGTAAGCGGGCGGGCGACATCAATTCTTGATTGCTGCTTCCGCGGCGGCGCGGGGCAAAGCTGATAATCTTAAGAGGGAGTGTATACAAATGGCAGAGAAAAACAGCGAGATTCTGCTCGAATCCGGTACCAATGAAATCGAGATCATGGAGTTTACCGTGGCGGACAATCTGTACGGCATCAACGTGGCGAAGGTGGACGAGATCATGCTCAGCCAGCCGGTCAAGGCAATGCCGCACACGCATCCGGCGGTCGAGGGCATTTTCAAGCCCAGAGAGACCGTGATCACGGTGCTGAACCTTCCCGTCTATCTGGGCTATCAGTCCGAGCTGCACGAGAAGGACCTGTTCATCATCACGAATTTCAACAAGATGCACATTGCCTTCCGCGTCCACACGGTCATCGGCATCAGCCGCATTTCCTGGACGGCGATCCAGAAGCCCGACAAGACGATCAGCGGCCAGGGCGACAGCGTGGCGACCGGCATCGCGCAGTGCAACGGGCGTCTGGTGACGATCCTCGACTTTGAGAAGATCGTTGCCGAGATCGCGCCGGAGACCACGATCCAAAGCTCGGAGATCGACAGGATGGGGCCGCGCACGATCCACGACCAGCCGATCCTGATGGCGGAGGATTCGGTCCTGCTCGCGAAGATGATCCAGGAGTCGCTGCACAAGGCGGGCTATACCAATCTTCACCATTTCCCCAACGGGCTTGAGATGTGGGAGTATCTGAGCATGGCGAAGAAGATGGGGAACGTCGACGAGAAGGCGGCGCTCATCATCACCGATATCGAGATGCCGCAGATGGACGGCCACCGGCTGACGAAGCTGGTCAAGGACGACCCCGAGCTGCAGCATATCCCGCTGATCATTTTCTCTTCCCTCATCACCGAGGAGATGCGCGTCAAGGGCAAGGAGCTCGGCGCCGACGAGCAGATGAGCAAGCCGGAGATCGGGCATCTGGTTTCGGTCATGGATCATCTGCTGGAGCAGGCGCAGCAGAAGCAGGCGCAGTAATTTTCCGGGCCGTAGGGTTGCGGCAAAGGAGGGCTGGACATGGCAAACAAATTCATCGTCAGACGTCCGATCAAGGATACCGAGAGCCGTGTCATCGGCTACGAGATCCTGTATCATGGCGAGAATACGCTCTACGGCGGCGAGGAGTCGGACCAGCAGAAGAAAGCCGGCGTCAATGAGTTTGCCGTGGCGGATACCATCTACAGCTTTCTGACGCAGAACACGGAGCGCGTCAAGGGGTCGCTGAATTTCATGACGTTCACAACGACGCTCCTGATGAAAAAGGTCCCGCACCTGTTCGCAAAGGAAGACCTTGTGATTCAGATCGACGACAGCGTCATCATTCATCCGCTTGCGATGCATTTTGTCCGGATGTTCAAGAAAGAGGGCTACCGGATCGCGGTCAACGACTTCCAGTTTGCCCCGCGCTATGTCTCCTTGATCGACCAGATCGACTATATCAAGCTGAACTTCCAGACCATGAGCGACGCGTCGCTTCGTAACCTGATCGGCATTGCCTCCGCCATGGGCAAGCATTGCATCGCGTACGGGATCGACACGGACGAGTTGTATGAAAAGGCGCTCGCTTTCGGCGTCAACGAGCTGGAGGGCGATACCGTCGCGGAGAAGCTGGCGTCGAAGGCGCATGACAACAGCTACCTCAAAAGCAGCTTTTTCCGTCTGCTCAACGCGGTCACGCAGGCGGAGCCGGACATGGACGCGATCGAGCGCATCATCTCCACGGACGCGGCGCTGACCTACGCGCTGCTGCGCGTGGCGAACACCGTGCAGTTTGCGACGCGCAACCGGACGACGACGGTGCATCAGGCGATCATGAACCTCGGCATCACGCAGATGCAGCAGTGGATCTATCTGCTCTGCGCCAGCAATTCCGACGGCGAGGTGGACCCGTTCTTCGAGGAGTTCCTCAAGATCTCGTTCCTGCGCGCGAATTTCTGCACGGCGCTGTGGGAACGGACGCGGGTCGTGCCGATCTCGAAGAACGACGCGTATCTGATGGGTATGTTTTCCACGCTCGACTACCTTATCGACGCGCCGCTGGAGGAGACGCTGGCGGAGGTGCCGATCTCGGACGAGGTGAAAAACGCGCTGCTGAACTGGAGCGGCCCCGCCGGCGCGCTCTACGCGCTGGTGCTCAGCTACGAAAGCGCCGATTGGGACAAGGTCAACCGGCTGTGCGAGCTGCTCGGCATCGAGGCGAACCAGCTCACGCCGATCTACTTCGAGTGCATGGAGACCGCCAACGGCGTGTGGGAGAACGTCAACCGCATGAGCGGGGCGGCCACTTGAGTACGCCTGAGCGTTTGAGCAAAAGTTTTGCTTGCAAAAAGCGAGGTCGGCTGATATAATACCTTTACACTGAGGAAAGGGGGCATGTCGCATGGATCTGATGGACGCGGCCATGGGCAGCATGAGCATCGCATCGTCCGGTCAGATGATGCAGTACAGTATGCGCCTTGCCAAAGCGGCGATGGACACCGAGGCGCAGAGCGCGGCGAATCTGCTCGATATGCTGCCGCAGCAACCCTCGTTTCAGGTGCGCGGCCCGCAGCCGGGCGACGTGCCTGCGGTCGCAAAGGGCAGTTTTATCGACACCTACGCCTGACAAAACAACAAGATACCCCGCCGGAAACGGCGGGGTATTTCAGCCTGTAGGCAAAGATATCAGCATGAAAGGAAGAAACACGATGGAACGATCCAGCGGGATCCTGCTGCCGATCTTCTCGCTGCCCTCGCCCTACGGCATCGGCACGTTCGGCAAGGCGGCGTACGCGTTCGCGGATTTTCTGAAGGCGGCGGGGCAGAAATACTGGCAGCTTTTGCCCCTCGGCCCGACGAGCTATGGCGATTCGCCCTACCAGAGCTTTTCGACCTTTGCGGGCAACCCGTATTTCATTGACCTCGATCTGCTGATCGAGGACGGGCTGCTGACGAAGCAGGAGGCGGCGGCGTGCAAGTGGGGCGGGAATCCCCGCTATGTGGACTATGGCAAGATCTACGAGAGCCGCTTCCGCCTGTTGGAAAAGGCGAAGGAGCGCGGCTGGGCGCGGGAGCGCGAGAAGGTGCGCGCCTTTGAGAAGGAAAACGAGGGCTGGCTGCCGGATTACGCCCTGTTTATGGCGCTCAAGCGGCATTTTGACATGGCGGCTTGGGGCGACTGGCCGGATCAGGGCGCCCGGATGCATGAGCCTGCCGCGCTGGAGCGTTACCGCGCGGAGCTGAAGGACGACGTGGAGCTGTTTACCTACGTTCAGTTCCTGTTTTACCGGCAGTGGAGCGCGCTCAAGGAATACATCAACGGCCTTGGCATCCGTATCATCGGCGACCTGCCGATCTACGTTGCGATGGACTCCGCGGACGTCTGGGCGGAGCCGGAAATGTTCCGTCTCAACGAGCGCCGCGTCCCCACGGAGGTCTCCGGCGTGCCGCCGGACTACTTCAGCGAGGACGGGCAGCTGTGGGGCAATCCGCTCTACGACTACGAGGCGATGGAAAGGACGGGCTTCGGCTGGTGGATCCGCCGCGTCGGCGGCGCGCAAAAGCTCTACGACGTGATCCGCATCGACCATTTCCGCGGCTTTGAAAGCTTCTGGGCGGTGCCCTACGGAGAAAAGACCGCGCGAAAGGGAAGATGGGTCAAGGGTCCGGGCATGAAGCTGGTCGGCGTGCTGACCGGCTGGTTCCACGGCCTCTCGTTCATCGCCGAGGATCTGGGCTATCCCACGCCGGAGGTGACGCGGCTGCTCGCGGATTCAAAGCTGCCGGGCATGAAGGTGCTGGAATTTGCCTTCAACCCTCACGAGCCGAGCGACTATCTGCCCCATCTGTACGGCGAAAACTGCGTGTGCTACACCGGCACGCACGACAACGCGCCGCTGGAGGAGTGGCGCGAGGAGGGCGACGCGGGTGAGCTGGCGCACGCGAAGCGCTACCTCGGCCTCAACGACGAGGAGGGCTTTGCCTACGGCATGATCCGCGGCGGCATGGGCTCCGTTGCGAAGCTGTTCGTCGCGCAGATGCAGGATTATCTGGAGCTGGGGAAATATCATCGCATCAATACGCCCGGCACGGCGACGGGCAACTGGGAGTGGCGAATGCTGCCCGGCGAAGCGGACGAGGCGCTGGCGGAGCGGATCGCAGAGATCACGAAACGGTACGGCAGATAAATCAACGCGGCTCATGCAGCGCATGAGCCGCGTTGATTTATCCGGAATCAGAGCAGGTTTCTCCGCCTGGGCGCCGAACAGGTGCAAAAGCCGCCCGTTCGGTTTGGCAACAAAAAGCTTTTGCGCGGCCGAGCTTTTCGGATTAAGGATTTCTTATGAAATTCCCCCTGTTCATCTTAAAAAAGCCCTGCTATACTATGCGGCGAGGTGAGAGAAAACCATGTACAACATTTTGATCTGCGACGACGAACGCGACATCGTTTCGGCGCTGAAGATCTACCTCTCCGGCGAGGATTACAACCTGCTGGAGGCGTACGACGGGCGCGAGGCGCTGGAGCTTGTGCGGCAAAACGACGTTCATCTGATCCTGATGGACGTGATGATGCCGCAGCTCGACGGCATCGCCGCCACCGCGAAGATCCGCGAGGAGAGCAACGCGCCGATCATCCTGCTGACCGCAAAGAGCGAATCCGGCGACAAGGTGCTTGGCCTGAACGTCGGCGCGGACGATTACATCACCAAGCCCTTTGACCCGGCGGAGGTCGTGGCGCGGGTGCGCTCACAGCTGCGGCGCTATACGCGGCTGGGCGCGGCGCCGGAGCCGGAGAAGGCGGGGCGCTGGCGCGTCGGGCCGATCACGCTGGATGAGGAGGCGAAAACCGTCGCGCTGGACGGCGAGACCGTCGCGCTGACGCCGATCGAGTACAACATCCTGCGCCTGCTCATCAAGCATCCGGGACACATCTATTCCTCGCAGCAGATCTACGAGCTGGTGTGGAACGAGAGCGCGGTCGGCGCGGAGAATGCCGTCTCCGTGCACATCCGCCACCTGCGGCAGAAGCTGGAGATCGACCCCTCGGAGCCGCGGTACTTAAAGGTCGTGTGGGGTCTGGGATATAAGCTGGAGGACATGGGACATGGAAAAAAGAACTGACTGGACGAGAAGCTTTTGGGCGAAGGCGGCGGCATTCACGCTTGCCGCGGCGCTCGCGCCGTTCGCCTGCCTGTGCGGCGCGTCGCTCGCCGCCGCGTACGCCTTTGGCTGGTGGACGGGCTGGAACGAAGAGTATCAGGCGTTCTACGGCTGGGCGCAGGGCAGATACTGGACGATGCGGGGCGCCGATCTGCTCTACGCGCTGCACCGCGGCGCGATCCCGCTGCTGGCGGCGTCGCTGCTGTTGCTGCTGTTCCTCGCGATCTATCTGGCGCGCGCCGCCGCCCGCCATCCGGGACGGGAGGACGCCGTGCCGGGCTGGCAGGAGAAGCTCCCCTTCGATCTCTATCTGCTGATCGTCGGGACCGGCGCCGTGCTGGCGCTCTTCATTTGCGACGAGGCGGCGAACGCGGTGCAAGACGAGCCGGTGCTGCTCGCGCTGGTTCTGTTCGCCGCGGTCACGGTGCTCGCGGTGCTGCTGCTTGCCGCGTGGATGACGTTCTGCGCCCGCGTGAAGCTGGGCAACTGGTGGCGCAATACCATCACGTTCTGGGCGCTGACGCTCTGCCTGCGCTTCGGCAAGTGGTGCGTCCGCCGGCTGCGCGGCCTCTGGCGCGGCGTGCGCGGGCTGCTGCGCGCCGTCCCGCTGGTGTGGAAAACGGCGGCGGTGCTGGGCGGGATGAGCCTTCTGGAATTCATCACGTTTCTCAACAGCGGCATGAACGAGGGGAACTTCTTGTTTTGGCTGCTGTTCCGCACGGCGCTGGTGGCGGCGCTCCTGTGGGGGGCGCTGCAACTCAAAAAGCTGCAAGCCGGCGGCGCGGCGCTGGCGGCGGGCGATCTCGACGCCAAGGTGGACACGTCGCGCATGTATTGGGATTTTAAGCGCCACGGCGAAAATCTGAACGACATCTCCCGCGGCATGAGCCGCGCCGTGGACGAGCGGCTGCGCTCCGAGCGGCTCAAGACCGAGCTCATTACCAACGTCTCCCACGACATCAAGACGCCGCTCACCAGCATCATCAACTACGTCGATCTTCTGCGCCGCGACCCGGAGGGCGAGCACGCGGACGAGTATCTGGAGATCCTCGACCGGCAGTCGAAGCGGCTCAAGAAGCTCACCGAGGATCTGGTCGAGATGTCCAAGGCGTCCACGGGCAATCTGGCGGTCAACGCCTCTCGCCGCAGCGTCAACGAGCTGCTGGCGCAGGCGCTGGGCGAGTACAGCGAGAAGCTGGACCGCGCGCAGCTGGACGCGGTGCTGACGCTGCCGGAGCGGGAGGCGTTCGTCTGGGCGGACGGGACGCTCTTATGGCGCGTGCTGGACAACGTGTTCTCCAACGCCTGCAAATACGCGCTTCCCGGCACGCGCTTCTACGTCGACGCGCGGGAGGAGGGCGGACAGGTTCGCCTGAGCTTCAAGAATATCTCCCGCGAGCGGCTGAACATCCCCGCCGCGGAGCTGATGGAGCGCTTCGTCCGCGGCGACAGCGCCCGCGGCGGCGAGGGCAGCGGGCTGGGGCTGAACATCGCCAAAAGCCTCACGGAGCTGCAGGGCGGCGCGTTTGCCGTCAGCGTGGACGGCGACCTGTTCCGGGTTGACATAACATTTCCAAGCGTGCAATAGGCTTGTTTTTTTCCGCGGATCGCGGTACAATGAAAGCGCCGAAAAAAGGCGCTTTCATTTTTTGCGCTTCGGAGGGGAGGGCTTGCCATGTGGGCGGAAAACGCGGTATTCTATCAGATCTATCCGCTGGGGCTGTGCGGCGCGCCGGCGGCGAACGACGGGGAGCTGGTCCACCGGATCAAGCGGCTGGAGGACTGGGCGGCGCACATCGAACGGCTGGGCGCGGACGCGGTCTACCTTTCGCCCGTGTTCGACAGCGACGAGCACGGCTACGACACGCGGGACTACCGCACGCTGGACTGCCGCCTCGGCACGAACGAGGATTTTCGCGCCGTGGTGGACGCGTTTCACGCGCGGGGCATCCGGGTCGTCATCGACGCGGTGTTCAACCATGTGGGGCGCAACTTCTGGGCGTTCCGCGACGTGCGGGAGAAGAAGTGGGATTCGCCGTACAAGGACTGGTTCTGCATCAATTTCGACGGCAACACCGCCTATAACGACGGGTTCTGGTACGAGGCGTGGGAGGGGCATTACAACCTTGTCAAGCTGAACCTCCGGAACCCCGCCGTCGCGGACTATCTGCTCGACACGGTGCGCTTCTGGGTCGACGCCTTCGACGTGGACGGTCTGCGCCTCGACGTGGCGTACTGCCTCGACCTCGATTTTATCCGCCGCCTGCGCGCGTTCACCGATACGCTCAAGGACGAATTCTTCCTCGTCGGCGAGACGCTGCACGGCGATTATAACCGCTGGGTCGGCGAGGGGCTTCTGCACTCCTGCACGAATTACGAGTGCTACAAGGGGCTGTATTCCAGCCTCAACTCCATGAACCTGTTCGAGATCGTGCACTCGCTCAAGCGCCAGTTCGGGCCGGAGCAGTGGACGCTCTACAAGGGGAAGCACCTGCTGTGCTTCGTCGATAACCACGACGTCACGCGCGCCGCGAGCATCCTGACGAATCGGGAGCACCTGCCGCTTTTGTACGCGCTGATGTTCGGTATGCCGGGCATCCCCTGCGTCTATTACGGCAGCGAGTGGGGCGTCGAGGGACGGAAGGAGCCCGGCTCCGACGCGAGCCTGCGCCCCGCGTTCGAGCGCCCCGCGTGGAACGCGCTGACCGATTCCATAGCCGCGATGGCGCGCGCGCACCGCGAAAGCCGCGCGCTGTGTTGGGGCGACTTCTCGGACAAGCTGCTGACGAACCGGCAGACGATTTTCCAGCGGCAGTGCGACGGAGAACGCGTGCTGGTCGCGGTCAACGCCGACGGCGCGCCCTACCGCGCGCACTGCGACTTCGGCTGCGGGCGCGCGGTCGACCTGCTCACGGGCGCGGACGTGGATTTCGGCGGCGGGCTGGAGCTGCCGCCCTGCTCCGCGATGTTCCTGCGCTGCGAACGATAAGCAGACAAAAAAGACGCCCCGCGGGGCGTCTTTTTCTGTATGCGCGTATCAGCTCCGCTCATAATTTTTGCGGCGGCTGCGGCGCAATGAGATGGATACAAGGCACATTGTGGCAGTATTTGACGGATTCTGGACATGACGTTGACAAAACAGGGATCATGACAACCGATATGAGGATAGAAAGCTTCCTGAGATCATCCTGCCTCCGTCCGCTTAATTCGATCCAGCAAATCAATTCCCGATTCGCGGGCTGCGTATCCCCATTCCGAATCCCGTGATGCTGCCGCCATACAAAAAGCGACAGGTCGAAACCTGTCGCTTTTTGTATGGTGGAGGCGGTGGGAGTTGAACCCACGTCCGAAAGCGCTTTAACAGGACTTTCTCCGGGCGCAGTCCGGGTTTAAGGATTCCCCCCGCGCAAGGGCCCCGAACAGACCTTGCGTTTCGGTAGAGTCATGATGCATGGGCGGGTCAACTCTTTCCCGCCTCACGTTCGCCGCTGAATGACGCCTTCCCCGAGCCGCGGCCCTCTCAGTTCAGACGGCTGCCGCAATCAGGCGGCAGCAAGAACAGGTTCGTTGGTGTTCTTTAATTTATAAGTTGCCCGTTTTATGGCGGTCAGGCGCCGCCGCCCGCTTATCCTGCCTCCACACCCCCGTCGAAACCGGTACGCCCCCGCGAAAGGGCATCCTCTCGGGATGCCATGGATCATATCACCGCTCCGGCAGCTTCTCCGGCTCGGGATAGTCTTCGCCGAGCGTGTCCACGCGGAGGGATTTGATCGTCTGCGGCTTTTTCGGCTTGTCGGTGAACATATCGCGGTTCACGCGGCTGATCTCGACCGCCTTTTCCGCGTTTTCGGTGATCTTGCCGAAGGCGGCGTACTGCCCGTCCAGATGCGGCGCGTCGCCGACCATGACGAAAAACTGACTGCCCGCGCTGTCGGGGATCATCGTGCGCGCCATGGACAAAACGCCCAGCGTGTGCTTAAGACCGTTTTGGAACCCGTTGTCGGAAAACTCGCCGCGGATGCAGTAGCCCGGGCCGCCGCGCCCGGTGCCCTCGGGGCAGCCGCCCTGGATCATGAAGCCGGGGATCACGCGGTGGAAGATCAGCCCATCGTAATAGCCGGAATTTGCCAGCGCGATAAAGTTATTCACGGTATTGGGCGCGATCTCGGGGTAAAGCTCCCCCTTCATCACGCCGCCGTCCTCCATCTCGATGGTAACGAGCGGATTGCTCATGGCAATATTCTCCTTTATTTCTACAATTTGTAAACGAATTCGTCTCAGCCCCGCGCGCGCATCGCGCGGTCGATCTCGCGCTTGGCGTCGCGCTTCGCGGCGTCCTCGCGCTTGTCGTAGTTTTTCTTGCCCTTGCACACGCCCAGCTCCAGCTTGACCCGCGCGTCCTTGAGATACACGCTCAGCGGCACCAGCGCGTACCCGTCGCGCGCCGCCAGCGCCGCGAGCTTCACGATCTCGCGCTTGTGCAGCAGCAGCCGCTTGGGACGGTCCGGGTCGTGGTTAAAGATGTTTCCCTTGTCATAGGGCGAGATGTGCATACTGTGGACGTACGCCTCGCCGTTTTTGGCGATGACGTAGCTGTCCTTGAGATTGAGCGTGCCCGCGCGCACGGATTTGACCTCCGTGCCCTTGAGCTCGACGCCCGCCTCCAGACGGTCCTCGACAAAGTAGTCATGGTACGCCTTGCGGTTGTTCGCCATGACCTTGATGCCCTTTTTTTCCGCCACGGCGACCACCTCCCTTGCTGACGGCGCTTTATCATATCACACTTTGGGAAAACACACAAGGGCTGTAACCAAAATGTAATACATCCGCCCGGAGCCGGCACGCTTCGCGGGGGAATTGACAATTTCCTCCGCGTTTGGTATGATAACTTTACTTTGGATTCTTATACCGTTTCGGCGCGTGCGAAAGGAGACGGACATGGATGAGCACGGAAGCGTTTGACAGCTATCTGGGGACGGGCCGGCTCGCTGCTCCGCTTTTGCAGGTCGCGCTCGCGCCCTTTGACGAGCTGATCGAGCTGGACCTCCGGCGAAACCGCATCCGCGTGGTGCGGCACACCGCCGGCAAGTTTCTGGTGCCGCTGAGCGAGGGCTCTTATCAGGACGCGTTCCGCTATTCCGCCGAGTATATGCTGCACCCGGACGACAAGGAGCGATATCTGCGCTTCAACGATCCGGAGACGCTTGAGCGGCGCCTGGCGGAGTCGAAGACGCCCGGGATGCTTCGCGAGAGTTTCCGCTACCGCCTTATCAACGGCGGCTGGAGCCGGGGAGAGCAGGTCTCCGTCGGCGGGGAGCGCTACGGGCTGCCGGAGGGCATCGTCTACGCCTTCGTGTTCAGCGAGGCGGAGTCGGCGGAGAACGCGCAGTTCCTTCCGCGAGGGCGCGGGACCGGCGGGCGGAACGAACTGACGGGGCTTTTGTGGGAGGAGGAATTCTTCGCCCGCGCGCAGGAGATCGTCCGCCAGCACCCCAAGGGCTGGTGCGTCATCGCCGTCGATCTGGAGCATTTCAAGATCTTCAACGAGTGGTACGGCCGCAAGCAGGGCGACCTGCTGCTGGCGATCATCGGCGCGAAGCTCACGCAGGCGGAGGTCGAGAGCGGCGGGCTTGCCTGCTATCTCGGGCAGGACGATTTCTGCATCCTGATGCCCTACAGCCGGGGACGGATCGAGCGCCTGTTCGCCGATATCCACGAGCTGATTACGGATTACGGCACCTCCGTCGGGTTCATGCCGGCGTTCGGCGTCAGCCCGGTGAGCGAGGGAAGCGATATTATGGACCTCTACGACCGCGCTTCGCTTGCCGCCCGCCATGCGAAGGAGAGCTATCATTCCCGCATCCGTACCTTCGACCCGTCCATGTACGAGCAGACGGCGCGGGAATACCATATTTTGTCTGATTTTCAAAAGGCGCTGAAGGACCACGAACTGTTTATCCAGCTCCAGCCGCAGTGCCAGATCGCGAACGGGCGCGTCGTGGGCGCGGAGTCGCTGGTGCGCTGGCGCAAGGCAAACGGCGAGATGGTCTCGCCCGGCATCTTTGTGCCGGTGCTGGAGAAGTACGGTTTTGTCACGGATCTTGACGAGTACGTCTGGGAGGAGGTCTGCATCTGGCAGAAGCGCTGGATCAACGGCGGGCATACGCCGCTGCCCATCTCCGTCAACGTCTCGCAGATCGACATTTATACCATCGACGTGCCGGAATACTTTGACCAGCTGCTCAAAAAGTACGATCTGTCCGTGGACGTGGTGAAGATCGAGATCACCGAGTCCGCCTATGTGGACAACGACTCCGTTGCCGACGCGGTGCGCCGCCTGCGCGAGAAGGGCTTCATCGTGCTGATGGACGACTTCGGCAGCGGCTATTCGTCGCTCAATATGCTGCGCAGCCTGAACGTCGACATCATCAAGCTCGACGCGCAGTTTCTGCGCATGGGCAGCCCCGACCGCAAGGGCATCCAGATCATGGAGTCCATCGTCAACATGGCAAAGACCATGGGCGTGCCCGTCATCGTGGAGGGCGTGGAGACCAAAGAGGAATCCGAGTTCCTCATGGGGCTCGGCTGCCATTACGTGCAGGGCTACTATTTCTACCGCCCGATGCCCGTGGAGGACTACGAGCGCCTGATCGCGGACCCGCAGCGCGTCGATACGCGTGGCTTCCGCTTCCGGACGCGGGAGCAGTTCCACATCCGGGAGTTTCTGGACCAGAACGTGTTCAGCGACGCGATGCTCAACAACATCCTCGGCCCCGTGGCGTTTTTCCTGCGCAGCGGGGAGCGGGTGGATATCCTGCGCTATAACCAGCAGTTCTTCCAGGAGACGCGCGCGACGAATTTCTCCAAACGCACGAAGAATATCCAGCGCACGGCGGTGGAGGAGGACGTGCCGGTGCTCTGCGACCTGCTGGAAAAGGCGGAGCGGGACCCGGTGAACGGCTCGGTCGGCGTGGTGCGCTTCAACCGGCTCGACGGCGCGATCGCGCAGTTTCGGATGCACTTTTTCTTCCTGGAGGAGGACGAGAACGGCAAGCGGTTCTACGGCTCGGTGCAGGATATGACGCAGTTCGTCACGCTCAACGACCACATGCGCCTGATCTCGCGCCTGTCCCCCGACAACGTGATCTTCCTGCGGAATCAGGGAATTCAGTTGAGCTTTCAGGTCGTGGTGCACGGGCTGGAGGCGGATCTGGGCCTGACGCGCGAGGAGCTGGAGAGCGAGTTGGACGACGGGCGCTTCCGCGAGCGCATCGCGCCGGAGGAGCGGGAGCGGCTGCTGCGGCAGATCGTGGATTCCGGAATGCAGATGGCGGATTTCTCGCCGCCGTTTTCCGTCGCCGGCGCAAACGGCAGAAAGCTGCGCCTGCGCGCGAAGTTCGACTCCGTGCAGGATAAGACCAGCGGCGTGGAGTATCTGATGCTTCTGCGCAAGGCGGACGACTGACGGGGCGCTTTTTGTGAGCTCGCCGCGCCTTTCCCGGCGGGTGCGCCGCTTTATCGCAAGACGGTCAAAGGAGGAAGCATGGAGCAGCAGGACCGCCGCCGATATCTGACGGAAACGCCCGTGCCGCGGCTGATCCTGTCGCTGTCGGTGCCGACGGTCATCAGTATGCTGGTGACCGGGATCTACAATTCGGCGGACACCTATTTTGTCGGCAAGATCTCCACGCAGGCGACGGCGGCGGTGGGGCTGGTGTTCTCCGTCATGGCGATCATTCAGGCGCTCGGCTTTTTCTGCGGGCACGGGTCGGGAAATTACCTTTCGCGCCTGCTGGGCGCGGGCGAGAGGGACAAGGCGAACGAGATCGCGGCGACGGGCTTCGCGCTCGCGCTGCTGATCGGCGCGGCGGTCGCGGCGGCGGGAAATGTGTACGCGGAGCCGCTGGCGGGGCTTCTCGGCGCGACGGACTCGGCGCGCGCGGACACCGTCGCCTATCTTCGCATCATCCTGCTCGGCGCCCCGTTTATGACGGGGCAGTTCGTCATCAACAACCAGCTCCGCTTTCAGGGCAGCGCCATATATGCAATGGCGGGGCTGATGTGCGGCGCGGTCATCAACATCGCGCTGGACCCGCTTTTGATTTTCGGCTTCCGCCTCGGGATCGAGGGCGCGGCGATCGCGACGGTCTGCGGGCAGATTGTCAGCTTTCTCGCCCTGCTGATCGGGAGCAGGCGGGGCGAGAATATCCGCCTGCACCTCAAAAACGTCCGGCTGAGCGGCGCGAACCTGCTGCAGATCGTCAACGGCGGGATGCCCTCGCTGGTGCGCCAGGGGATGGCGGCGGTCGCGACGCTGCTGCTCAACCGCTTTGCGAAGGCCTGGGGCGGGGACGCCGCCATTGCCGCCATGTCCATCGTCTCGCGCATTCTGATGCTGCTCTCGTCGGCGCTGATCGGCTTCGGACAGGGCTACCAGCCGCTGTGCTCCTTCAACTACGGCGCGGGGCGGTACGACCGCGTGAAAGAGGGCTATCGCTTCTGCGTGCGCTACGGCACGGCGCTGATGGCGCTTGCCGGCGCGGTCTGCTTTGCGGCGGCGCGCCCGATCGTCGCCTGCTTTCGGGACGATCCCGCGGTCATCGAGATCGGCACGGCGGCGCTGCGCTGGCAGTCGGCGGCGCTGCCGCTGCTGGCGCTTACGGTGCTGACGAATATGATGCTGCAGGCGACGGGGAAGGGCGTGATGGCGTCGGTCACCTCGTCGGCGCGCAGCGGCTTGTTTTTCCTGCCGCTTATCCTGATCCTGCCGCGCGCCTTCGGGCTGCCCGGCGTCGAAATGGCGCAGGCGTGGGCGGACGTTCTGTCGTTCCTGCTCTGCGTTCCTGTGGCGCGGCGCGAGCTGCGGCGGATGGGCGCGGCGGAGGCGTGATTCGCGGCGGGAAGGAATTCAAATCAAGAAAAGGGGCGGCTTCCATGGAGGAGAAAAAAATCAGGCGGATCGGCGTGCTGACCAGCGGCGGCGACGCGCCGGGCATGAACGCGGCGGTGCGCGCGGTGGTGCGCACGGCGGTTTTTCTTGGGATCGAGTGCGTCGGCATCCGCCGCGGGTTTCAGGGGCTTATCAACAGCGACTTCAAGGTGATGGACGGCAACAGCGTCAACCATATCCTCTCCCGCGGCGGCACGATCCTCTACACCGCGCGCAGCGACGACTTCCTGTCGGAGGAGGGGCGGAAGCGCGCGGTCACGACCTGCAAGATGCTGGGGCTGGACGCCATCATCGCCATCGGCGGCGACGGGACGTTCCGCGGCGCGCTGGAGCTCTCGCGCCTGGGCGTGCCCGTGGTGGGCATCCCCGCCACGATCGACAACGACGTGGGCTGCTCGCACTACACGATCGGCTTTGACAGCGCCTGCAACACCGCCATCGACTGCATCGACAAGCTGCGCGACACGATGCAGTCCCACGAGCGTTGCTCGGTGGTCGAGGTCATGGGGCGCAACGCGGGCTTCCTCGCGCTCTACGTCAGCATCGCCGTCGGCGCGACCGCGGTGCTCGTGCCGGAGCGGGAGCTGGATTTCCGGCGCGACGTGCTGGAGCGTATCCAGAACGCCCGCCTCGCCGGCAACACGCACTTTATGATCGTCGTGGCGGAGGGCGCCGCCCACGCGTTCGAGATCGGCAAGCGCATCCACGAGGAGCTGGGTATGGAGCCGCGCGTGACGGTGCTGGGCCACATCCAGCGCGGCGGCTCGCCGAGCGCGCGCGACCGCGAGACCGCGACCCGCATGGGCTATTGCGCGGTCAAGGCGCTCGCCGGCGGGCAGTTCAACTGCATCGTTGCCATTCAGGACGGCCGGATCGTCGAGCTTCCGATCGAGGAGGCGCTGCAAATGAAAAAAACGCTCCAGTTGGAGCGCTACGATGTGCTGGAGGCCATGTGCAATTTCTGAAGCAAAAAAGCCAAAGGGCGCGGAACCCATCCCGGTTCCGCACCCTTTTTTATGCGCAGGGTCCGTCCCTCAGCCCTTGACGATCCGCGCCAGCACGATCGTTTTGCCGTCGGGGAGCGCGGCGCGCAGGTTGAGCACGCCGCCGTCCGCCTCGCGCTTTTGCAAAACCAGCTCGTCGCCCTCGTGGCAGGGGGCGCGGAACGCGATCTCCAGCTCGCGGATGCGCATCGCCTGCCAGGCCTCGCAGGAAAACGCGCCCGCGAGCGCGCGGACGTAGGCGGCGTTGTTCATGTGTCCGCCGAGGTCGATGTCGGTGGAGCGCACGGCGTAGCGGGCGAATTCGTCCAGCGGCGCGTCCGGCATGTGGGTGAACGGCTCGGGCCAGACCACCGCGGGGTGGAAGTCCACCTCCGGGGAGAATACGTCCGCCGCGGGGTGCAGGCGGCCCGTGTTCTGGTCCAGCACCGTCCACTCGGTCTTGCCGGCGGCGAGCAGCTCGTCGCCGCTCGTGAGCGTATAGTCGCGGTTGGTGCGCAGCTTTCCCGGCGGTTCCGGCCAGGTCGAGAGCGTCACGCTCTCCAGCATCCGCGGACGGCGGAAAAAGCGCACGCGGGTGCGCACCGTGAGCCAGAACAGGCCGCGCGGCGCAAGCACGTCGATCCCGCAGCCGAGGACGCCGGCGTGCTCCGTCGCCGCGTCCATGAACAGCGCGAACGTGTCCGGTATGCCGAGGACGGCGGAGCTGTCGCACACGCTGGGCAATATGGTGAGTTCTTTGGTGATTTTTTCCGTCATAAGACCCTCCCTGCGGTTTGTTGTGGTGTTGCCCTGCGAGCGATCGGCAAAAGCGTCAGTAGTTCGTGATGTAGCGCTCGATCTCCCACGAGCTGACGCGCGTGCAGTACGCCTGCCACTCGTCCTCCTTGCCGATGAGGTATTGCAGCAGGGCGTGCGTGCCGAGCACGCTGCAGATCAGCTCGTCGTTGCGCAGGGCGTCGATCGCCGCCTGCAGGGAGTCGGGCAGGCTGCCGACGCCCCTTGCCTTGCGCTCGGCGGGCGAGAGCTCGTAGATGTTTTCCGTGATCTCGTCGGGCGGGGTGAGGCCGCGCTTGATGCCGTCCAGCCCCGCGGCGAGGCAGACCGCCAGCGCGAGATACGGGTTGCAGGAGGGGTCGGGATTGCGCAGCTCCAGCCGCGTGGAGGAGCCGCGGGGCGACGGGACGCGGATCAGCGCGCTGCGGTTGCCGGTGGACCAGGAGATGTAGCACGGCGCCTCGTAGCCCGGCACCAGCCGCTTGTAGGAGTTGACCAGCGGGTTCGTCAGCGCGCAGACGGCGGGGACGTGCGCGAGCACGCCTGCGATGAACTGATATGCGACGGGGGAGAGCTTGCGCGGGTCGCTTTCGTCATAAAACGCGTTCTGCCCGCTGCGGAACAGCGACATATTGATGTGCATACCGTTTCCCGCGACGCCGAACAGCGGCTTCGGCATGAACGTGGCGTGCAGCCCGTCCTGCTGCGCCAGCGTCTTGACCGCCAGCTTGAAGGTCATGATGTTGTCGGCGGCGGTCAGCGCGTCGGCGTACTTGAAGTCGATCTCGTGCTGTCCGGCGGCGTTTTCGTGGTGGCTCGCCTCGATCTCAAAGCCCATCTGCTCCAGCGCGAGACAGATGCGCTGGCGCGTGAGCGCGGCGGTGTCCAGCGGCCCCTGGTCGAAGTAGCCCACCTCGTCGTTGGTCTTGACGGTGGGCTTGCCCTCGGCGTCGGTCTTGAACAGGAAGAACTCGCACTCGGGGCCGACGTTGAAGGTGTAGCCCATAGCGGCGGCCTCGTCCAGCACGCGGTGCAGCACGCCGCGCGGGTCGCCGGCGAACGGCGAGCCGTCGGGATTGTACACGTCGCAGATCATGCGCGCGGAGATGCCTACCTCCTGATCCCAGGGCAGCACGGCGAAGGTGTCGAGGTCGGGGCGCAGATACTGGTCGGACTCCTCAATGCGGGTGTAGCCCTCAATGGAGCTGCCGTCGAACATGATCTGCCCGTCCACCGCCTTCTCGATCTGCGAGGCGGGCAGCGTCACGTTCTTGAGCTGCCCGAAGATGTCGGTGAACTGCATACGGATGAAGTGCACGTTCTTTTCGCGCACGGTGCGGATAACGTCGTCTCTTGCATATTTGGACATACAAAGGCCTCTTTCCTTGCTGAATGAAGCTATTATAACGGCTTTGCGCCGCAAGCGCAACAGAAAAATGCGCGAAGCCGCGTATGGGCTTCGCGGGGGATGCTTTATGCCCTTCCCAAAAGCCAGTCCACGGGAACCTCCAGAATGTCGGCAAGCGCCGCCAACTCGAAATCGGAAACGGGGCGCTTCTGCCCCTCAAGCAGGGAAAGGGCGGGCGCGCTGATGTCGATGCCGGCGGTTTGCAGCCGCGCGAGCAACTCGTTTTGCCGCATCCCGCGCAGACCGCGCGCCTCCGTGACCCGCCGCCCGACCATATTCCGATTGCCGAGCGCCAATTTGCGCGTTTTCACGCTTCGATCACCCTCCCCATTGTATGCCGGGATTCCATCATTATAAGGGGAAAGGCGATTGACAAATTTGGTATTACCAATTATACTAAATTTGGCAATACCAAATTTGAGATGAAATGGGAGGAATTGGATATGAAAATAATTAAACGGTTTTTCTTGCTATTTTTGATAATAGGAATGTTTCTCAGCATCATGGCAGTTGATGCAAATGCCGAGGATGAAGGATGGCTTTGGCCGGTGCCAACCAAGCTAACAATAACAAGCCCTTATATTGACGCTAATTCCCCAGCTTCGCTTAGAAATAAACGAGGAGGAAATCATTCCGGGATTGATATTCCGGGTGGTATAGTCGTTGCGGCAAGATCGGGCGAGGTCGTCTTAACAAATAATGTAGGAGTAAAAGGAGGAAACCCATGTTATGTCATATTGAAACATATCATTAGCGGACAAACAGTTTATTCGGGGTATTGGCATTTAAGATCAGGTTCTGTTATGTGTAATGTCGGAGATTATGTTGCGCAGGGGCAACAGATCGCCACGGCAGGCGATACTGGGAATGCTGGTGGTGTACATCTCCATTTTATGATTGGAAGCTCGTATGGAACGGGAAACGCCCCTGCAAATACTTATATGAGCAATCTGCGCAATGTCAACCCAATCGATAATACCTACATTGCGGCCACTCCGGGCAGTGCATATACAAACGCAGAAATCTGCACAGGTGGAACCATAAACTATCACATTGGAGGTAGCGCCCCTGTTTCCGCCTATATCGGCAGATGTACTGCACCCAGTGCGCTTGCCATCAACGACGCGCCTGCCGCCTCGCCAAGCTATTCGAATCAAATAGGACGCATCCCAAACGGCGAAACCTGCACCGTCTATCCTGACAAGTCCTCCGGAAGCTGGTTGTGGGTGGAATACAACGGCGTACAGGGCTACGCCTACGCCAGCTATATCGAATATGTGGGACCGGTTCAGGCTGAGATTGCGACACCGGTTATATCCGTTGACAAATCTAATGCTATCGTTGGCGAAACAGTAACAGTTTCCTGGTCACATGTATCGGGGGCAAATGGCTATACCTATTATTTGACAGAGGAGCCGACAGGATTTGCCTATGAAACGAATGTCCGTACGGGAACGGTTACCGGAAGTCAGGTGACTTTTTCGGATTTGCCGATGGGAGAATACTGTATTTTTATACATGCACGCAACTCGCAGACCGTCAGCGGTCAGAGTAACTGGCTGTCCTTTAACATTTACGAGCAGGATTATATTCCTGTGATTCAGAAGAATTTTGACGGACATGTATATTCAGTTTATGACTACGAAGCATCTTGGACCTCGTGCAAAGCTCTCTGTGAAAAAATGGGCGGACATTTGGTAACGATTAACAGCGCGACGGAGAATTCATTCATTTGTGATTTGATCAAATCAGGGAATAAGGATGCTTATTGGATTGGCGCAACAAACTTTGAATCGTCTGCCGCAAATCAGGACGGAAAATGGAATTGGATTACGGGGGAATCGTTTTCCTACACGAACTGGGCAAACGGAGAACCCAGCGCTACGGGAGGAAATGGGACACGCGAGCATTGGGCGGAAGTAAGAAAAACGTATTCCTATAAATGGAATGATGTTTGCAATACAAATACAGTCGGAAAAGGCTTCATCATTGAAGTTGAGCCGAACAGCGCGGATATAAAAGCACGAACGCAATACAACGGGCATGAATATCTTCTGATTGACAAAAATGCGACATGGTCCGAGGCGCAAGGGTATTGCCTTTCCCTTGGGGGACAACTTGTGGCTATCAATGATGAAGGCGAGGCGGCGGTGATCGACTCGTTAATCGATCATGGTGCTCGTGACTGGTACTATGTGGGTGGCGTCAGACATAACGGCGTTTGGCATTGGCTGAATGGTACGGCGGACGGGCAGGTGATTAGTTCCATTGAATGGGCGGGAAACTTATGGCCGTCATACTGCAATTATCTGATGAAATATAGGAGCAACAAAAAATATATCAACCTTCCCAATACATATTTCCCCGAGCAGGACATTTCGCATATTGGCTTTATTTGCGAAATCAGTAATCCTTTCTCCGTTACCGGTGGCTTCAACGGCAGCAGACTTGTCGCGACTGTCACGGCGCCCAAGGGCGCGCTGCTGATTGCGGCGAGTTACGGCGCGGACGGGAGACAGTTGGGCGTCACGAGCGTGTCCATTGCTGCCGAGGCTACGAATCGGCAATATCAGATCACGGGGCTTCCGGCGGGCGGCAGCTACAAACTAATGCTTGTGAGCGGGACGATCTTTGCTCCGCTCTGTCCCGCATGGAACAGTAAATAAGCGGCGGCAAAACCAAAGGAAGCGCGCGGCGGCTGCCGCGCGCTTCTTGTTTCAACCGGTTAAATAAGTCTTGCGCTGCATTGTCCCGTCACCGCAGCCGCAGCAGCATCGCCGCCATTTCGGCGCGGGTGAGCGGCTGCGCGGGGGCGAAGGCGGCGGATACGAAATCGTCGAACACGCCGAGCGAGGCGAGCACGGCGACGTGCTCCGCCGCCCACGCGGGGATCTCTCCGCCGTCGGCATAGGCGGGCGCGGGCGCGGCATAGCCCTTTTCCAGAAGCCTGCCGAGCATGGTCGCCGCCTCCTGACGCGTGATGTCGGCGCCGGGATTGAAGCAGAGCCTGCCGTCGAGGTCCTTCGCCCCGCCGATCACGCCGAGGGCGTACATCGCGGCGGCGGCGTCGCGCGCCCACGGGGCGATGCTTCCGGCGTCGGCAAAGGGCAGCGTGACGCCGCCAAAGTCGCCCTCCGGCGCGAGATAGCGGTAGAGCATGGCGGCGAACTCCTGCCGCGTGATGCGCGCGTCGGGATTGTAGAGCCCGTTCGCGCCGTTGGAAACGCCGGTGCGCTTGAGATAGTCGATGGCGCCCGCCGCCCAGTGGCCCGCCGCGTCGGGGAACGCCGGTTCGGCGTCCGCGGCGGCGGGGAGGACGAGGCTCGCGCGGGCGAGATTGCCGGAGGCGTCGCCCGCCGTGAGCGCGACGTGGTGCGCGTGCCCGTCATAGGCGGGCAGCGCGGCGGCCAGCGCGCCGGTGCGCGCGTCGCGCTCATAGGGGAGCGCCGCGCCGTCGAAGGTGAGCAGCAGCGTCTCGAGCGCCGCGCCGTCAGCGGCGTCAAAGGCGCGGCCCGCGAGGGCGTTTGCCGCCTCGTCGAGGGAGAGGGACGCCTCCGGCGCGGTGTCGTCGGTCTTGCCGCCGTGAGTCAGCACGAGCTGGTCGAGCCAGACCGCGCCCGCCGCCGCGTCGGGTACGGCGAGCGTCAGCCCCGTGACGCGGGACGCGCCGGCGGGCAGGGACAGGACGGCGAGCTGCCAATCCTCCGCGGACAGCGCGACCGGCTCCGTCGCGCCGGCGTCGGTCTCGACGCGCAGCGAGGCGGTTCCGCCGTCGCCGCGGAGCCAGAGGCTGAGGCTGTCACAGCCGGGCGCGACCGCCCACTCCACCGGGAGCGTCGCGCCGCCCTCCGCGTCAAAGGCGTATTCCAGCCGCGCGGACGCCCTGCCGAGCTTGACGCGGGAGGCGTCGTTCTCCGGGAAGAGCGTGAGCCGCGGCGTAAGCTCGGCGGCGTCGGGCGCGTCGTCGGGAATGTCGGTGAACGGCTCAAAGCCGTCCTCGAAGCCCGTGAGCAGGCGGAGCGGCTCCGTCGCCACGGTGACGGGGATCGACGCGCTCCTTCCGGCGGCGGAGACCGTCAGCGTGCCCGCGCCCGCGTCCTTGCCGGCGCGCAGCGTATAGCCGTCGGGCAGGAGCGTGACGCCGTCGCCCTCGTAGGTCCAGGCGAAGCAGTCGTTTCCGCCCGCGAGCGCCAGATGGTTCCAGACGCCGCGCGCGTTCAGGGCGACCTCGCCCTCCGGCGGGATGATCAGCGACCGGATCGCGGAGGCGCCGCGCCTGAGCACGATGTCGTCCGGCGCCGCCGCTTCGATCACGGCTTGCGCGGACAGCGCGCCGCAGGAGGCGGTGACGCGGACCGCTCCGGGCTCCGCCGGAAGCGTCAGAACGCCGTCGGCGTCCACGCTGCCCGCGTCGGCGGAGAAGGTCAGCGCGCGCCCCGTCGCGACGGGAAGGTAATTCGTGTCGATCACGGCGGCGGACAGGGCGATCTGCGCGCCGGGCAGACCGCGCGCCGCGGAGGCGGCGAGATAGACGTGGTCGGGCGCGTCGCCGGGCGTGTTCGGCGCGACAAGAAAGACATGGTTGCTGACCGCGCGCACGCTTCCCTCGGAGGGCGTGTTCACGACGCGCGCGGAGGTTTCGTCCGGCAGCGTGGCGACCAGCGTGGTCGAGCCGCCGCCGTCGAGCGCGACGGCGGTCTCGCAGCCCAGCTCCGCGAGACGCATCGCCACCGCCGTCAGACTCGCGCCGATGCTGTAGCCCGCCTGCCGCCCGTCGATGGTGTAGAAAATGAGCGAGCCGTCCGGGCGCTGCCCGATGGCGGTGCGCGGCGCGCTGCCGGTGGGCAGCCCCGCGCGCACCGCGCCGTTTTCGACCAGCAGCTCCGGCGCGCCCAGCAGGTTGACGACCTCGTTCCACGCCGGGTCGCCGCTGCCGCTTTCGACGGTGAGGGTGACAAGATCGCCTTCCCGCAGGGCAAGCAGCGGCGCGGTGTAGTCCTCCGCCGCCAGATCGTTCGCCGTCAGGATGTACTGCCCGTCCTCCAGCGCGGTGTCCGTCGCGTCGGGCAGCACCGCCACGACGCGCAGCGTCAGCGAAGCGCCGATGGCGAGCGCGCCGTCCTCGGCGGCGCAGAGCACGTCGACGCCCGGCTCGCTCGTGCCGGTGGTGTGCCTGTCGTTGAAGCGGCTGTCGTAAAGGAAGATGCCGTATTCGGACTGCCGGACGTGGTTGAACGCGAAGACGGGGAAGGCGTCCGTGCCGTTGACCGCCGCGCGCATGGAGAGCCGCGGGTCGCCGATGACCGCCGTGCCGTCCGCGCGGAAGCCGACGGCGTAATAGGGGTCGCCGTTGTAGTTCCGCAGCGCGCCCTCCGTCATCGTCGAGCCGAGCGGGACGCCGTGCTGCGTGCCGTAGTAGTCGCCGTTGACGCCCGCCACGACGCGCCAGCCCCGCGCCTCCAGCTCCTGCGCCGCCGCGAGCGTGCCGGTGAGCGCGCGCGTCGCCTCGCCGTAGGTGACGATGGGCGTCACGCGCTCCGACGGGGCGTAGACGACGTAGTTTTCCTGCCGCAGGTCGGAATACGTGTCGCTCCAGAACGTGCCGGCGGCAAGCTCCGTCCCCTCGTTCAAAAGCGTATCGCCCGCGGCGAGGTCGTGACCGAGCGCGTCGGACGCGTGGGCGGCGGGGCCGCCGGCAAGCAGCGCGACGGCGAGCGTCAGCGCGATCAGTTTGCGAAGCATGGAATTCACGGGATATCCTCCTCATTATTTATAAAAAGCGATGCTAGAGGCCGAGCGCCTCCTGTACGCGCAAAATGATCTCGTTCGAGACGAGGAAGCCGCGCGGCGTCAGCCGCCAGCGATCGCCGCGCCGCTCCGCGAGGGCGTGCGCCGCGCAGGCGCGCAGCACGTCCTCCGCGCCC
>CACZCL010000013.1 GCA_902779695.1 Oscillospiraceae bacterium | reverse complement strand
GCGTCCACCGCAAAAAGGGCTATCTGATCCCGGAGGCGGGCCGCGCCGCCAAGGGCACGAGCATCGTCAACGTGCTGCCGCTGGAGGAGGACGAGCACGTCACCGCGGGGATCGCGGTGCGCTCGCTGGAGGCGGACGACCAATACCTGTTCTTCGTCACGAAAAACGGCACGGTCAAGCGCCTGGTGCTGCGCGCGATCAACACGCGCATGAAGGCGGGCATCCGCGCGCTGACGCTGGAGCAGGGCGACGAGCTGATCGAGGTGCGCCTGACGGACGGGAAGCAGAACATCATCCTCATGACCCACGACGGCATGAGCATCTGCTTTGACGAGAACGACGTGCGCGTCGTGGGACGCGACGCGGTGGGCGTGCGCGGCATCCGCCTGCGCGACGACGACTATGTGATCGGCGCAGCCCGCGCCCACGAGGGAAAGACCGTCCTCGCCATCACGGAAAACGGCTACGGCAAGCGCACGCCGGTGGAGGAATACCTGCGCGGCGACGAGCCGCAAAGCCGCGGCGGCAAGGGGCTCAAGGGCTATCAGATCACGGAAAAGACCGGCAAGCTCGTGGCGCTCAAGGTCGTCGACGGCGACGAGGACGTGCTGCTGGTGTCCGACGACGGCACGATCATCCGCACGGCGGTGAGCGACATCAACACCTACGGCCGCACGGCGCAGGGCGTGCGCGTGATGCGGCTGGAGGAGGGCGCGAAGGTGATTTCCATCGCCCGCGCCGAGAAGGAAGAGGCCGAGGACACGGCGGAAAGCGGAGAAACGGCGGAGACATGAACGACGAGCTGACAAGGGTCGATATCGAGAAGATGAAGGCGGAGCTGGACGACCGACGGCGCAACATCCGCCCGAAGATCATGGAGGACGTCAAGACCGCCCGCGCCCACGGCGACCTTTCGGAAAACTACGAGTACAAGGCGGCAAAGGAGGCGCAGCGCCGAAACGACAGCCGGATGCGCTATCTGGAGCGCATGATCGCCACGGCGAAGGTGATCGACGTGGCGGACTCGGGCGACGCGGTGGGCCTGTTCAGCACCGTGACGATGTTCAACGAGAAGCTCAACCGGGAGCAGACCATCCGCATCGTCACGACGCTGCGGCAGGACGCGCTGCGCGGCCTCATCAGCAAGGAATCGCCCGTGGCGAAGGCGCTGATGGGCCATCGGGCGGGAGACCGCGTCGAGATCGCGGTCAGCCCCGAGATGAAGTACACGGTGGAGATTCGCAGCGTCACGCCGGGAGAGGATGACGCCAGCCTCGCCATCAGTTCCTATTGACGGAGGGATTCTTATGGGACAGGCATTCACGCTGCTGATCGTCGTGATCGTCGCGCTGGTGAAGTTCGCGGGGAAAAACAAGGACGGAAAGCGGAGCAAAAAGCGCGCCGCGGCGCGCGAGCTTTCTCCCGCGTCGAAGGGCGCGCGCCGCCGCGCCGCGCAGCAGGCGCAGGCGGAGCTGTGGCGCGAGGCGAAGCACAAGCAGGACGACGCCGCGCAGGTGCATTCCATCCACATGGACGCCTGCGAGAGCCGGCTGGAGAGCCTGCGCGTGCTCTACGACGCCGGCGTCCTCGACCGCGAGGAGTACGCCCAGCGCGTCGCGCGCGTGAAGGAGAAGCATTTCAAAAAAGAGGCATAGCCTCTTTTTTGAAAAGGTTCACACTCCGCTTCCCACACGCCAAAGGCGCACGGGCGCTCCGTGCAAGGTGTTTTTTCTGACGCGCATGTCGTCAGAAAAAACGATCCGGTTCCTTTCGCGCCTGCGGGCGCGAAACTTTGCGGGGGCTTATTAACAGAGGATATGAAAACCGTAACCATTTATACCGACGGCGCCTGCAGCGGCAACCCTGGACCGGGGGGCTGGGGCGCGGTGCTGCGCTACGGCGCGCACGAAAAGGAGCTGTCCGGCGGCGCGGCGGAGACGACGAACAACCGCATGGAGCTCACCGGCGTCATCGAGGCGCTGCGCCTGCTCAAGGAGCCCTGCGTCGTGGAGCTGTATTCCGACTCGAAGTATGTGATCGACGCGCTCTCCAAGGGCTGGGCCTGCGGCTGGCGGAAAAAGGGCTGGATCAAAAGCGACAAAAAGCCCGCGCTGAACGCGGACCTCTGGGAAACGCTGCTGGAGCTGGCGGAGCGGCACGAGCTGCGCTGCCACTGGGTCAAGGGCCACGCGGAGAACGAGTACAACAACCGCTGCGACGCGCTGGCGGTGGCGGAGAGCCGGAAATTTTAATAGGCCACAACACACAGCAAAAGCCCCGCCTTTCGGCGGGGCTTTTGCTGTGTGTTGTGTGTATTTTAGGAGGGAGAAAATCACATCGGGGCGTCACCCCTTTGCAAGTATTAAGATACACCCGATTTATGGCGGAATCTTGAATCCCCTGTAAACAAATTATGAATTCGCGGCGCTTTCCTTATTTATAATAGTCCGTCTCCTCCTCCAGCGCCATCGGCAGGCCGTTGTGGTACACCGGCAGGGTGCGGAACTTGAAGCGGCTGGCGCGGTGCTTCGCGTCGATCTGCTTTTGGATCGCCGGGTCGCATCGGCCGGTGCGGACGTATTCGTTGACCGCGTGATAGGAAAAGCCGAGGTTGTCCTCGTCCGTCAGGCCGGTCAGCCCGTCGGAGGGCGGCTTGATCAAAAACCGCTCCGGCAGGCCCAGCGCCGCGCCGAGGGCGATGACCTCCTCCGTGGTGTACATCCCCAGCGGCGAAAAGGCGCCGGCGCTGTCGCCGTAGATCGTGCAGTAGCCCACCCAGTCCTCGGACAGGTTGGAGGTGTTGATCACGATGCCGCTCTCCACGCTCTGCGCGACGGCGTAGAGCGTGGCCATGCGGACGCGGCTGGGCAGATTCACCGTCGTCTGCCGCGTCGGCTCCACGCCGTTGCGCTCCAGCTCGTCCAGCACGCCGCGCACGGCGGCGTGGATGTTGACCGTGTAATGCCGGATGCCCAATACCTCGACCAGGCCGTTCGAGTAGTCGATGTCCGGCTGCACGCCGTCTGGCATCAGCACGCCCACGACGTTTTCCTTCCCGTACGCCTCGCAGCACAGCGCCGCGACGACGCTGGAATCCTTGCCGCCGGAGATGCCGACGACGGCGGTTTTGCCGCGGCACGCCGCCATCTGCGCGCGCATCCAGCCGAGCACGCCCGAAAGCTGCTCCTTCGCGTTGAATTGCTCCATCCCTGCGCCCTCCCCGCGTTTTCGTCGAAAAGCACGTTTCTTTTCGAAAGAATACGGTTATTATACAACGCCCGCCGGAAAATGGCAATCCCGGCGGACAAAATCGCTGATTTCTCATTGACAATCCGCGTCTTATCTAGTATCATAAACCATCAATAGCGATTTCAAATATCAGAAAAGGCGGTTTGGCAAATATGAAAAGCTGGATGATCGTTTCGGACAGCTCCTGCGATTTGTTCCGGGAGGACGTTGCCAACGACGCGGTGGATTTCACCACCATTCCCTTTTCTTTCCAGCTGGACGACGAGGTGCTTGTCGACGACGAGGACCTGGACGCCGCGGCGCTGGTGGACCGGATGGAGCGCTGCGTCAGGGCGCCGCGCACCGCCTGCCCCGGTCCGGGCGTCTGGGCGGAGGCGTTTCACAAGGCGGACAACAGCGTCGCCATCACGATCTCGGGCGCCCTCTCGGCGAGCCTGCGCAGCGCGCAGTCCGCGCGGGATATCGTGCGGGAGGAGGACGCGGGCAAGTCCATCCTCGTGCTGGACTCCAAATCCACCGGCCCGGGACTGGCGCTTTGCATCGAGAAGCTGCGGGAGTGGATCACCGCGGGCCGCTCCTTCGAGGAGATCGGCGCGCAGGCGCAGGCGTTCCTCGACCGGACGCACACGGTGTTCGCCCTCTCGTCGTTCAACAATCTGGTGAAAAACGGGCGGATGAACCGCGTGGTCGGCTTCATCGCCCACAAGCTCGGCATGTGGGGCATCGGCGTCGGCAGACAGGGCGAGATCCACATCAAGGGGACCACCCGCGGCCCGGCGCGCGCCGTTTCCATGATTTTGGAGGAAATGGAAAGCCGCGGCTATCGGGGCGGCGAGGTCGCCATCAGCCATTGCCGGAACGAGTCCGTCGTGGAGCGGCTGCGCGCCTCAATCCGCGAGCGCTGGGAGGCGGCGTCCGTCTCCGTCCGCCTCACCCGCGGGCTGGACAGCTTTTACGCGGAGCGCGGCGGCGTGATCGTCGCCTTCATCGCCTAACCCATCAGGTCGCACAGCGCCGCGTAGTCCAGCGGCTGGAGCGCGAGGTCGATGCCGTAGCCCACGACGCGGCTGAGCTCGCGGATCTGCGCGTCGATATCCCGCGGCGTGACCATTACGCCTGCGTCCGGCATACGCAGCGCGGACGCGTCCGGCACGCCCGCCTCCTCCAGAAGATCGAGCGCCAGCGTCGCGGCGTCCACCACGGTCGGCACGCCCACGGCGATGACCGGGATGCCGAGCGACGCGCGGCTGAGCGCGCGGCGCCGGTTGCCCACGCCGGAGCCGGGCACGATGCCGGTGTCGGAGAGCTGCACCGTCGTGCACACGCGCGCGAGCGAGCGCGACGAGAGCGCGTCCACCGCGAGCAGCACGTCGGGCCGCACCGTGCGCACCGCGCCGCGGATGGTCTCCGCCGCCTCCATGCCCGTCCGCCCCAGCACGCCCGGCACCAGCACGCCCACCGCCGTGAGCGCGGCGAACGCGCTGTCGCGCATCAGGTGCCGCGTGACGAGCACGTGCTCCGCCGTCTGCGGGCCGATGGCGTCCGGCGTCATCGCGCCGTTGCCGAGACCCACGACCAGCGCCGTTTTCACCTCCCGCCCCAGCAGCGCGCGCAGCTCCTCCCCCACCGCCGACGCCGCGCGCTCCAGCGCGTCCTCGGCGTGTTCCCAGTAGGGGCGGAGATCCAGCGTGACATAGGTGCCGACCGGCTTGCCAAGCGCCTTTGCCGCCGATTCCTCCGTGATCTCCACCGCGGTCACGGCGTAGCCGAAGGAGCGGCGCTCCCGCGTCGTCACGCCGGGCAGCTCCTCCGCCCCGCCGCGCCACAGCTCCCGCGCCTCCAGCGCGAGGTCGGTGCGTCTTTGCTCGCTCATGGGATCGCCCTTTCTCTACAAAATATGGTGTGTCAGCTTTAGTATCGCCACCAAGGCTTGTTTTATACAAAAAAGAGTGGAAAAATCAGCAAAAAAAGCTTGCATTTCGGGACGAACTTTGCTAAAATACCAATCTGCACGGTGGGATGGGCAGAGAATCGGCCCACCGGAGAACGAGTTCGGAGGAGGTGTTTGGTTTGCCGAATATCAAGTCTGCCAAGAAGCGTGTCCTGATCTCCAAGGCCCGCAACGCCCGCAACAAGGCGGAGCGCAGCGCGCTCAAGACGACGCTCAAGAAATTTGACGCTGCCGTCACGGAGGGCAATCGCACCGAGGCCGAGGGCGCCTACAAGGTCGCGGTCAAGACCGTGGACAAGGCCGTTGCGAAGGGCATTCTGCATAAGAACAACGCCGCGCACAAGAAGAGCGCGCTGACGCTGAAGCTCAACGCGATGAACTGAGCGCAAAACGAATTCCCGCCGAAAGGCGGGAATTTTTGCATATTTGTGAAAACCCCCTTGTAAATTCGCAAAGTTATGATACTCTATAAAGACAGATAGAGAATAAACGGAACCGTTGGTTCGATCTCCGCGCACGTCTTGACAGCAGCCTTGCTCGCCGGCACGCAAATCGTTGATCGGACCGGCGGCGTTTCTTTTTCCGGCGAGCCGGAGAGAAGCGGGACGCAGCGGGAGGCAAGCGCCGCGCCGCGGCGCGGACACGGAAAGGAGCGGAAACGAATGAAGCGCAGAAAACTGATGAGCCTGTGCCTTGCGCTGGCAATGGCGCTGGCGCTGCTGCCCGCGCAAGCGCGGGCGGAGGCGAACGAGGTCACGGCGGCCTATGACGCGAAAACGAAGACGCTGACCGTGACGCTGCCGCAAAGCCCGGCGGCGCCGGCGGTCCTGGTCGCGGCGTGCTACGACGCGAGCGGGCGCATGGCGGGCACGTCGGTGCGCAGGCTGACGGCGGGCGCGAGCGTCACGCAGACCTTTACGGGTCTTGCGGACGCGGCGGTCTACCGGGCGTTTTTGCTGGACGCGGCGACCTACGCGCCGCTCTCGGCCGAGGGCGCGGTGAAGAACTATTCCGAGATGGCCGCCGCGCAGGGACAGGCCTATGTCCCTGTGATCGACGGCGCGGTCGCCCATGCGACGACGATGGCGGTGGACGCCTATGTGGAGGCGGTCACGGCGAAGGAGGCGGCGCTGTCCCTCTTTGCCGAAACCGGGGAAACCTACACCACCGTGGCGGGCAAGACGGAAAAGGTGACTGAGCTTACCCGTATCATGCGCGAAGGCACCCCCGCGGAGAAGCAGCGGGCACTTTCGCAGGTGAGCAAGGCGAAAAACACGATGGAGCAGGCGGTGCGCGCGGCGGCGGTGCTGGACGCGACCTCCGGCGCGGCGCTGACGGTGGCGCGCGCAGAGCTGGAGGAGTGCGCGGCGCGGGCGAGCGCGGTGTTCGCCGCGGCGGACGACAAGCAGGCGGAGGCGCTCAAGTGGGCGCAGGAGCTTTCCGCCAAGTGGGACGCGACGGAGCGCAAGGGCAAGCTCAAGAACTTCGCCGAGCAGCTTGGCGTGGACGCGCGGACGGCGTATCAGGCGCTGACGGACGCGCAGGCGATCCTCAGCGGCGAATACACGGCGGAGGCGAAATTCTACGACACCTGCACCAGGGTGTGCATCGGCGTGAAAACGGCGTCGAAGGTGGGTGTGTATGTGTGCGCGACGATTGCCACCGGCGGCGCGGCTTCGGCGGCGGGCGGCCTGACCGTCGCGGAGACGGCGGGTCTCGTGGTGGGCGGCGTGGACTGCGTCGTGGAGATGGAGCGCAGCGCGATGAAGATCGTCCTGGGCGACGACCACAAGATCGTGCAGAACACCGAAGAGCGGATGAAGACCTACGACGCGGTGATGTTCGTGGCGGGCGTCGCCACCTTTGACCCGAAGACCGCCACGACGGCGGAAAAGCTGCTGTTTTTAGAGGATCTGAGAGAGAAGAACGTCGAGGCGTATGAAAACATAAAGGTCTGCATGGACGAGGCGACGGGGCTTGTGGTCGACCGGATCGAGGGCGAGACGAAGAAGATGGCGGTGGACTACGTCCGCGTCGAGTCGGAGGACAAGGCCGACCTTGCAAAGGCGGCCAAAGAGCTGCTGGACGCCAGCGACACCGGGATCACCGGCATCGACCCGACGATCGGCAAAAAGACGGAGCAGCAGAACAAGGACAGCTTTACCAAATCCGTGAGCAGCGACGACGCGGAGCTGAGCAAGACGTACGCGAAGGCGGGCGGCGACAAGACGATGGCCGAGGCGATCACCGAATTCAAGACGGCGGTGGACGTGGAGGTCCAGAAGGTCTACACGCGTCAGACCGGCGGCGGAGGCGGCAGCTCCGGCGGCGACGAACCCGGCGGCGGCGGAGGCGGCGGCGGCTCCGGCGGAGGCGGCGACGGAGGCGGCGGAGGCGGCAGCTCCGGCGGCGACGGCATCACGCCGTCCTTCCCCGATCCCACGATGGACTTTGACACGATGGAGGCCGAGGAGCGGGACGGCGGCGCGACCTACCGCTTTTACAAGAACGGGCAGAACGTCGGCTATGAGGAGTATACCATCGACGAGAACGGACACTACTGGCCGATGAACACCATGTGGGACTGCGGCGGCGGAGACTGGCTGGTCACCTGGTACTTCGGAAAGGGACAGACAGAGACGTTTAACGACAACAAAGGCACTGAGATCGAAATGGAGGCGGAGCGCTACGGTATTATTTCGGAGCGCTATGTGCAGCATTGGGAAGGCGGGCACGGATGGAACTTCTGGTCGGTGAACGCGAACTATTTCCCCAATGGACAACTCGAAAGGCTGACGCTCTGCAATCAGGGAGTGGACGACAGCGAGTACTGGTACGCCCCCAACGGGCTTCTGTGGCGGAAGGAGATCAATTACAACACGACGTATTCTTATTACGACGACACATGGGAGTATTACGTCTATCCGGATCGCGACGTTCCCTACGATACCACGGGGCATCTTTCCTATGAGTTCCACGATGGGATCCACACCACCTACCATCCGACCGAGGAAGGCTGGTGGGTCGAAAAGCGGGACGGACAGGGCAATTACATCGAATGATTCCCCATGAGCGTCCATGCCGCCCGGCGGCAGCGCGTCCTGATCCAAAAAGCCCCGCTTCGGCGGGGCTTTTGCTTGACAAGCGGCGGGCGCTATACTAAAATAAGCGCGTTCGGGAATCACCAAAAAAAGGAGTTATTCGTCATGGAGCACAGCAAGAAGAATTTCGATTCCATCGTCAACCTCTGCAAAAACCGCGGCTTCATCTTCCCCGGCAGCGAGATCTACGGCGGCCTCGCCAACTCGTGGGACTACGGCCCGCTGGGCGTGGAGTTCAAAAACAACGTCAAGAAGGCGTGGCTGAAGAAGTTCGTGCAGGAGAGCCCGTACAACGTGGGCCTCGACGCGGCGATCATCATGAACCCGCAGACCTGGGTCACGACGGGCCACGTCGCCAGCTTCTCCGACCCCCTGCTGGACTGCAAGGCGTGCAAGGCGCGCCACCGCGCGGACAAGCTGATCGGCGAGGAGTTCCCCGACGTCAACACCGACGCGATGACCTTCGACGAGATGGACGCGTTCATCGCAAGCCATGACAACGTCCTCTGCCCCGTCTGCGGCAAGCACGATTTCACGCCCATCCGCAAGTTCAACCTCATGTTCAAGACCGCCATCGGCGTGACGGAGGATTCCTCCAGCACCGTCTACCTCCGCCCCGAGACCGCGCAGGGCATTTTCGTCAACTTCGCGAACATCGCCCGCACCACGCGCAAGAAGCTGCCCTTCGGCGTCTGCCAGGTCGGCAAGGCGTTCCGCAACGAAATCACCCCCGGCAACTTCACCTTCCGCACCCGCGAGTTCGAGCAGATGGAGTGCGAGTTCTTCTGCAAGCCCGGCACCGATCTGGAGTGGTTCGCCTACTGGAAGGACTATTGCGTAAGCTGGCTCACGAGCCTCGGCATCGACAAGAGCCACCTGCGCCTGCGCGACCACGAGAAGGCGGAGCTTGCCTTCTACTCCCGCGCCACCACCGACATCGAGTACGCCTTCCCGTTCACCGACTGGGGCGAGCTGTGGGGCATCGCCGACCGCACGGACTACGACCTCGGCCGCCATCAGGAGGCGAGCGGCAAGGACCTCACCTACTTCGACGACGAGACGAAGGAGCACTACGTCCCCTACGTCATCGAGCCGAGCCTCGGCTGCGACCGCGTGGCGCTGGCGTTCCTCTGCGACGCCTACGACGAGGAGGTCGTCGGGCAGGACAAGAACGGCAAGGACGATATCCGCACCGTGCTGCACCTGCACCCCTACCTCGCGCCCTTCAAGGCGGCGATCCTGCCCCTTTCCAAGAAGGAGGTGCTCGCCAAGCCCGCGATGGAGCTGTATCAGGAGTTGTCAAAGGATTTCATGGTCGACTATGACGAGACGGGCAGCATCGGCAAGCGCTACCGCCGCGAGGACGAGATCGGCACGCCCTATTGCATCACCTTCGACTTCGACACCGTGGGCGACGCGGAGAAGGGCACGCCCGCCGATTACTGCGTCACGGTGCGCGAGCGCGACACGATGCGCCAGGTCCGCATCCCCATCGCGGAGGTCAGGCAGTACCTCGCCGAGCGCGTGAGCTTTTGACTTCAAAAAAGCGGCTTTGCCGCGAGGCGTTTCAATTTGATAGAAGGGCAGCCCGGAGGGGCTGCCCTTTTGCTTATAAACCTTAAAGATTATTGTAACCCCGCCGTCTCGCGCCGGTATTCCGCGCGGCGGTACTGCCGGTAGAACGCGTCCGCCGCCGGAGAGAGCGTGTCGGTCAGCGCGCCGTTTTCGAGGAAAAGCCCCTGCTCGTGGACGAGCGGCGTGACCGCGCGCAGCGAGCGCGCGAGCGAGAGGAACGGCGAACCGCCCCACGAGCACAGGTCGAACAGCTCCGGCATCAGCAGGCAGGGCGAGAGGTCGCCGCCCGCGCCGGCGAAGGCGCAGCCCAGCGCCTCCTTCGCGGCGCCGTTCGCCCAGATGAGATACGGCGTCGCGTAGTAGTTGTAAAAGCCCTCGCGCGTTTCCGTGTCGAGGTTGACGCCCAGCTCCAGATAGACGGCGGCGTCGTTGCCGAGCCAGGGCTTGTGATCGCCGAAGGCGACGAGCACCACCGGCTCGCCGCGCGCTTCCAGCGCCTCGGTAAAGCGCCGCAGCTGCCCGATGGTGTCCGCGACGCCGTCGAAGTAGTTGTTGAGGATCGCGCAGGCGCTCTCCGACCAGCCGGTTTCCGTGCTCGCGACCCGTTCGCGCGCGCCGGGCAGAAGCACGTCGTCGTAGGGCGCGTGGTTCTGATAGGTGACGGCGAAGGCGAACAGCGGCGGGTCCTCCGCCGTCCGCGCGTCCAGCTCGCCGAGCAGGGCGTCGAACAAGACGGCGTCCGAGCGATGGGGCGCCTCCTCCGGGTCGACGAGGGCGCCGAAGCCGTTTTCGGTGAAAACGCTGCGCTGAAAGCCGAGGTAGCCGTTGATGTTGGCGCGGTTGTAGAACCAGCGGTAGCCCGGGTGGAAATAGGCGGTCTCGTAGCCCTGCGCAGCAAAGTCGCGCACGTAGGACGCGACGGGAGCGCGGAACGCGCCGTGGCGCGAGTAGCCGGTCAGAAAGCCCCATTCGGTGTCCACGGTGCCGCCGGCAAAGATGTTCGTGAGAAGGTCGCCGGACACGCCCTGCGCCTCCAGCGCGTGCAGCGGCTCGTAGAGCGCCGCGACCTCCGGCTGCGCCGCCAGCACGGGAAAATCGCTCAGATCGGCGAACGCTTCCAGCATCACGCCGACGACCTGCACCCGCTTTTCCGGGGAAATACCGCCGTCCGGATACTGCGCGAGCAGCGCCTCCGCCTCCTGCGCGCGATAGCCCTCCGGCGGGGCGGGAAACGCCCTGGACACGCTGCGGATGAACGGGAACCAGAACCCGCGGGAAAGGAACACCTGCGATTCCGACCACACGTTTTCGATCCCGTCGAGGTTGACGGTGCGCTCGTACATCCCCTCGCCCATGTAGACGCGGAAATAGAGCAGCGGCACGAGCGCGAGGCAGACCAGCGCGCCGGCGAGGCGCGCCTTCGGCGCGCGCGGCGCGTTCGGCAGCAGGAAGAGAGCGAACAGCAGCATCGCCGCCGCGCACAGCAGCGTCAGCGCCGCGACGCGCGACAGCGCGGGCGTATAATGGCCGAGGATGCCGCCGGCGGTGCGAAAAAGGCGCAGGTCGGCGGCGAGGAAGGGGTCGTCGCGCAGCTGTATTTTATAGTAGTTGACCAGCGCGAAGCCCAGTACCGGCACGGCGGAGAACAGATACGCCGCCCAGGCGCGCCGCGTCAGGCAAAAGCCCAGCGCCGTCAGCAGCAGCGAGGGCAGCAGGTTGAGCAGCACGGTGGGCGGATGGCGGAAATAGGAGGCGTAGAGCGCCGCGGGGTCAAGCTGCGCGCAGGAGCAGGCGGCGAGCCGCAGCGCGAGAAAGCCGTTCGCGGCGGCGAACGCGGCGAGGAACGCCGCGAGGTACGCCTGATGCAGCGCGCGCTCGGCGCGGCTCGCGCCGTCGGGCGCGAAGATGACGTTTTTGATGCGGCACATGGCTGCCCCCTTGGAAAAACCGGCCTTTCGGCCGGTTCATTTTTTTCTGAGCCTGCGGATATCCTCGCCGAAGAACGGCAGGATGCGGTACTCCCCCTCCAGCCGCGAGAGGACCGCCGCGCCATAGCGCTTGCCCAGCTCGCCGGGGTTGAGGTTCGTGGAGATGACGGTCTTGCGGTTCGACAGCAGCCGCGCGTTGACCAGCTGGTACAGCGCGCTCTGCACGAGCGCGGAGATCATCTCGGTGCCCAGGTCGTCGAGGATCAGCAGGTCGCACTTGAAATAGCGCGCCACGTCCTCGTCCGCCTCCTCCGCCCCCTCGTCGCGCCGGAACTTGGCGGCCTCGAACCGGGAGAAGACCGCCGCCGCCGTGTCGTAGACCACGGAGTGCCCCGCGTCGCTCACCACCCGCGCGATGCTGGCGGAGAGGAAGGTCTTGCCGAGGCCCGGCGCGCCGGAGAGCAGCAGGTTGCCGCTTTTGGGCGAGAATTCGTTGGCGTAGTCGCGGCAGATGTCGAAATTTTTCTCCATCCGCTGATAGGGCGAGAGGTTCTGCCGCGGCTCCTGCTCCTGGGAATAGTAGTCGAAGCGGAAGGTTTCGAAGCTCTGCGTGCCGAGGTCGAGCATCCGCGAAAGCTCCGCGTTCTGCTCGCGGATGTAGTACGCCTTCAGGCACTCGCACATCTCGCTGCCCCGCCAGCCCGTGTCGCCGCACGCTTCGCAGCGGGGCTTCTCCTCCAGACAGTCGGCGGGATAGCCCAGCGCCGTGAGCAGCTCGCCGCGCTCGCGCTGGAGGGCGAGGTTTTGCTCCGCCAGCGCCGCGATGGCGCTTCTGGGGTCGGCGCCGCGGCGAAAGCCCGCGGCGATGATCTTTGCCATCGTGCCGGAGAGCGTCCGGTCGATCTCCTCCAGCCGCGGCTCGCGGGCGTAGCACTCGCGCTGCCGCGCGCGGAACAGCTCGGCGCGGCGCTGCCTGTCCTCGTCGTAGCGCGCCTTCGCGCGGCGCAGGACCCTGCCGTCGTATCCCATTCCCGTATCCCCTTCCCCGGACCGCGTCCGCGCGCAGCGGACGGGTCAGTCGTAGTCCTTCATCCAGTCGTTGCGCGCGCTGTCCCGCGCCTCCGCCTGCGCCGCGCCCCGGCGCGGGGCGTTCTCGGCGGCGACCTCCTCGGGCGTGTGCAGCCCCTTTTCGTGCCAGCGCTTGAGAATGCCGTTGAGATACGGCCATTTCAGCTCGTGGCAGCGGAGCATCGTCTTGTCGTAGGCGACCGCCACCGTCTCGGGCGGAAAGCCCATTTCCGCCCACGCGCCGAGATAGCGCTCCTCGCTCGGCGCCGCCGCGCGCCCGCCGAGGCGCAGCGCCTCCATATACGCCGGAAAGCCGCTGCGCTTTCTGCGCTCGCCGCGAAGGTAGGCGTCCGCCGCCGCGGTGCTGAACAGCTCCCGCCGCGCCCAGGCATAGCCCTCCTTCTCGATCTCCCGCATGGTCGGCAGGCGGCCCGTGCCGAACTGCTCCGCCTTGCGCTCGGCGCAGTAGTTTACAAGCAGAAAAATGACGTCGGCGGGCAGGCCGAGATAGTCGTAAAGCCCAAGAAGCTTCCGCACGGACGGATCGCTGAGCCGGCCCAGCTTGCGCTCGACCTCCCGCAGCAGCGCGGCGAACGAGGCGTCGCCCTCCAGCTTGGCCATCACGTCCTCGCGGCTGTACTCCGGCAGCGCGGTCTCGGGTGCGGGTGCGCTTTCCCGCTCCTGCGCCGGCGGCGCGGCGGGCGTCTTCGCGGACGGCTCCGCGGGCGCGCTGATGAGCCCCATCGAGGCGAGCGCCGCCTCCGCCGCGGCAAAGCGTTCCTGATCCCAGCGCAGCTCCGCGCGCAGGCGCTCCGGCTCCGACGAGCCGCGCCGGGCAAGGCAGAGGTACAGCAGCGCCGCGTCGCCGCTGCCGCCCTCGACCAGGCGGCGCACCGCGCCCGCGCCGAGCGTGATATTCTCTTCCTGCGTCAGGTGCAGCACGTACTCTCCCACGAAGGACGCCCTCTTTCGGAAAATCGCCCCGCGCGGCGGGACGGCGCTTGATTTCTACGATATTCTACAATAGAAAACGGATTTCGTAAACAGAAAAATTTCTGCCCGCCCCCTTTCCTCCGCCCTCGCTTTGTGTTATAGTATCATGTGAGTTATTATTCTGTAGGTCTACCTGAGTTCTATTCAATCCGATGAATGCAACGGGAAAGGCAGGAGCGCGTTATGGAAAATCGAGTTACGGTCAGCATCTGCGGCGAAGAGTATACGCTCGTCGCCGAGGAAGCCCCCTCCTATATTCATAAGGTCGGCGGCTACGTGGATACCAAGCTGGGCGAGCTGCTGGACGCCGCGAAGGTCGGCCGCACCGACGCGGCGGTGCTCACCGCCGTGAACATCGCGGACGAGCTGTTCAAGGAGCGCGAGGCGTCCGAGGCGCTGCGCGCCCAGCTCAAGCAGTACGCGGACGAAGCGGCGCAGGCAAAGAGCGAGGTCTCTGAGCTGCGGCGCGAGAAGTTCAAGCTGGAACAGCAGCTTCAGAGCAAGAAGGAAAGATGACGGAGCTCCTTGCCCCGGCGGGTTCCCGGGAGGCGCTGGTCGCCGCCGTGCAAAACGGCGCCGACGCGGTCTATCTGGGCGTTGACGAGTTCAACGCCCGCCGCGGCGCGCGCAATTTTTCCCCGGAGGAGCTGCGCGAGGCGGCGGCGTATTGCCACCTGCGCGGCGTGCGGGTGTATCTGACGCTCAACACGCTCGTGTCCGACCGGGAGCTGCACGCTCTTGCCTCCACCGCGCGCGTCGCGGCGGAGGCGGGGGTCGACGCGATCCTCGTGCAGGATCTGGGCGTGCTGGACACGCTGCGCCGCGTCGTTCCCGACATGCCGCTGCACGCCAGCACGCAGATGACGGTGCACACGCTCTCCGGCGTGCGTGAGGCGGCGCGCCTCGGCGTCAGGCGCGCGGTGCTCGCGCGGGAGCTTTCCCGCGCCGAGATCGCGGAGCTGTGCCGGGAAAGCCCCATCGAGCTGGAGGTCTTCGTCCACGGCGCGCTTTGCATGTGCTACTCGGGCCAGTGCGCGATGAGCGCCGTCATCGGGCAGCGCAGCGGGAACCGCGGGCTTTGCGCCCAGCCCTGCCGCCTGCCCTACGACGACGCGCACCCGCTCAGCCTCAAGGATCTGTGCCTCGCGGACTACGTGCCGGAGCTGATGGACATGGGCGTTGCCTGCCTGAAGCTGGAGGGGCGCATGAAGCGGCCGGAATACGTCGCCGCGGTGACGGGAATCTACGCGCGCTTGCTGCGCGAACACCGCGGCCCCACCGAGGAGGAGCGCGCGCAGCTTGCCGCCGCCTTTTCGCGCGACGGGTTCACGGACGGATACTACACGGGACAAAAGGGCGCGCGGATGTTCGGCGTGCGAGGCGCGAACGCGCGCTGGCCGGAGGAGTGGTTCGCAGCTCTTCGCGCGGACTACGAGCGGGAGAATCTGCGCACGGTGCCCGTGCGCTTCGCCGCGAACATCGTCGCGGAGCAGCCGATGCAGCTCCTTGCGGCGGATCTCGACGAGCACATGGTCACCGTGTCGGGCGCGACGCCGGAGCCGGCGCGCAATCGCGCCGTTGCCGCCGACGAGGTGGAGCAGCGCCTGCGCAAGACCGGCGGCACCGCGTTTTCCGTGGCGCAGTGCGTCGTGCGCATCGAGCCGGAGCTTTCTGTCTCCGCCGCGGCGATCAACGCGCTGCGGCGCGACGCGCTCGACGCGCTCACGGCGGAGCGCACCGCCGTGCCGCCCTGCCGCGTGGGCTCCTATGCGCCGCCGGAGCCGACGGAGGAGCCGCTTGCGCCGCCGGGCCTCACGGTGTCGCTGCTGTACGCGGAGCAGATGTCCGACGCGCTTTCGGAGCTACGCCCGGAGATGATCTATCTGCCGCTCGGCCAGCTCTCGCGGCTTGACCTTGCGCCGCATCTGGAGCGGACGCGTTTTTGCGCGCTGCTCCCGCGCGTCTACCGCACGCGGGACGAGGCGCCGCTGCGCGAGCGCCTTGCGGATGCCGTGCGCCGGGGCGTTTCGGCGGTCGGGATCGGCAACCTCGGGCACCTCCGCCTGGCGAAAGATTACGATTTGGAAAAACGCGGAGATATATCACTTAACGTATTTAACTCCGCCGCGATCCGCCTCCTGCGCGAGCTGGGGCTGGACACGGTCGCGCTGTCCTTCGAGCTGCGGCGCGAGCAGATCCACGCGCTGCGCAAGTCGCTGCCGTGCGAGGCGGTGATCTACGGGCGGCTGCCGCTCATGCTGACGGAGAACCGCGTCGAAGCCGGCAAGGAAAACGTCTTGACAGACCGGCGCGGCGAGCGCTTCCCCGTGCTTGCGCTGGACGACGGGCGCTGCGAGATCGAAAACGCGAAAACGCTGTATCTCGCGGACCGGGACGACTGGCGGAGCGTCGGGCTGTCCTTTGCGCGTCTGCGCTTCACGACGGAGAGCGCCGAGGAGTGCGCGGCGATCCTGCGCGCCCACAGCGAGGGGCGGGACTGCGCGCCGCAGGAGCTGACGCGCGGCCTGTTCTACCGCGGCGTCGAATAGGCGCTTTGCGCCGGCTTGCGAAGCGCGCTGCGCGCGTTGGCGCGGCAGGCGCAAGACAAAGGAAATACAAAAGGTAATATTTATGCAAAATAGTACGAATCATCATATTGTGCTCGCCTCCGGCTCGCCGCGGCGGCAGGAGCTGCTGCGCCGCATCGGGCTGACGGATTTTTCGGTCGTCGTGCCGGACGCGGACGAGAGCTGCCCCGCCGGTCTTTCCCCGCGGGAGACCGTGGAGCGCATCGCCCGCGCCAAGGCGGAGGCGGCGCGCGCCCTCACCGCGCCGGACGATATCGTCGTCACCGCCGACACGATGGTATTTCTCGGCGGCGAGCGTTTGGGCAAGCCGCGCGACGAGGCGGACGCCCTGCGGATGCTCAGCGCCCTCGCGGGTGCGCGGCACACGGTCTGCACGGGCGTGACGGTGCGACAGGGTGACAAGCTTATATGCTTTACAGAAGCGACAGACGTGTATTTTCGCCCCGCCACGGAGCGGGAGCTGCGCGCGTACATCGCCTGCGGCGAGCCGATGGACAAGGCGGGCGCCTACGGCGTGCAAGGGCGCGGCGCGCTGCTGGTGGAGCGTATCGACGGCGACTTCTTCAACGTGATGGGCTTGCCGGTGGCGCCGCTGGCGCGGGCGCTTCGGGAGTTCGGGATCGAGCTGCTGTGAGAAAGCGCGAGGATGGGTACGTGAGCCGATGAAGGACTTTTTATCCAAACATGGAATGTGGATCCTGGCGGCGATGGCGGCGGTCGCGGTTCTTTTGAGCGTGCTGTCTTACTTCGCCTCCACCTCCACGCTGCTGCGAAACGCCGCGGGCGTCGCGCTCTCGCCGTTCCGCGCCGCGAGCGAGGCGGCGAACCGCTGGCTCGAGGATAAGCGGCACTACTATCAGGAGTACAACGACCTGGTGGAGGAGAACGCCGCGCTGCGGGAGGAGATCGCGGAGCTGCGCGCCAACGCGCGGCAGGTCGAGCGCGACCGCGAGGAGAACGCGAAGCTGCGCGAGCTGATCGGCCTGCGGGAGCAGCGGCGCGATTTCGACTTCGAGTCCGCCATGATCCTGGAGCGCAGCACAAGCAACTGGACGCGGACGCTGACGCTCAACCAGGGCACGGCGCACGGCGTCGCGGTGAACAACGTCGTCGTGACGAGCGAGGGGTATCTCATCGGCGTCGTGACCGAGGCGGGGCTCAACTGGTGCACGGTGCAGACGATCATCGACACGGACACCGAGCTGGGCGCGCTGCTGTTCCGCACGGGGGACGTGGTCATCGCGGAGGGCGATTTCACGCTGATGCGGGAAAAGCGCCTGAAGGTGACCTACCTTCCGCCGGATACGCCGCTGCTGGTGGGCGACTATATCGTGACCTCCGGTCTCGGCGGGTACTACCCGTCCAACATCGTCATCGGCACGGTGGAGCGCGTGGAAACGGACGACGACGGGCTGGCACAGTACGCGGTGCTCGCGCCGATGTGCGATTTCGACACGCAGACCGAGGTTTTCATCATCAAGGCGTTCGACATCGTGGAGTGACCGCTCCGCGGGCGGCGCGGGAAAGGGGGCGGCGTCTTGCTGACGAGACGGGACATCATCATCAAGTGGTCGAGCTACGGCGTCGTGTCGCTGGGGCTGCTGCTCCTCTTTTCGCTGACGCTGCGCGGCACGGAGATTTTGGGCGTGCGGATGTTTTTGCCGCCGCTGCTGGTGGGCGTCGTCGCGTCGGTGGAGGACACGCGCGCCGGCGCGCTGTACGGGTTTGCCGTGGGGCTTTTGTGCGACCTGACGCTCTCGGGCACGTTCCCCTGCGTGTACACGCTTTCGTTCACGCTTGCGGCGGTCTGCTGCTCGCTGCTCGCCAAGGGCGTATTGCAGCGGGGCGTCCTTTGCTCGCTGGCGGTGACGGGGCTGACCTTTTTCTTTCTCGACGCGTTCAATATGCTCTCGCTTTGGCTGCGCGCGCGCGCGCCGTTTTCCGAAATGGCGCAGCTCGCGCTGCGGGAGACGGTCGCGTCGTGTCTTCTGCTGGTCGTGTGCCACCCGGCGCTGCTGGCGCTGCATCGGAAATTTACGATCTGATCCGGCTATCCCGTCCGGTTTCGGCGGGGGCCGCGCTTGACCGCCGCGCGCGGCGCGATGGAGGCTTTCATGGATGAACCGAAAAAAATGCGATACCGCCTGCTGGCGCTCGCCGCCGCGTTCGCTGCGTGCCTGATCGTTTTCTTTGCGACGATGTTCGACGCGCAGATCGTGCACGGCGCGGATTACCGCAGCCAGTCGGTGCGCACGAACACGAGCAAGGAGACCGTCGAGGCGTCCCGCGGCGTCATCACCGACCGCAACGGCAAGGTGCTGGTCTCGAACCGCGCGGTCTATACGCTCACGCTCGACCCCTCGCTGGTCGCGGCGGAGGCGCTCAACGACGAGCTGCTGCGCGTCGTCGATCTGTTGGAGCGGGAGAGGGTTTCGTGGTACGACGAGCTGCCCATGACCCGCACCGCGCCCTATGACTACGACTTCGGCGTTTCGCGCTCCGGGATGCTGGTGAAGTATCTGACGGGCAAGAAGTGGATCGAGGACGGCATGACCGCCGACGAGCTGCGCGACGGCGTTTCCGCGCAGGGGATCTACGAGCGGATGCTTGGGGAGTTCGGCGTGGAGGCGGGGCTGGACGCCGCGCGGGAGCGCGCGCTCGTGGGCCTTCGCTACTCCCTTGCGACCGCGAAGCTCGACGGGGACGGGACGTTCCTGCTCGCGCGCGGCGTGGACGTGTCGCTCATTTCGCTGCTCAAGGACGGCGGTTACGGCGGCGTGCGCGTCGGCACGTCCACCGTGCGGGAATACGAGACCGAGGCGGCGGCGCATCTTCTCGGCCACGTCGGCAAGATCCAGAACTGGGACGATTATCGCGACAAGGGCTACGAGTGGAACGACCTCGTCGGCATCGACGGCGTGGAGTACGCCTTCGAGGACTATCTGCGCGGCACGGACGGCACGCGCGTCGTGACGACGAATGAGGACGGCAAGGTCATCTCCGAGCTGTACTCCGTCGAGCCGAAGCCGGGCGCCAATGTGGCGCTGACGATCGACATCGACTTTCAGGAGCAGGTGGAGGCGATCCTTTCCGACGCCGTTTCGGAGATGACGGCGGCGGACGGCATCGACCGCGGCGCGGCGGCGGCGGTGATCCGCATCGGCAGCGGCGACGCGCTGGCGCTGGCGTCCTACCCCACCTTCTCCCGCAAGACCTTCAACCAGGATTTTGCCGCGCTCAACGCCGACCCGATGCGACCGATGTTCAACCGCGCGACGCAATGGGCGTTCGCGCCCGGCTCGACCTTCAAGCCGGCGGTCGCCGTCGCCGCGCTGGAGACCGGCGCGATCACGACCCAGACCAAGATCCGCGACCTGGGGCGCTATACCTATTATGATATGGTGTACCACTGCTGGATCTGGCCCGGCACCCACGGGCTGGTGAACGTCACGGACGCGATCACCGTGTCGTGCAACTACTTTTTCTACGAGGTCGGCAAGCTGACCGGCATTTCCACGCTCGACCGCTACGCCGCCGCCTTCGGGCTGGGGCAGCCGACGGGCATCGAGATCCCGGAGGCGCTGGGCACCATGACCTCGCCCGAATACGTCAACTCCCTCAAGGGCCAGTACTGGACCGACGGCCTGACCTTGCAGGCGGCGATCGGGCAGGCGTACGACCTCTTCACGCCGCTCCAGCTTGCGAACTATATCGCGACGCTCGCCGGCGGCGGCACGCGCTACAACGTGCATCTGCTCAAGGACGTCAGCGAGTTTGACGGCGCCGCGCCCATCCGCGTGTACGACGAGCCGCCCGCGGACGTCGTTTCCATCAGCGAGGAGAATCTGCGCGCGGTGCTTTCGGGGATGCGCAAGCTCGTCACCGACGGCAGCGTGCGCCGGGAGTTTACCGACTGCGTGGTGGACGCCGCCGCCAAGACCGGCACCGCGCAGACCGGCGGCAAGGGCTCGATCAGCAACGGCGTGTTCGTCGCCTTCGCGCCCTATGACGATCCGCAGGTCGCGCTGGCGCTCGTGATCGAAAAGGGCAACACGGGCGGCGCGCTGGCGTCCACCGCGGTCAAGATCCTCAACGCGTATTTTACCGGCGCCGACCCCAACGTCGTCGGCGAGAATATCCTCATCAAGTAACACGGCGCCGGGGGCGTCGCTCTGTCCCCGGCGGCGAAACAGGAGGCGCGATATGTATTTTGATTCCCGCGACAGCCGCTGCAAGACCCCTTACGGCGCCGTGCCCTGCGGCACGGCGCTGACGCTGAGCGTCTACCCCGGAGAGGGCGAGGCGCTCTCGCGCGTCGTGCTGGCGGCGCACGGCGAGTTTGCCGACACCTGGACGGAAACGGAGCTGACCGCCGCGCAGACCGACGGGCGGACCGTTTTTCGCGGCGTCTACACCGCGCCGGCGGAGCCGGAGCTGGTGTGGTACCACTTCCGCCTGTTCTGGGCGGACGGCGGCGAGAGCTGCTTCGGCAAGAACGGCGAGCGCCCGTGGGAGGAGCTGGCGACGTGGCAGCTGACCGTCTATGACGGCGCGAGCAGGACGCCGGCGTGGTTCGGGCGCGGCGTGAGCTATCAGATTTTCCCCGACCGCTTCCGCCGCGCCGTGAAGCGCGACGCGGCAGGCATGGTGGGCGAGCGGACGCTGCACGGCGACTGGGACGAGATGATCGAATACCTGCCGAACGCCAACGGCGAGATCACCTGCTCCGACTTTTTCGGCGGCGACCTCGCCGGCATTACGGAAAAGCTGGACTATCTGCGCTCCCTCGGCGTGACGACGCTGTACCTGAACCCGATTTTCGAGGCGGCGTCCAACCACCGCTACGACACGGCGAACTACCGCCGGATCGACCCGCTGCTGGGCACGGAGGAGGATTTCCGCGCGCTGTGCGAGACGGCGAAGGAGCATGGCATCCACGTGATCCTGGACGGCGTGTTCAACCACACCGGCTCCAACAGCGTCTATTTCAACGCCAAGGGCTTTTACCCCGGCGTCGGCGCGGCGCAGAGCCCGGATTCGCCCTACGCTTCCTGGTATCACTTCACCCGCTTCCCGGACGAGTACGACGCCTGGTGGGGCTTCAAGACACTGCCCGGCGTCGAGGAGACCGATCCGGGCTATATGGATTTCATCATCGGGGGCGAGGATTCCGTCGTCCGCCATTGGCTGCGCGCGGGCGCGTCCGGCTGGCGGCTGGACGTGGCGGACGAGCTGCCGGGCGTTTTTATCGAGCGGATCCGCCGCGTGATGGAGCAGGAAAACCCCGACGCTTACCTCATCGGAGAGGTTTGGGAGGACGGCTCGAACAAGATCGCTTACTCCACCCGCCGGAAGTATCTGCTCGGCGCGCAGACCCACGCGCTGATGAACTATCCCTTCCGCGACGCGGTGCTGGGCTATCTGCTGCGGCGCGACGCCTCGGTCTTTTACGAGGCGATGGAGACCCTGCGGGAGAATTATCCCCCCGCCGCGTTCTACGGCGCGATGAATTTCCTCTCCACCCACGATACGCCCCGGCTGCTGACGGTGCTGGGCTACGAGGGCGCGTGGCCGCAGAGCCGCGAGGAGCGCGCGCGCATCCTGCTCAACGCCGGCGAATACCACCGCGGGATGCGGCGGCTCCGCCTGGCGGCGCTGGTGATGTACGCCTTCCCCGGCTCCCCCACCGTCTACTACGGCGACGAGGCGGGGATGCAGGGCTTTGAGGACCCGTTCAACCGCGCGACCTATCCCTGGGGGCGCGAGGATCATGAGCTGATCGCCTATTTCACGCGCCTCGGCGCGCTGCGCAACGCCCGCGCGTCGCTGCGGGAGGGCGAGCTGTCCTATCTGGCGGTGGACGGCGCGGTGCTCTCGTTCCGCCGCGCGGCGGGCGGCGAGTGCAGCGTCGCGGCGTGCAACGCGGGCGACGAGCCGGCGCGGCTTTCCTTCCCGTGGCGGCATCCCGCCGCGCTGGACGCTCTGACGGGGCGGCGCTTCGCCGCATCGCAGGGCACGCTGCGTCTCACGCTGGGCGCGTGCGAGGGGATGCTGCTGATCGAGGCGGAGGCGGATTGAAGTCCGCCGCGCGGCGAAGCGCCGCGCTTTTGAAGGCGGAAACCGCGGAAAATAAGGCGTTTCGGACGGGGCGGCTGTGGATTGTTTCACGTGAAACATCCCGCCGCTCCGCCGCTTTTTGCGATACTACCGGCGCCGCGGCGCGCCGCGCGGTGTTTTTTGGCAAAAGCGGGATTTTGCGGTTGAAATCAGACGAGTTTGTGGTATACTGAATAAACCAAAACCAAAATCGGGTAGAATGCGCCATTATACTGATCGGTATGAAAGGCGGCTCCCGAAGGAAAGCGGGGGTCCGCATGGCAAAAACCGTTGCGATCGTGAATCAAAAGGGCGGCGTCGGCAAGACGACGACCTGCGTCAATCTGGTATCCGCGCTGCACGAGGCCGGGCAGCGCGTGCTGCTGTGCGACTTTGACCCGCAGGCGAACGCCACCTCCGGCATGGGCGTGGACAAGGCGGCGGCGCAGGGTGTTTACGACGTTCTGATGAACGGGACGGACGTCCAAAAAAGCGTCGTCCATACGCATTACGGCGACGTGCTGCCCTCGAACAAGGCGCTCGCGGGCGCGGGCATCGAGATCGTGGGCCGCGAGAAGCGGGAATACCTGCTGCGCGACGCGCTCGCCCCCCTCTCCCCCGATTACGACTTTATTTTCATCGACTGCCCGCCGTCTCTGGAGCTGCTGACGGTCAACGCGCTGTGCGCGGCGGACACGCTGCTCGTCCCGGTGCAGAGCGAGTATTTCGCGCTGGAGGGGCTCAGCGACCTTATCAGCACGGTGCAGCTGGTCAAGCGCTCGCTCAACCCCCACGTGGAGCTGGAGGGCGTGCTGCTGACGATGTACGACGCGCGCACGAACCTCGCGATGCAGGTGGCGGAGGAGATCAAGCGCTTCTTCCCCGGCAGGGTCTACGCGACCGTGATCCCCCGCAACGTCCGTCTGTCGGAGGCGCCGAGCCACGGCAAGCCGATCAACGTCTACGACCGCGGCAGCCGCGGCGCCGAGGCGTACGAGGCGTTCGCGCGGGAGTTTTTGAAGAAGAACCGTCCGGAAGCCGCGCGGCGGTAACGCCCGCGCCGCTTCGCGGCGGAGATGCGCGGAAGAAAGGAAAACAGTATGGCAAATTCCTCTTTTGGCCTGGGCAAAGGGTTGGAGGCGCTCTTCGGCCCGGAGGCGATGAAGACCGACGCCAGCGAAAACCTGCACCTGCTCCCCATCTCGCAGGTCGAATGCAACGCCAACCAGCCGCGCAAGCGCTTTGACGACGAGGCGCTCGCGGAGCTGGCGGATTCGATCCGCGAGCACGGCATCCTCCAGCCGCTGACGGTGCGCCGCCTCAGCTCCGGCTATTACCAGATCGTCGCGGGCGAGCGCCGCTGGCGCGCGGCGCGCCTCGCGGGACTGGAGGAGGTCCCCGCCATCGTCATCGAGGCGGACGAGCGCAAGATGACGGAGCTGGCGCTGATCGAGAATCTCCAGCGCGAGGATCTCGACCCGCTGGAGGAGGCGGAGGGCTACAAAAAGCTGATCGACGCCTATCACATGACGCAGGACGAGGTGGCGGAGCGCGTTGGCAAATCGCGTCCCGCCGTCGCGAACGCGCTGCGCCTGCTGGGCCTCTGCCCCGAGGTGCGCGCGTTGGTGGAGGAGGGCAAGCTCTCCGGCGGACACGCCCGCGCCCTGCTGCCGCTGTCCGCCGCGCTGCAAAAGAAGGCGGCGCAGACGGTCGTGGACGAGGGGCTGAGCGTGCGGCAGACCGAGGCGCTGGCGAAAAAGCTTTCGGCAAAGCCGCGCGCGAAGGCGAAGGACGAGGCCGACACGGTGGATTACGCGCGCCTCGCGGCGAACGAGCTGACGGCGAAGCTGGGGCGCGGCTGCCGCATCGTGCCGGGCAGGAAGAAGGGGCGCGTCGAGCTGGATTACTACGGCATGGACGACCTGAACGATCTGCTGGACGCGCTGGCGCTCATCAAAAAGCGCAACGGAGGAAACACGAAGGCATGACCGATTTTATCCATGAGCATCCGAAGGAGGAGCCCGTCGCCGCGCCCGTCCCGGCGCCGCAGCCGGACGAGGACGACGGTCCTGTCGACGAACGGACGGGTCAGAAGCAGGTCTACGGCTATATCTTCCTCCTGTTCATCGTGGCGTTTTTCCTGCTGCTGTGGTCGTTTTTGATGAACCAGCGCAGCTGCAATCGACGATGGACCGGAACGCTGCGCTGGAGCGGCAGGTCGAGGCGTTGGAGGCGGAGGTCGAGGAGCTTGGAAATCGGGCGGCAGCCCTGCAAGACGAACTCGACGTCCAGAAGATGAATCTCGAGCAGGCGCGGGACGATGCGCAGAAATGGGGCGAGCAATACGAGGCAGTCAAGGATGTAAACGTCGCTCTCGGCTGCTGCGAGGCCGGCGACTACCGCTCCGCCGCTTTGCGGATCGCCGCGTGGGATTACGACGTCGAAGGGCGGATACGGGAGATCCACGACTCGATGGACGAGGAGGAGCGGAAAGCCTACGACCCGTTGGAGGATCTGCAGGCTTTGATGACGGCTCTGGCCGACAAAAACCTCGTAAAATGGAACGGCAGCCGCTGGGAGCGGCAAACGGAAGCGATAGAAGATTTGATCCGGTCGGCCGGAAATCCATAAAAACCTGTGCAAACCTGTGAGTTGTTTCACGTGAAACATGCCGCAGGAAACCCGATTTTACGGTGGAAAACGAGATTCTGTGATATTATAATAAGGAAGGTAGCCTGTTTCATGCTTGACATCAAATTCGTGCGCGAGAATCCCGACGCGGTGCGGGAAAACATCAAAAAGAAATATCAGGACACGAAGCTCCCGCTTGTCGACGAGGCGATCGCCCTCGACGAAAAGCTGCGCGCCGCCATCACGGAGGCGAGCGAGCTGCGCGCCGAGCGCAACCGCCTCTCCAAGGCGAACGGCCCGCTGTTCGGCAGGCTCAAAAAGGCGGAGGGCGCGGAGAAGGACGCACTGCAAAAGCAGATCGACGAGAACATGGCGGCGGTAAAGGCGAACGACGAGCGCCTGAGCGCGCTGGAAGCGCAGGAGGGCGAGCTGGAGGCGAAGCTGCGCCGCGTGATGCTGCAAATCCCCAACATCATCGACCCCAGCGTTCCCATCGGGCCGGACGACAGCGCCAACGTCGAGGTGGAGCGCTTCGGCGAGCCGGCGGTGCCGGATTTTGAGGTTCCCTACCACACCGAGATCATGGCGGCCTTCAACGGCATCGACATCGACGCCGCGCTGCGGGTGTCCGGCAACGGCTTTTACTATCTGCTGGGCGACGTCGCGCGCCTGCATGAGGCGGTCATCGCCTACGCCCGCGATTTTATGATCGGCAAGGGCTTCACCTACTGCATCCCGCCGTTCATGATCCACGGCAACGTGGTCGAGGGCGTGATGAGCCAGACCGATATGGACGCCATGATGTACAAGATCGAGGGCGAGGATCTGTACCTCATCGGCACGAGCGAGCATTCGATGATCGGCAAATTCATCGACCAGATCCTGCCCGAGGACTCGCTGCCCCAGACGCTCACCTCCTACTCCCCCTGCTTCCGCAAGGAAAAGGGCGCGCACGGCATCGAGGAGCGCGGCGTCTACCGCATCCACCAGTTTGAAAAGCAGGAGATGATCGTCGTCTGTCGGCCCGAGGATTCGATGAAGTGGTACGAGCAGATGTGGCGCTATTCGGTGGAGCTGTTCCGCAGCATGGACATCCCCGTGCGCCAGCTGGAGTGCTGCTCCGGCGACCTCGCCGACCTGAAGGTGAAATCCTGCGACATCGAGGCGTGGTCCCCGCGCCAGAAGAAGTATTTCGAGGTCTGCTCCTGCTCCAACCTCGGCGACGCGCAGGCGCGCCGGCTTCGCATCCGCGTAAAGGGAGCGGACGGGAAGACGTACCTTCCCCACACGCTCAACAACACGGTGGTCGCGCCGCCGCGCATGTTGATCGCGCTGCTGGAGAACAATCTTTGCGCCGACGGCAGCGTGAAGATCCCGAAGGTGCTTCAGCCCTACATGGGCGGCACGGAAAGGCTGATCCCCAAGGCATAAAGCCTCCCGCCGCAACCCGACGGACATGGACGGCGCGAAAAAACGGAGTCGGCGTAAAAAGAGAGATCAAATAAACAGGAGGAGAATACCATGAAGAAGTTTTTGGAGGAGTTCAAGGCATTTGCGCTCAAGGGCAACGTCGTGGATATGGCGATCGGCGTCATCATCGGCGGCGCGTTCGCCGCCATCACCGGCTCGCTGGTCAGCGACGTGATCACGCCGCTGCTCGCCGCGCTGTTCAACAGCCCCAACACGGACGCGCTGAATATCACGCTGCGCGCCGCGACGGAGGAGAGCGAGGCAATCGTGCTGGGTCTCGGCACGTTCGTCGGCACGATCGTCAACTTCCTCGTGATCGCGCTGGTGCTCTTCAGCGTCATCAAGGCGATGAACAAGCTCAAAAAGCAGCAGGAGGAGGCGCCCGCCGCGCCGCCCGAGCCCTCCGCCGAGGAGAAGCTGCTCACCGAGATCCGCGATCTTTTGAAGGATAAGAACTGAGCCGTATGCGGGAGTTGCTGCGCGCGGGGCTCGCGGAGCTGGGCCTCGACCCCGGAAAGGCGGAGAAGCTGGAGGCGTTCGCGCGCCTGGTGCTGGAAAAGAACCGCGTGATGAACCTCACCGCCATCACGGACGAGGCGGCGTTCGCGCAGCTTCACCTGCTCGACAGCGCGGCGCTGCTGCGCGTCGCGGACTTCCGCGGCAGGCGCGCGGTGGACGTGGGCACGGGCGCCGGCTTTCCCGGCGTGCCGCTGTGTATCCTCTGCCCAGAGGCGGAGCTGACGCTGCTTGACAGCACCGGCAAGCGCGTCGACTTTCTGCGCGGCGCCTGCGCCGCGCTGGGGCTGGAAAACGCAGCGTGCGTTCACGCGCGCGCGGAGGAGTACGCCGACGACCGGCGCGAGGGCTTCGACCTTGCCGTGTCCCGCGCGGTGGCGGAGCTGGCGGTGCTGTGCGAGCTGTGTCTGCCGCTCGTCGCCGTCGGCGGGCAGTTCCTCGCGATGAAGGGGACGGAGAGCGACGAGGAGCTTGCACGCGCGGCGCGCGCGATCGAAAGGCTCGGCGGCAGGCTCTCGCGCGTCGTCGATTACAGGATCCCGACGAGCGAGGTTTCGCACCGCGTGGCGGTGATCGACAAGGTATCCCCGACGCCGCAGGGCTATCCGAGGCCCTTCGGGCGGATCAAGAAGAACCCGCTGTAACGCAAAACTGGCAAAAGGAGAACAGCCGTGGGCCAAGTGATCGCGGTGGTGTCCGGCAAGGGCGGCACCGGAAAAACTTCATTGACCGCGCTCGTCGGCGCGGCGCTGGCGGCGTCCGGAAAACGCACGCTGCTGCTCGACTGCGACGTGGGGCTGCGCGACCTCGACCTGGCGCTGGGCCTGTCCGACCGCGTGCTGATGGACTTCTCCGACGTCGTCGCCGCTCGCGCGACGCTGGAGGAGGCGGTCGTGCGCCATGCCGCGCTGGAATCGCTGTATCTGCTCACCGCGCCGGTCACGACGGAGGCGTCGCTCGCCGCGCCGGACGGGATGCGCGAGCTGCTCGCGCAGGTGCGCGAGGCGTTCGATTTCTGCCTGATCGACGCGGGCGCGGGACTGGGCGAGTCCTTCCGCCTCGCCACGGCGAACGCCGACCGCGTGATCGTCGTGTCCACGACGGAGCCGGCGTGCCTGCGGGACGCGCAGCGCACGGTCATGGAGCTGCACGATTTTCCCGCCGGCAAGCTGCATCTGGTGGTGAACCGCCTGCGCCGCAGGCTGCTCAAGTCCCTGCGCGCGAACCTTGACGACGCGATGGACGCGGCGGGGCTGCCGCTGCTGGGCGTCGTGCCGGAGGACGACGACCTGCCGGCGCTGCTGGGCAAGGGGCAGGCGCACCGCTTCGGCTACTACTCCCCCGCCCGCCGCGCGTGCCGCAACATCGCCCGCCGCCTCTGCGGCGAAAAAGTGCCGCTGATGAAACTTTGAAAGAACAAACGGAAGCATTCCGAAACCCGGCAATGCCTCCATGCTGCCGCCGAGGGCGCTCGGCGGCGGCATGGAAGCATTGGCATGACGGCCGATACGGCAGAAAGGGAAAAAATGAACATCGCATTGATCGCGCACGACAACCGAAAAGAGCTGATGGTGCAGTTCTGCACCGCCTACGCCGGGATCCTTTCCCGCCACACGCTATGCGCGACGAATACCACCGGGAAGGTCATCTCGGAGCAGACGGGTCTCAACATCCACCTCTTTATGAACGGCGCGCAGGGCGGCGACGAGCAGATCGGCGCGCGCATCGCGTACAACGAGATCGACCTCGTAATCTACTTCCACGACCCCAACAGCCCGGAATACGCCAACAGCATCGCCTATATGGCGCGCCTGTGCGACCAGAACCGCATCCCCTTCGCCACGAACAACGGCACCGCCGAGGCGCTGATCCTCGCGCTCAACCGCGGCGACCTTGACTGGCGCGACATCGTGAACCCGAAGACGAAGCCGTTTATGGCGTAACGCGCTTCAAAAAAGAGGCTTCGCCTCTTTTTTGAACAGGCTTCGCTGCGCTTCCCGCGCGCCGAAGGCGCACGGACGCTCCGCGCAAAGAGTTTTTCCGACGCGCATGTCGTCGGAAAAAACGCATCAAATTCATTTCGCGCCTGCGGGCGCGAAATTACCGAGGAGACGGAAACACCATGATGCAGTCACGTACCCATACTTGCAATGAGCTTCGGCTTACGAACGCCGGCGAGCACGTCAAGCTCGTGGGCTGGATGGAGAATGTGCGCGAGGTCGGCGGGAATCTCGCCTTTCTCGTGCTGCGCGACTTCTACGGCACGACGCAGGTCGTCGTGGAGGACGCGGCGCTGCTCGCGCAGATCAAGGGCTATAACAAGGAATCCACCATCAGCGTCGAGGGCGCCGTGCGCGAGCGCGCGAGCAAAAACCCCAAGCAGCCCACCGGCGACATCGAGATCGTGCCGGAGCGGATCGAGCTGCTCGGCCGCTGCCGCTACAATGAGCTGCCGTTCGAGATCAACCGCTCCCGCGAGGCGGATGAGACGTTCCGCCTCAAGTACCGCTATCTCGACCTGCGCAATCCCGCGGTCAAGGCGAACATCATCCTGCGCTGCAACGTGATCGCGGCGCTGCGCGCGGCGATGCTCGCGCACGACTTCCTGGAGATCACCACCCCGATCCTGACCGCGTCGTCCCCCGAGGGCGCGCGCGACTATCTGGTGCCGGCGCGCAAGCATCCCGGCAAGTTCTACGCCCTGCCGCAGGCGCCGCAGCAGTTCAAGCAGCTGCTGATGACCTCCGGCTTTGACCGCTACTTCCAGATCGCGCCGTGCTTCCGCGACGAGGACGCCCGCGGCGACCGCTCCCCCGGCGAGTTCTATCAGCTCGACATGGAGATGGCGTTCGCCACGCAGGAGGACGTGTTTGCGATCTGCGAGGATGTGCTGCCGCCGATCTTCGCCAAGTACGGCAAGTACGACGTCGCCTCCCGCCCGCCGTTTCGCCGCATCGCCTATCTCGACGCGCTGGAGACCTACGGCACAGACAAGCCGGACCTTCGCATCGACCTGACGGCGCGGGACGTCACGGCGCTGTTTGCCGGCACGGAGTTCGAGCCGTTCCGGGACAAGACCGTCAAGGCGGTGGCGATTTCCGACTGCGCGCTCACGCGCAAGCAGATCGAAAAGCTGCTTGCCGACTGCGAGGTGCAAAGCGGCGCGAAGGGCTATTGGTTCAAGACCGACGAGGCGGGCGCGCTCGCGGGCGGCGTCGCGAAGTTCGTGGACGCGGAGAAGGCGAAGGCGCAGCTCTCGCTTGCGCCGAACACGCTGGTGGTGCTCGCCGCGGGCGAGCTTGCGACCAAGATGGCCGGCGTGGAGATCAAGACCTTCGGGCGCGAGTGCGCGGGGCACATGGACAAGGAGCGCTACGAGTTCTGCTGGATCACCGATTTCCCGATGTACGAGATCGGCGACGAGAGCGGCGAGCTGGAGTTCTGCCACAATCCGTTTTCGATGCCCAAGGGCGGGCTGGACGTGCTGCTGCGCGCGGAGCGCGGCGAGATCGACCCGCTCACGATCATGGCGGACCAGTACGATCTGGTGTGCAACGGCGTGGAGCTTTCCTCCGGCGCGGTGCGCAATCACGATCCCGAGATCATGGTCAAGGCGTTTGAGCTGGTGCGCCTCGGCGAGGAGGACGTCAAGGCGAAGTTCCCCGCCATGTACAACGCGTTCTGCTACGGCGCGCCGCCCCACGCGGGCATCGCCCCGGGCGTCGACCGCATGGTGATGCTGCTCGCGGGCGAGGATTCCATCCGCGAGATCATCCCCTTCCCGATGAACAAAAACGCGCAGGACGTGATGATGGGCGCGCCGAGCGAGGTCACCCAAAAGCAGCTCGACGAGCTGCACATCGCCGTCACCGCGAAGGAGGACGAATGAAGCGCATCGCAGCCTTGCTGTTGATCGGCTTACTTTTGACGCTCGCCGCTTGCGGCGGGCGTCAAGAAGTCGCGCCGGAACCGCAGCCGGAGCCGCCGGCGGAGGAGACGCCGAAGGAGCCGCGCTATCTGCCGGAGCAGTCGCCCAAAGCGGACGGCGCGGCGGAGGAAGCGCCGGAGGAGGGCCTTTCGCCCGAGGAGGCGGCGGCGCGGGAGCGGCAGGCGCTCGCCGCCCGGCAGGAGGCGAGGGCGCGGGAACTGCTCGACGGCATGAGCCTTGCGGAGAAGGTCGGGCAGCTGTTTTTTGTGCAATGCTCCGGCAGCGGCATGGCGGATGAGATCGCGCGGTACCATCTCGGCGGCGTGCTGCTGTTCACGCGGGACTATCGGAACGACGCGGGCGAGTGGCTGACGTGGGACGACATGGCGGCGAAGCTTGCGACCTATCAGACGGCGGCGGCGTACGACACGGGCATTCCCCTGTTCATCGGCTCCGACGAGGAGGGCGGCACCGTCACCCGCGCGAGCCGGAACCCGAACCTGTTCCCCGCCGTGTCCCGCTCGCCGCAGGCGCTCTACGCCGAGGGCGGGATGGGCGCGATTTTGAACGACGCGGCGCAGAAGAGCTACCTGCTGCACGAGCTGGGCGTCAACGTCAACTTCGCGCCCGTGTGCGACGTGTCCACCGATCCGGGCGATTTTATCTACGAGCGCAGCTTCGGCAAAAATGCCGCCGAAACGATGGCGTACGTCGCCGGCGTCGAGCTGGTGATGGGCGACGCGGGCATGGGGAGCGTTCTGAAGCACTTCCCCGGCTACGGGAACAACGTGGACACGCACACCGGCATCGCCGTCGACGAGCGCCCCATCGAGACGTTCCGCAACAGCGATTTTCTCCCCTTCCTCGCGGGTATCCGGGCAAATACGAAGGTCGCGCCGTTCGTGCTGGTGTCGCACAACATCGTAACGTGCATGGACCCCGAGTTGCCGGCGTCGCTCTCCCCCGCCGTGCATGAGCTCCTGCGCGGAGAGCTGGGCTTCGACGGCGTGGTGCTGACCGACGATCTCAGCATGAGCGCGGTCAAGGCGTACGCCGGGGACGGCAGCGTCGCGGTGCTGGCGCTCAAGGCGGGCAACGATATGCTCGTGACCGCCGACTTTGCCGCGCAGATCGCGCAGGTGCTGGACGCGGTGGCGGACGGCACGCTGGACGAGAGCGTGATCGACGAGGCCTGTCTGCGGGTGCTGCGCGCCAAAAGCGCGCGGTTCCAGATACCACGGGAAACGGAGGGCGCCGCATGATGGAAACGAAAAAGCTATACTACGACGATCCGTATCTGCGGGAGTTCACCGCCCACGTCCTCTCCTGCGAGGAGACGAAGGGCGGCTTTGCCGTCGCGCTGGATCGGACAGCGTTCTATCCCGAGGGCGGCGGCCAGCCCGCCGACCACGGCGCGCTGGGCGGCGCGCGGGTGCTGGACGTGCACGAGAAGGGCGGCGCGATCGTCCATCTGTGCGACGCTCCGCTGGAGCCGGACGCGACGGTGCGCGGCGAGATCGACTGGGCGCGGCGCTTCGACCATATGCAGCAGCACTCGGGCGAGCATATCTGCTCGGGCATGATCTGCGCGCGCTGGAAGTGCGACAACGTGGGCTTCCACATAGGCGCGGAGAGCGTGACCATCGACTTTAACGCCGAGATAGACTGGGACGGCCTCATGGAGATAGAACGGCGCGCCAACGCCTATCTCTATGAGGATCACGCCATTGAGATCAACTTCTATCGCGGCGCGGCGCTGGAGGCGGTGGAGTACCGCAGCAAGAAGCCGCTGGACGGCGACGTGCGCATCGTCTCCTTCCCCGGCGCGGACTGCTGCGCCTGCTGCGGCACCCATGTTGCGCGCAGCGGACAGGTGGGGCTGGTGAAGTTCCTCTCGTGCCAGAAGTTCCGGGACGGCGTTCGCATCGAGCTTTTGTGCGGCGCGCGGGCGTACCGCTATCTTGCCGCCGTGTGGGAGCAGAATCTGCACGTCGCGCAGTCCCTCTCGGCGAAGCCGACGGAGAGCGCGGCGGCGGTGGAGCGCCTCTCGTCGGAGCTGGGCGCGCTCAAGCAGCGCGCGGCGAAGCTGGAGGCGAGCGTGTTCGCGCAGGTCGCCTCGCGCCTTGCCGGCGAGGGGGACGTGCTGCTGTTCGAGGAGGATATGTCGCCGGAGAGCGTGCGCAAGCTCTGCGACGCGGTGGCGAATGTCTGCGGCGGGCGCTGCGCGGTGTTCGCCGGCGCCGACGGCGCTTGGAAATACGCGCTGGGCGAGCCGGAGGGAGACCTGCGCGAGCTGACGCGCGCGCTCAACGCGGCGCTGCGCGGGCGCGGCGGCGGCAAGCCGTTTTTCGTGCAGGGCAGCGCGGCGTGTACCCGCGCCGAGATTGAGGCGTTCTTCCGCGAGCGGTAAAATACCAGACGATCAGAAGAGGGCAGCCGAAAGGCTGCCCTCGTTTTATTCGCTCCGCTATCACGTCAGCTCCGGCAGGGAATCGTCAGCGTCGATCCACTCCCGCACGTCCACGACCTCGAACTCCTCCGGCGTGCGGCGGATGACGACGCGCGCAAGCCCCGCGTTGATGATCTGCCGCCGGCACATCGAGCAGGAGGTCGCGTCGCCCAGCAGCGCGCCGGTCCGCGCGTCGCGCCCGACGAGGTAGATCGTGCCGCCTGCCATGTCGCGCCGCGAGGCGGAGATGATCGCGTTCGCCTCGGCGTGGACGCTGCGGCACAGCTCGTAGCGCTCGCCCCGGGGGACGTTCATCGCCTCGCGCGCGCAAAAGCCGAGGTCGACGCAGTTCTTGCGCCCGCGGGGCGCGCCGTTGTAGCCGGTGGAGATGATCTCGTCGTTTTTGACGATGATCGCGCCGTAGACCCGCCGCAGACAGGTCGCCCGCTCCAGCACCGTCTGCGCGATGTCGAGGTAATAGTTGTCCTTGCTGATGCGTCCCATGCGCAAGCCTCCCTTTCAAATCGTATCAAAGCCCGCCGAGGTCGAACGCGGGCGTGTATTCCTCGCGCGCGCTGCTCTTTTCCTGCACGAAGCCGTCCGTGACGCCGCAGGAAGCCATGTATTCGACCGCCGCGCGATACTCCGCGCCCGCCACGCGCCGCGCCATCGCGCCCGTCGCGCCGGGCTGCGGCGTGTACTGGCGCATGAGCGAGAACAGCACCTCGCCGGGGGCGAAGCGCCGCGCGATATAGTCGATCACGCGCTTCGCGTCCTCCAGCCGTCCCGGCAGCAGCAGGTGGCGCAGCAGCACGCCGCTTTGCAGCAGGCCGTTTTTCCCCATGCGGTACGGCCCCGTCTGCCGGTACATCTCGTCCACGGCGGCGCACGCCGTTTCAAAGTAGTCCGGCGCGCCGGACAGCTCGCCGGCGAGGGCGCCGTCGGCGTATTTGAGGTCGGGCAGGTAGATCTGCACCTTTCCCTCCAGCGCGCGCAGCGTTTCGACGCGCTCGTATCCGCCGCAGTTCCAGACCACGGGCACCGGCAGCGGAGGGTCCAGCGCCTCGGCGATCCAGGGGGTGAAGTGCGTCGGCGTCACGAGGTCGATGCAGTGCGCGCCCCGCGCGATCAGCGCATCCATGATCTCCCGCAGCCGCGCGGGCGTGAGCGGCGCGCCGAAGCCGCCGCGGCTGATCGCGCGGTTCTGGCAGTAGACGCAGCCGAGGTTGCAGCCGGAGAAGAACACGCAGCCCGCGCCCCGCGTGCCGGAGAGGCACGGCTCCTCCCAGAAGTGCAGCATCGCCTTCGCCGCGACGATGCCGGCGGGCATGGCGCAAAAGCCCGCGCCGCGCTCCGCCGTGCGTTCCGCGCCGCACATTCTGGGGCAGATATTACAGATCACTTCTTTCGGAAATCCGGCCCGAGGTTGCCCTGCGCCCAATGCCTGCGGCACAGGCCGATGTACTTGTCGTTCGCGCCCAAAACGACCTGCGCGCCCTCCTTGAGCACGTTGCCGTCCGAATCGAAGCGCGCGTTGAACGTCGCCTTCTTGCCGCACCAGCAGATGGTCTTGACCTCCTCCAGCTTGTCCGCCATGACCAGCAGCTCGTAGCTGCCGGGGAACAGCTCGCCGCGGAAGTCGGCGCGCAGCCCGTAGCAGATGACGGGGATGCCGCACTCGTCCACCAGATGCACGAGGTACATGACCTCCTCCCGCGTGAGGAACTGCGCCTCGTCGACGATGATGCAGGCGTTTTGCTTCAGCTCCTCCTCCGGCAGCGCGCGCATCTCATGGAAGTAGACGCACGGATACTCCAGCCCGATGCGGGAGTGGACCATGTGGTCGCCGTCGCGCGTGTCGAGCTGCGGCTTGACGAGCAGCGTCTTCTGTCCGCGCTCTTCGTAGTTGAAGCGCGTCATCAGCGCGTTGGCGGTCTTGCTGGAGCCCATCGCCCCATACTTGAAGTACAGTTGAGCCATTTGTGATTACTCCTTTCAGCCGACCGAAGGCGGACTGGGATCATGCTTCTCCGGATCGGAGCAGCTTGCGCGCCTGCGCGGTGAAAAAACGGAACGCGCTGGGGATCGCCAGCGCCTCCAGCTCCGCCGCGTCCGCCCAGCGAAAGCCCTCGCCCTCGCCCGCCACCTCCGCCGAAAAGCCCTTCATCTGCCATTCGACGTGGGTAAAGACGTGCTTCGCCGTGCCGCAGGGCGCGAGGCGCAGCGGCGTCAGCCCCCACTGCGCCAGCACGAGGCGCGCGCCCGCTTCGTCGAGGCTGCCCGCCGCGTTTGGCAGCTCGTTCAGCCCCGCGAGAAGCCCCTTGTCCGGCCGCCGCCGCACGGCGAGGGCATTGCCGCGCCGCAGCAGGAACACCGTGCGCTCCTCGGCGCGGCGCGCCTTCTTTTCCGCGCGCACGGGCAGCCGCTCCGCCATGCCCGCGCGATACGCCGCGCAGAACGGCAGCGCGGGGCAGCGCGCGCACAGCGGCGCGCCGTTCGGCAGGCACACCGTCGCGCCGAGATCCATCATCGCCTGGTTCCACGCGCCGGGGCTTTCGCGGTCGATGGCGGCGGAGAGCGCGTCCCGGAAGCGCCTTTTCACGCGCGCGTCCGTCACGTCCTCCGCGCAGCCGCAAAGGCGCGCCGTGACCCGCAGCAGGTTTCCGTCCACCGCCGGCTCCGGCGCGCCGAAGTGGATGGACGCGATCGCGCTCGCCGTATAATCGCCGATGCCGGGCAGGGCTTTGAGCGCCGCATACTCGCGCGGCAGCTCCCCGCCGTATTCGTCCGCGACGATCTGCGCCGCGCGGCGCAGATTGCGCGCGCGGGAGTAATAGCCCAGCCCCTCCCAGAGCTTGAAAAGCCGCTGCTCGGATACCGCCGCGAGCGCGCGCGCGTCGGGCAGCTCGCGCAGAAAGCGCTCGTAATACGGCAGCACCGCGCCGACGCGCGTCTGTTGGAGCATGATCTCGCTGATCCAGGTCTCATACGGCGTCGGCGCGTCGCGCCACGGCAGCGCGCGGCGATGGGTCGCGTACCAGCGCAGCAGCGGCTCGCGCAGCAGGTCGAGATTTTCCCAATGCTCCGTCATCGCCGCGCCCCCTTCCCCGCCGCAAGGCTGAAGCGCGCGGCGTAACCGCAGCGGCGGCAGAGGGCCTCGGCGGGGCTGCGGCGGGAGAACCCGTCGTAGATCGCGCGGGCGCGCGGGCTTTCCAAAACGTCCGATAGCTCCTGCGTAAAAAGGTTCCCCAGCGCCAAAGCGCCCTCGCGGTCCAGACAGCAGGGAACGACGGTGCCGTCGGAGAGCACGCCGAGCTGCTCGCGCAGCGCGCGGCAGAACTCGACCGGCGCCTCCGCCGCCCGCGGATCGGGCCAGACGAACGCCGCCTCCCGCTCCAGATACAGGTTTTCGCCCAGCAGGAAGCTGCGCCTGCGCGGCTCCGGCCAGTCCGAGCGCCCGGTCTTTTCGCGCAGGAAGGCGAGGATCGCGCCGTTGCCGGCGTCCCCGCCGCCCTCGTTCCACAGCCGCAGCGCGCAAATGACGCCCTGCTGCGCCGCGCGGACGGCGAACGACCAGACGGCTTCCAGATAGTCCCGCGCCGCGGCGGGGTCGCCGCCGTTCTGCTCGACGCTGTGCAGCGACACGGCGACGCGGTAGAGCGCGCGCGAGGCGAGCAGCAGCTCCGCGCGTCCGCCCAGCAGCGTGCCGTTCGTCGTCAGGCACACGCGCATATCCCGCGCCGCGGCGGCGCCCAGCAGCGTTTCCAGCCGCGGATGCAGCAGCGGCTCGCCCATGAGGTGCGGATAGACGTATGCGACGCGCCCGCGCAGCTTGTCCAGCACGAGGGCGAATTCCTCCGGCGCCATGTCCCGCGGCGCGCGCGCCGTCCCGGGGCAGAACGCGCAGCGCAGATTGCACCGGTTCGTGATCTCGACATAGGCTTTTTTCAGCACGCGCGCGCCCCCTTCTGACTTTGCTTGATGATACCATAAACCGCCGCACTTGCGCAAGAGGGCAAGTCCATGTATAATACTGCCCGAACAGTATTTTGCGGGCAGGGCCGCGCAAGGAAAGAGAGGACCGACATGACCGTCACCTACGTCGCCCACAGCGGCTTTCTCGTCGAGTGGGACGGCTTCTATTCGCTGTTCGACTGGTGGAAGGGCGAGCTGCCGCCCCTCGACCCGGACAAGCCGCTGCTGGTCTTTGCCAGCCACAGCCACGAGGACCACTTCGACCCGAAGATCTTCACCCTGAGCGCGCGCTATCCGAAAACGCGCTTCATCCTCTCGCACGACATCCGGCTCGCGACGCGCCGCTGGGAAAAGCTTGGCATGAACGCCGAGCTGTTCCGGCGCGTGACCTCGATCCGCGTCGACAGCGTCCTCGCCGCCGAGGCGGGCGGCACGCCGCTGACGATCCGCACGATCCAGTCCACGGACGCCGGCGTCGCGTTCCTGCTCTCTGCCGAGGGGAAGCTGGTCTACCATGCGGGGGACCTCAACTGGTGGCACTGGGAGGAGGAGGGCAGCCTCTACTGCGCCAACATGGAGATGAACTACCGCCGCGCCATCGACAAGCTCGCCGCCGCCGTGCGGGACGAGGCGGCGGACGCCGGGTGCGAACCCGTAATCGACGCCGCGATGGCGCCGATGGACCCGCGGCTGGAGGACGCCTTCGATCTGGGCGTGGCGCACCTGCTGCGCCGCGTCGGCGTGAAGCGCCTCTTTCCCATGCATATGTGGGAGAAGTACGACTGGATCGACCGCTATTGCGCCGCCCACCCCGCGGACGCGGAAAGGATCGTCCGCATCCGGCGCGACGGGGAACGCTTCGAAATTTGACGGAACAATTTCAAAAAGCAAAAGAAACTATCAAAAACGTGAATACAATCTTGCAAACAGGGCTTGCTTTTCGTCGTGTTGTAGTGTAGAATCGAAAGCACGGGAAAAACTTTTGTATAAATCATAAAAACAGGAAGGAGCAGCATCATGGCAAAGTTCAAGGTCTATTATACCATCGAGCTCAACGAGGTGGCGACCCGCATCTTTGAGCAGAACGACTTCGAGGTGAAGGTCTGCTCGCACAACGACGAGGAGACGTATATCAAGGAGCTCGCGGCGTATCAGCCGGACGCCGTTATGTGCCGCACCGAGCCGGTCACCGCGAAGATGATGGACGTCTGCACGGGGCTGAAGGTCATCGGCAAGCAGGGCGCGGGGCTTGACAACATCGACATGGACCACGCGGCGGAGAAGAACATCCAGGTCGTTTTCGCGCCCGCGGGCAACGCCAACGCCGTCGCCGAGCACGCGATCCTGCTGATGCTCATGTGCGCCAAGCGCTTCAACTATGTCGACAGGCAGTTCCGCGGCGGCAATTTCCTCGTCCGCATGGGCATGGAGCACACGTTCGAGCTGGGCGGCAAGACCCTCGGCATGATCGGCTGCGGCCGCATCTCCCAGCTGGTGATGAAGAAGGCGAAGTACGGCTTCGGCATGAACATCATCGGCTACGACCCCTATCTGACGCAGGACAAGGTCGGCGACTTGTGCGAGCTGCGCCCCACCGCGAAGGAGGTCTGGGAGCAGGCGGACTTCGTCAGCGTCCATCTCCCGGTCGTCGACTCCACGTTCCACTCCATCGGACGCGAGCAGTTCAGCTGGATGAAGCCCACCGCGTCGTTCATCAACTGCGCCCGCGGCGCGCTCATCAAGGAGGACGAGCTTGTCGCCTGCCTCAAGGACGGCACGCTGTTCCAGGCGGGGCTGGACGTGTTTGAGCATGAGCCGATCCAGGAGTCCAGCCGCGAGCTGTTCGACCTCGACAACGCGATCATGACCCCGCACATGGCGGCGACGACCGAGCAGTCCGTGCTCAACTGCTGCACCTCCGTCGCGGACGACATCGTGGCGGTCTGCAACGGCAAGGCGCCCCAGTGCCCCGCCAACAAGCCCAAATTCTGATCCGGCAAAAACAGAAGAGAAGCTGTGATCGCCCGCCGAGTTTTCCGGCGGGCGATTTTCACGCTTGCATATCTTCAACTTGTATGGTATAATCAATACATTCCGGACAAATAACCGCGTGAAACCGCGCAGCGGGACAGAAAGAAGACGGAAAACATGGACAGTCCCATTTTGCACCAGACGCTGGCGATCGACAGCGAAATGCCGCTGTACAACCAGCTGATCGGTATCGTCAAGCGCAGCATCATCTCGGGCGAGGTCGCCGTGGGCCAGCTGCTGCCCTCGGAGGCGGAGCTGTGCGGCGCGTTCCACATCAGCCGCAACACCGTGCGCCAGGCGATCGGCGCGCTGGAGGAGGACGGGTTCGTCGTGCGCAAGCGCGGCAAGGGCACCTTCGTCGCCGACCCCACCACGCGCCGCAAAAGCGTGCAGTATTCGTTCACGACGGAGATCTCGCAGATGGGCAAGACCCCGTCCTCCACGCTCGTCACCTTCTCGGTGATGGACGCCTCGCCCCGCATCCGCGAGATCATGAGCCTCGCGGACGACGCGCGCGTGTATTGCTTCACCCGCGTGCGCAACGTGGACGGGAAGCCCCTGATCGTGGAGACCTCCTACTACCCGGAGTACATCTACCCCAACCTGACCCGCGAGCTGGTGCAGACGCACAGCTTTTACAGTCTGCTCTACCATGTGGGCGTGGTGCCGTTTTCGGCGGAGGACAGCTATGAGGCGGTGCTGCTGGGCGACCGCGAGGCGGCGCTGCTCGACTGCCGCACCGGCTCTCCGGCGTTTTTCCACCAGCGCCGCACCACCGGCGAAAACGGGCATATCTACGAGTATACGACCAGCTATATGCGCGCCGACCGCCTGAAGCTGAACGTGAAGTTCCAGAAGGGCGCGACCGAGTTCACGCGCCTGGTGGATCAATAATGCAATAATGCTGAGAAAAGCGCCCGCTCCGAGTTCGGGGCGGGCGCTCGTTTGCTTTTTGATACGCCTCAGACCTCTTCCGTGGTCTCGATCAGGCCGTAGCCCTCGTCGTTGCGCTTGTAGACGACGTCGACGGAGTCGCTCTCGGTGTTGCGGAAGACGAAAAAGCTGTGGCCGAGCAGGTTCATCTGCAAAATCGCCTCCTCCACGCTCATCGGCTTCACGGCGAAGCGCTTGGTGCGCACGACCTCGAAATCCCGCTCCTCGTGAACGTCGAACTCCTCGGGCACCTCCGTCTTGATGGAGCCTTCGCGCAGATTCTTGGAAAGGCGGGTCTTGTTCTTGCGGATCTTGCGGTCGATCTGGGACTCGCAGGAGTCGATCGCGCCGCGCATATCGCCGTCCGGGTCCTCGGCAACGGCGCGGAACATCGTGCCGTCCGGGCTTCTGAGCATGACCTCGACCACGCAGCGGTTCTTTTTCTCGACGGCGAACGTCACCACGGCGTCCGGCTCGTTCCGGAAATACTTGTCCAGCTTGCCGATCTTCTTCTCGGCGTAGGCTTTGACGGAGTCGTTGAGTGTGATTTTCTTGCAGGCAAACGTAAATTTCATGTCGCTGCGCTCCTTTCGAACTTTGCATGTGCTGAAACCGGGCGGATGCCCTTGCTCTATTGTAATTATACCATATTGCGGCGAAATGTCAAAGGAAAAGCGTCCGGCTTTCGCGCCGTTTGGGTAAAACGCCGAAAGTGCGCGCCGCGGCGGGGTTCGACGGATTTTTCGCGGCAAAACGGGTATCCTTTCCCTCGGAAGCTTTCCAATATCCCACCCGCTTGAGCCGCTGCCTTCGGCAGCGGCCCCTTTTTATCCGCGCAAAGGAAAAAGCGGCGCATCGCGCCGCTTTATACTGAAATTTATTCAAACGATTGAAAATCGTTTGATAGCCGCTTTAGCGGCGTTAAATTTCGCATGAGACGCGGTGACGCGCTTTCAGCACGACACCACCATGCGGAGCATGGTAAATTTGATGAAAGCATTTCATCAAATTTTAGTATTAATTGCTCACGTCGTAAAAATCCTTCTGCCCCGGAGAGACCATGCCAAGCTGCTCGCGGGCGAGCTGCTGCAAATACGCCGGATCCTCCGCCCGGTCGAGCGCCGCCTTAAGCGAGCGGTTTTCCTGCTCCTGCCGGGCGACCTTTTCCGCCAGCGCCGCCTGCTCCGTCCGCGCGGCGGCGAGCCGCTCGCGCATCCCCAGCAGCTGAAACCCGGCGAGAAACAGCAGCGCCAGCACCAGCACGGACGCCAGAAAGCCCGCGCGATGCTTTGTTCGTTCCGCCATATCGACCCTCCCCCCGTTCGGCACGCCTGCGCGCGCGCAGCGCGTACCGCCGGTATGTGTCTATTATAAAGGAGCGCCGCCAAAAAAGAAAGAGTCTTTTGGAAATTTTATGTAAATTTCTATAAAAATTTTTCAGTGTTATCAGCGGAAGCTTTAACAAATGCAAAAACAGGAAAAACGTGCGCGCCCAGAAGTCCCACAGCGGGCGCAGCAGCGGCGAGAACGCGCCGAAAAAGACCGCCGCGCCGGCGGCCGCCGCCGCGAGGGTGTAGAGCCGCAGCTCCCCGTCCCCGATGCGCAGCGCGAACGCAAAGCCGGACAGCGCGAGGGCGAGGCAGTAGAGCGCGTCCAGCGCGTCGGTGAACCGGCGGGCGGCGCGCCGCCGCGCCCGCAGCGCGCGCAGCAGGTCGTACACCAGCGCCAGCGCCATTCCCAGCAGCAGCGCCGCCGCGAGCAGGCGGAGCTGCGCGGCGTTGGAAAAGCCCACGGCTCAGCCGCCCAGCAGCCGGGCGAGCAGCCCGCCGCGCGCCGCGGGCGCGTCCTCGTAGCTCAGCGAGTCGATGCGCCCGTCGACGTGCAGCTCGCCGCCGTCCAGACTCAGCTTGTCGATGTGCAGGTTCTCCCCGCTGACGACGAGAGAACCCTCGGCGGTGTTCATGACGATCTCGCTTTCGTCGAAGCGGTCGACGTCCTCGACGCCGGAAACGGTCAGGCGGTCGCGTCCGTCGAGCGTGACGCGGTGGGGCGCGGCGCTGAAATCGGTATCATAAGAAGCCATACGGTAAAACCTCCCATACGCTTTAGTGTATGGGAGGTTTGTCTCGGATATGCCTATGGCGCGAGTTCTTTGTAGAGCGCCGCCGCCCCCGCCTTGCCGGCGTTTTCCTGCACGCTCACGACCTCGACGTTCAGCGCGCGCTCGCCGAAGCGGATGGTGATGCGGTCGCCCTCTTTCACGTCGTAGGACGCGCGGGCGATTTTGCCGTTGACCTCCACGCGCCCCGTGTCGCACGCCTCGTTCGCGACGGTGCGCCGCTTGATGAGGCGGGAGACCTTCAAATACTTATCGAGCCTCATTGCTTCGCCTTCCCTTCCTCCGCGGCGCGGAAGCGCGCGATGAACGCGTCGCACGCGCGCTCCAGCGCCTCCTCCGCGCGGCGGCTCTCCTCCGCCGCGTCCCGCATCGCGCGCACGGCGTCCGCCAGCTCCTCCGGCACGTCCGCCGCGTCCAGACTGCCGCAGCCGGCGCGCTTGAGCAGCTTGTCCGCCCGCCAGCGCGGCGGCAGCGAGCGGGCGACGGCGTCCAGCGTGTCGGCGGTGGAGGCCTGCCCCTTCTCCCGCCGCTTGAGCTGCTCCCAGTTGACGAGCACCTCCTCCGTGGTCTCCGCTTTCACGCTGCCGAACACGTGGGGGTGGCGGTAGATGAGCTTGCGCACGACGTGGTCGGTCACGTCGTCGGTGGTGAAGCGGCCCGCGTCCTCCTCGATGTGGATGTTGAAGAGCACCTGCATCAGCATATCGCCAAGCTCCTCGCACATCAGGGCGGGGTCGTCGCGGTCGAACGCCTCCGCCGCCTCGTACGCCTCCTCCAGAAAGTTGCGGCGGTTGCTCGCGTGCGTCTGCTCCCGGTCCCAGGGGCAGCCGCCCGGCGCGCGCAGGATGCGCAGGATCGCGATAAGGTCGTCCATGTCGTAAACGCTCTTGTCCGGAAACTGTATCATGGCTGTGATTCCTTTACCGATTCGTTATTTGACGCGCAGCAGCCTCGCCAGCCTCTGGCCCTTCGGCAGCAACGCGAGATCGTCCTTTGTGATGATGCGCAGCGCGACGACCAGCGCGGCGTAGACCGCGACGGCAAGCGCGACGGGCGCGCCGACGCAGAGAAGGCGGCCCATCGTTCCGCCGCGGGAAAGCCGCGCGGCAAGCAGCGCATAGGAGCCTCTTGCGCACAGCGCCATCAGAAGCGACGCCAGCAGCGGCTTGGTGAACAGCGCGAAGTAGTTGGGCTTTTCCTCCGCCGTGCGGTAGACGAGGATCAGGTTCAGCACCGCCACCACGGCGAAGCAGGTCAGCGTGCCAATGGGCGCGGCGTGGATGTTGATGCGCGGCACGGCGGTGAGGTTGTAGTTCGTCACGACCTTGATGACGCCGCCGACGAACATCGTCAGCACCGGCATACGGACGTGCCCGTGGGCCTGGAGGATCGAGTTCGCGATCAGCATCAGGCAGACGAAGATGGACGCAAGCCCCAGCACCGCCAGAAGCTGTCCGCCGAGAACGGCGTCGTAGCGCGGATAGAGCAGGGCGAAGATCGGCTCCGCCAGCGCCCAGAGGCCCAGCCCCATCGGAAACGCCAGCAGGCCCGTCACGCGCAGCGACGAGCCGACGAGCCGCGCCGTGCCGGCGCGGTCGCGGCGGGTGAGCGCGCTGGAGATCGCGGGGATGACCGAGATCGTCAGCGCCGTCATCATCGACGACGGCAGGTTGTAAAGGTTCATGCCCGAGGAGTAGGTGCCGTAGAGATAGCGCATCTCGTCGACGCTGTAGCCCAGCGCGTTTTGAAGCTGCCCCTGCACGAGCGAGGTGTCGAGCAGCGTGAAGATAGACACCATCGAGCTTGACAGCGTGATCGGCACGGCGATGGCGACGAGGCGCCGCAGAATGACGCCCGGCTCGTCCGGAATGTCCTGCGCCGCGCTCCTGACGCGATGGCGCAGGTGATCCGCCGCCATATAGCTCAGCGCCAGCACCGTGCCGACGGTGACGCCCGCGATCGCGCCGCCGGCGGCGACGGATACGTCGCGTCCGGCGCGGAGCAGATAGCGCGCCAGCGCGAGGCCGACGACCAGCTTGCACGCCGCCTCGATGATCTGGCTGACGGAGGTGGGCGTCATGCGGAAATTGCCCTGCGCGTAGCCGCGGAACGCGGACAGCCCGCCGACGCAGACGACGGCGGGGGCGAGCATCCGGATGCCGAACGCGGCGCGGGGATTGGTCAAAAGCCGCGCGCACCAGTCGTTGCCGAACCACATGACGCAGAACGAAAGGACGCCGAGGGTCAAAAACGTCGCCGCGCTGACGCGAAAGATGCGCCGCGCCTGATTCTCGCGCCCGAAGGTGTTCGCCTCGGAGACCATCTTCGACAGCGCCACGGGAAGGCCCGTGGTGGAGACGGTCAAAAGCGCCGCGTAGATGTTGTAGGCGTTGTAGAAGTCCGCCGCGCCCTCGGGGCCGAGGATGTTGTTGAGCGGGATCTTGTAGATCGCGCCGATGATCTTGACCACGATAACGCCGGCGGCGAGCACCGCCGCGCCGCCGAAAAACGATTGTTTTTTCGCTTCTGCCATGGGCGTTGTCTACGACCTTTCCGAAAGATTGCGATAAAACGCCGCGAAGGCGTCGAGATTCGCGCGCCATTTCTCCGGACGCTCGATGTACTCCTTGGGATATTTCGCGTTGAACGCGCGGCGGATCAGACCGCCGCCGACCATCTTGGTCGAGCCGCCCGCGCCGAGGGACAGGATGCCGTGCAGCTCCTCCATGATGCAGACGTTGTACAGGCACGCCGCGCCGGGCAGCGTCCAGCCCACGTTTTCAAAGCTGCCGGACATATACTTCTGCCGGTAGAGATAATAGGGGGCATATCCATTTGTACGCAGCGCGCCGTCCGCATAGTCCAGCATTTGCGCCACGGCGGGCGCGCCGGGGACGCGCCCGTCCGGCGCGTCCTGCGAAAGCGTGAGGCGGCTTCCCTTTTTGAGCGACAGCGTGTGCACCGTGATGTTGTCCGCCCCCAGCGAGAGGCACTCGCGCAGCGAGGCGGCGAAGCCCGCCGGCGAATCGCCGGTCAGCCCCGCGATCAGATCCATGTTGACGTGGGCGAAGCCCGCGGCCTTCACCAGCGCCATCGCGCGGCGCACGTCGTCCGCCGTGTGGCGGCGGCCGATGGCGGCGAGCACCGCGTCGTCCATCGTCTGCGGGTTGACGCTCAGGCGCGTGACGCCATGGTCGCGCAGCGCCGCGAGCTTGTCCTCGGTGATGGTGTCGGGCCGCCCCGCCTCGACGGTCCGCTCCGCGAGGCGGGAGAGGTCGAAGCTCCGCTCCAGCGCCGCGAGCAGACGGTCGAGCTGCGGCGCGCTGAGC
>CACZCL010000012.1 GCA_902779695.1 Oscillospiraceae bacterium | reverse complement strand
GTTCCGGGCGCGAGCGCGCCGGCACAGGCGCCCGCCGTGCCGCAGGACACGGCGCCGGCGCAAACGCCCGCCGCGCAGCCGGAGCCCGCGCCCGATCCCGCCGCGGAGGAAGTCGAGCTGATCGTCTTCGCCGCGGCGTCGATGACCGAGACGCTGACCGAGATCGCCGGGCTTTACAAGGCGGTTGCGCCGAACGTGACGCTGGTGTTCAACTTCGATTCCTCCGGCACGCTCAAGACCCAGATCCAGGAGGGCGCGGAGGTGGATCTGTTCGTCTCCGCCGCGCCGAAGCAGATGAACCAGCTCGACGCCGCCAAAAAGGGCACGGACGCGAACCCGGACGGCCTCGACTTCGTGCTGCAGGGCAGCCGCATCGACCTTCTGGAAAACAAGGTGGCGCTGGCTGTGCCGTCCGGCAATCCCAAAAATCTGAACAGCTATGACGACCTCGCCGCCGGTCTCAGGGACGGCAGCGTGTTCCTCGCCATGGGCAACAGCGACGTTCCCGTGGGGCAGTACACGCAGAAGATCCTCGCCTACTATGAGCTGAACGAGGACGATCTCGCGGCGAAGGGCTGCGTCACCTACGGCTCCAACGTCAAGGAGGTCACGACCCAGGTCTCCGCGGCGGCGGTCGACTGTGGCGTCATTTACGCGACCGACGCCTTTTCCGCGCAGCTGACGGTGGTCGACACCGCGACCGCCGAGATTTGCGGACAGGTCATCTACCCCGCCGCCGTGATGAACGTCAGCCAGCATCCCGATGCCGCGCAGGCGTTCCTCGACTACCTGACCGGGCCGGACGCCACCGCGGTATTTGAAAGCGTCGGCTTCAGCGCCGTGGGCTGACGCGCTTCTTCCCCGCCGGACGCGAATCGGCGGGCAGGCCGCGCAGCCTTGCTTTTTCCGGCGCGCGTGGTATACTGGCTGTAGGTTGCGGAGGGGAGAGGCGGCTGCCGCGAAAGCGGCGCCGCTTCTGTTGTCAAGCTCTTGCCAAAGCCGCGGCCGGCTGTTATGATGAAGCTGTGATTCTTTGCATCTTTCGCCGACGAAGGGGGAAGTCTCCGTGAAGCAGCGGGAAAATGCGCAAAAACATCTTAAAATGCGAAAAATACTGATGATTCTATGGGGTGTTGCCATGCTTCTGAATCTTTTTGGATGCGGCGCCGCCAAGACGCTTCCCTCCTCGGGAAGCTGCGGTGAAAATATGCAGTGGACATACGACAGCCGCGCGAAAACGCTCACCATCACGGGCAGCGGCGAGATGACCACGCCCGAGCGCTTTCAATGGAGCGATTATCCCATCCAAAAGCTGGTGATCTCCGAGGGCGTCACCTCCATCGCGCCGGAGGCGTTTTACGCCAATCACGAGCTGCGCGGCGAGCTGTCGCTGCCGGTCACCCTGCGCGAGATCGGGAAATTCGCCTTCTACGGCTGCGACAGGCTCACGGGCGCGCTCACCCTGCCAGACGCGGTGGAGGCCGTCGGCGACTATGCGTTCACGCGCTGCGGCGGCTTCACGGCGATCCGGCTGTCCGCTTCGCTGCGGGCGATCGGCGACGAGGCGTTTGCCGAGCTGGAGAACGCGGCGGGCGATCTTGCGATCCCCGACGGCGTCGAGCGCATCGGGAACGGCGCGTTCAACCGCTGCGGAAAGCTGCGCGGGGACCTGCTTTTGCCCGATTCCGTCGCGTCCGTCGGCAACTACGCCTTCGCCCAGTGCGGCTTTGACGGACGGCTCCGTCTCTCGGAGGGGCTTTCCGCGATCCCGTCCGACTGCTTCAGCTTCTGCGAGTCTCTGACGGGCGATCTCGTCATTCCCGCGGGCGTGACGGAAATTTGGGAAAATGCCTTCCGAAGCTGCGGCTGCGACGGGACGCTCACGCTCCCCGACGGGCTGCTGGGGATCGGGGACCGCGCGTTCTCCTACTGCCAAAACCTGCGCGGCGCGCTCTCGCTCCCGGACAGCGTCGCCTACGTCGGCGAGGCGGCGTTTGAGCATGATAAGAACCTTGATTCCCTGCGTCTGAGCGCCGGACTCAAGGTGATCTGCCGCGGCACCTTCAACGGCTGCGCGGGCATGACGGGCGCCCTGACGCTGCCGCCCGCGCTGCTGGTCGTGGGCGACAACGCCTTTGCGGAAACCGGCTTTGACGGCGCGCTCGACCTCCCCGCGGGGCTTCGCTCCGTCGGGGAGGGCGCTTTCGCCCGCTGCGCGGGCTTCACGACGCTCTCGCCGCTGCCCGACTCGCTGGAGCACATTCAAAAGGGCGCTTTCCGCCAATGCGGCTCCCTCTCCGGCAGCCTGAGCGTTCCGGGCGGCGTCCGCTCCGTCGGAGAAAATGCCTTCGACGGCTGCGCCGGGCTTACGGCAGTCCGCTTCGGCGACGGCGTATGCAGCGTCGGCGCGGGCGCTTTCGCCGGCTGCTCCTCGCTTGGCTCGGCGACGTTTGCGGGGGCGATCCCGGACTATTACGGCGCGGACGAAGAAACGCCCACCTTTCCGGCGGGCTGTACGGTAAGCGCGCCGCCCGCCGCCCTCCGCCTGCGGGACGCATGGGAGCAAAAGCGCGCGCGGCACACTGCCGAAGCCCCGGGAGCTCCGGACGGCGCCGCGCGGGAGGAGCCCTACTATTGGACGCAGGCGCTGGTCGGCGTCGATTACCGCGGCGCGGGCCGCTTTGCCGACGTGACGCTGCGCTTTGACACGGACGGCACGCTCCGCGTGACGCTGAACGGGCGCGCGCTCGCGGAGAGCGCATACCGGGCGGACCCGAACAACTATGACGACCGCGTCGTTTCCACCGGCGGCTTCTTTTGCCGCGACGGCTGGGTCCGCGAGCTGCGCTACGCAGACGGCTGGCACCGCGACGGGCAGCTGTTCGCGGTGCTGGCCGCGGAGGACGGGACGGTCGAGCCGATCGTTTTCCACACGGGGTCCGAGGAAAACCTCTACCTTGCAGCCGGCGGCAGCTTCCCCGCCGTCGGGGATACGTGGGCAGGCCCGGCTTCCTGACAAAAGAGGGGCGCAGGATCCATTCCGCGCCCCTTTCTTTATCTTCCGGCGCGAATCGCGTCGCGACAATCACAACTGCTTGAGGATCGTCAGGATATTCTTGCCGCCCTCGTAGGTATACCGCACGTCGTCCATGGTCCGTTTCACCAGAAGAATACCAAGGCCCCCCTCGCGCGCCTCAAGCGCCTCCGGCGAGGTGTCGGCGTCCTCCTTGGCGAGCGGGTCGTAGGGCTTGCCGCCGTCCAAAAACTGGATCACGACACGCAGCGGGGCGCGCAGCACCTCGCAGCGGATTTCCGCCTCGCCGTCGGCCGGCTTGTATGCGTAGCTTGCGATGTTGACGAAGATCTCCTCAATGGCAAGCTCGATCTGGAGCTGGACCTCCATCGGGCAGCCGTATGACTCCAGCTCCTCGTCCACAAAGGCGGTCACCTCGTCCAGATACTCGACCTTGGCCGGAACGGTCAATCTTTTCATCTCTCCGCACTCCGGATCAGGCAAATTTGAGCATCCCCGCGAAGCCGGTGATCTCAAACACCTCCATAACGGCCTTGTTCACGTTTCTGACGGCGAGAACGCCGCCCTTTTTGCGCATGGCGAGATGCGCGCGCTTGAGCGCCCGCAGCCCGGCGCTGGAAACGTACTCAAGCCGCGCCATGTCGACGATCAGCGAGTCAAATCGCTCGGTCAACTCAAGGATGCTCTTTTCCGCGTCCGCCGCGGCGGTCGTGTCAAGGCGGCCGCCGAGCTCCAGCTCGCCCTCCGTTCCGTGTTCGGTCAATTTCATATTCAGCATGGCAAAATCTCCTCCTTGTATGGTTTTTTCCTTGCGGGCGGATACCCGCGCCCTATCGCATTTGCAGGGAAAGCATCGTGATGTCGTCAAACTGCGGCGCGCCCCTGACGAAATCCTCGATCCTCGCGCGCACATACGGCAGCAGCTCCTCCGGCTGCGCAGAAGGGGCGCCGTTCACCGCCGCGAGCAGCCGCTCGTCGCCGAACAGCCCGTTGTCCGCGTCCGCCGCCTCGGTCACGCCGTCCGTATACTGGAAGATCGCGTCGCCGGGGCCAAGGCGGATCGTGTTGTTGCGGAAGCGGTACTTCTCGTCCATGCAGGAAAGGTCCTCCGGCGTGAACATCGCCAGCGCCGCGCCCCCGTTTTTCGGCAGGAACCGCCAGACGCCGTCCTGCCGGAGCAGCAGCTTTTCGTGCCCTGCGTCCGCGTAGGTCAGCTCCCCCGTAGAGATCCTCAGGATGCCGAGCCACGCCGTGACGAACATATCCTCTTCGTTGTTCTCGCTCAGCGACGCGTTGACCTCCGAGAGCGCAAGCGCGGGGTCCAGATGCGTCTGCGCCTGCGTTTTGAGCATGGTTTTCGCGATCATGCTGAACAGCGCCGCGGGAACGCCCTTGCCGGACACGTCCGCCACCACGACCGCAAGATGGTCCTCGCCGACCATAAAGAAGTCGTAAAAGTCGCCGCCGACCTCCTTCGCGGGCTCCATCGTGGCGAAAATTGCGAACTCGTCCCGGTCGGGGAACGGCGGGAAGATATTCGGCAGCAGATGCGCCTGTATGCCCGCGGCAAGGGCAAGCTCCGCGCCGATGCGCTCCTTTTCCGCCACGGCGTCCATCAGATCCTCCTCATACCCGGTGAGGTCGCGCTCCATGTCCGCCATAACGTGGCTCAGGTTTTCGATCTCGTCGCCGGTGCGGATATTGAGGCGTGCGAAATGCTCCTCGACGTTCTTTCCCGCCTGCTTGTCCCTGACGTAGCTTTCCGCCGCGGCGGCGATGCCGTTGAGCGGCCTGACCATCGTTTTTTCCATTTTTTTCGCCTGAAAAACGGCGACCAGCGTTGTCACGAGCAGAAGCGCCAGGGTGTATTGCAGCACGAAGTTCTTCATCCCCGCCGCGACGTTCTCCAGCATGACGTCCACCAGAACGAACGCCGTGACCTCGCCCCGCTCGTTTCGGATCGGGACGCCGGCGGAGCACATCCAGCCGTATTTGTCCGTGTTGCCGATGTCGTACAGGCGCCCCTCCCCGTTCCAGGAGAGAAACCGCTCGACCTCAGCCCGCTCGACGTGTTCCCATTCGCCGGGATGGAACTTCGTCTCCGCATTCTGATCGGGATCCACAAAATACACCAGCGCGCTGTTTTCCCGGTCGTACATGGCAAGATACACGTCATACACGTCGCCGGATTCGCAAAAGCTGCGCAGAAACGGCAGCAGCGTCCGGTACGTCTCGCTTTTTTCCGCATCCGCGAACAGCATACGGTATTCGGCCGTTCCCGTCTTTTCCCGCATTTCCCCGTCGAGGCCGCGATAGACGGACATGACCTCCTCGGCAAGCTCGCTCGCGTCCGGCGTCCGGCTGATGGACAGGGCCGCGTAACGGCTCAGCGCAAAGGCGTCGCCGGTATAGCGGCCGATGAGCGCGTTGGAATAGAGTCCCAGCCCGATCAGCAGCATGACCAGCCCCAGCACGGCGGCGCCGACCAGCGTCGCGTGAAAGACCCGCGCCGACAGGGAGTGATGCCTCCGCTCGGCATCGCTCATTTCTCTTACGCTTTTTTCCGGCATAGTCCACTCTCCCAACGGTTTCCGAGGCGAAAACAACAGCTTGACCCGTATATTATATAATGGCTGCCGCAAATTGGCAAGGTCGTTTTCCTCGGCGCGCACGAAAGGCTGGTAAACGCGCCGGAGATATGCTATACTTGCAGACGAGGGCGTTTTGCCCGCAAAAACGCGTATTTTGCGGCGCGGCAATCGCGCGGAGGGAACGGGAAGCATCGTGGAGCTGTCGGAGCTGACGGCATACGCCGAGGAAAAATACCATATCCGCGAGCAGCATAAGTGGGCGGACTTCCCCGGCTTTTCGGTCCTTGCCGATCCGGACACGGGAAAATGGGCCGCTCTTTTGATGCGCCAGTGGGATTCTGAAACCGGCACGCAGATCGAGCGGTGCGACATCAGGTGCGGCGCAGCGGGCGCGGAGGCGCGGTCCGCGCCGTACCTCTCGCCGCCCTATCGGATGAGGGGGCGGGACTGGGTCGGCGTCGCGTTTGACGGCGGTGCCGAGCCGGAGGTCGTATTCCGGCTTTTCGACCGGGCGCTCGGCGACCGCGCGCGGCACGGCTTCACCATCGTGCTGGACGGCGGAAGCGCGCCGGACGCGGCCGTTTTTCGCGCCTCCCTGCTGCCCGCCGCGGGCGCGCGAGCGCTCCCGCCCGACGCGGACGCGCCGGACAAGCTCCGCGAAATGCTGGCGCTCTATGAATACGGACGGGACTCTTTTCAGAGCAAGTGCAAAAACTTCTACCGCCAGGGCGTGTGCATGGCGGCGTATGAGGACGACGCGCCGTGGAACGGGGAATGGAAGCGCTACTTCCCCACCTATCACGACATGAATCTCCGGCAGCTGCGGGGCTATTTCACCTGGCGCGCCCGCCTGCGCCGCGGCGAATGGCGCGGCGCAGCGTCCTCGTTCGCCTACGTGTATCTCTACGAGCTGCTCAACGGGATCGGGACGTCCTCCGCCGAGGACGCGCTGCAAAAGATGCGGGAATTCGAGGCCGGATACCTGGATTCCGGGATCGGCGATCCGGGCATCCGAAAGTACCTGCGGCGCTGGATGCTGGAATTCGCCGTGCTCCGCGCGCTGCCGGCGGAAACCGTCCGGCAGTGCGCCGACGCCGCGACGCTGGAAAAAGACCGCGCCCTCGCCGCGCTGCGAAGCCCCGCGGAGCATTCGGACGAAGCCGTGTTCTCCGCCCTCTGCGCGTTTTCGGAGCGGAACGCGGCGGAGTCGCCGGTCGTCGCAAAGGACGCGAACCGCGGCGCGCGCCTGTTCGCGGACGCGTGGCGCGCCGCGGCGGCGGACGGGCTGTTTGCCGCCGTGTTCGGAGAGCGGCGGTTTTTTGCGTGGCGTCCCCTCTCCAACGCGGTCTACTGGGAGCAAAGCAGACCGCCGGATACCGATTTCGTTCTAAACGAGTGCCGGAGCTACCGCTGCCGCAGCGGCGTCTGGCAGGAGGCGCGGTACGACAGCCTGTATTTCGACTGGGACAAGCTCGGCGCCCTGCTGCACGAGACGGACCGGCAGCTTCGAAAATACCTGAAAACAGGCCGCTATCTCCGCGAGAAGCCCGGCGAGGCGTGGGCCGCTCCCTACGCCGAGGCGGCCATTGCCGCCGACCGGCGGGCGGTTTTGGAGGCGTCGCGCCCCAGACTCACCATCGACCTCTCCGGTCTCGACCGCATCCGCCGCGACGCGCTCTCGACGCGGGACAGCCTTCTGAGCGAGGAGGAGCGGCGCGAGCTTGCGGAAAGCGAACGCCCCGTCGAAGCGCCCGTCGCCGGACCTGCCGCCGCGCCCGCTCTGGACGGGCTGCAAACGCGGATCCTGGCGGCGCTGCTGCGGGGAGAGCCGGTCAAGGAGCTGCTCGCGGCAGGGCGTCTGATGCCCTCCGTCGTCGCCGATTCCATCAACGAGGCGCTGTTTGACGCGCTGGGCGACACCGCCCTCGACTGCGACGGCGACACGCTTGCCGTCGTGGAGGACTACCGGGAGGAGCTGGCGCGCATCGTGGGAGGAAACAACGGATGAACGAAGAAAACAAGAAGGTGCCGCGGCGCATCTCGCAAACGGTGCTCAACTCCCTGAAGGGCGGCGTCGTGCCGCGCATCGGGCTGCCCTACGTCGCCGTGGGGCGCAAAAACGAGATCGAGGCGCTGCTGCGCGACGTGGACATCATTTCGGACGGCGGCGCGTCCTTCCGCTTTATCGTCGGGCGCTACGGCAGCGGCAAGAGCTTTCTGCTGCAAACCATCCGCAACTACGCGATGGACCGCGGCTTCATCGTCGCGGACGCCGACCTCTCGCCGGAACGGCGCCTGCAGGGCACGCGCGGGCAGGGGCTCGCGACCTACCGCGAGCTGATCGGCAACCTCTCGACGAAGACGAAGCCGGAGGGCGGCGCGCTGACGCTGGTGCTGGACCGCTGGATCAGCTCCGTCCAGAGCGAGGCGGCGCGGGAAACCGGCCTTGCCCCCGGCGACGCCGCGCTGACGCGCTCGGTCGACCGGAAAATATTCGCCGTCACCGCCGCCGTCAGCGAGCTGGTGCACGGCTTCGAGTTCGCGAAGCTGCTCTCCGCCTACTACCACGCCTACGCGGACGGCGACGACGAGACGAAGGCGAAGGTCGTGCGCTGGTTCCGCGCCGAGTACGCGACAAAGCGCGAGGCGAAGGAGGAATTGGGCGTCGGCATCATCATCACGGACGACGACTGGTACGACTATCTCAAGCTCTTCGCCGTGTTTTTCCGCATGGCGGGCTATACCGGGATGCTGCTTTTGATCGACGAGCTGGTCAACCTCTATAAGATCCCGAACGCCGTCACGCGGCAGTACAACTATGAAAAGCTGCTGACCATGTACAACGACACCCTGCAGGGCAAGGCAAGGTATCTCGGCATCCTCATGGGCGCGACGCCGCAGGCGGTGGAGGACAGGCGGCGCGGCGTTTACAGCTATGAGGCGCTGCGCTCCCGTCTGGCGGAGGGCAAGTTCTCCCGCCCCGGCGCGCGGGACCTGCTCGCCCCCGTCATCCGGCTCGAACCGCTGACGGCGGAGGAGCTGCTGGTGCTGTGCGAAAAGCTCGCCGGGATGCACGCCGGCCTTTACGGCTGCGCGCGCGGCGTCTCCACGGAGGAGCTGGCGTCGTTTTTGAAGATCGAGTACGGGCGCATCGGCGCGGATCGGAACATCACGCCCCGCGAGGTGATCCGGGACTTCATCGAGCTGCTCGACCTGCTGTACCAAAATCCGGAGACGACGCTCGACGCGCTGCTCGACTCCGGGGAATTCTCCTACGCGAAGTCCGAGGCCGTGTCCGACGAGGCGGACGGCGGCTTCGCGGAATTCACGGTTTAAAAGGAGCCGTCATGGACGTTTTTTCCCGCTACGCCCCGTTTATCCAGGACTATATCTACCGCTCCGGCTGGCAGATGCTGCGCGGCGTGCAAAACGCCGCCGGCGAAGCCATCTTCGGCACGGAGGACAACGTGCTTCTGACGGCGTCCACCGCCTCCGGCAAGACGGAGGCGGCGTTCTTCCCCATCCTGACGCTGCTTGGCGAGGAGCCGCCCCAAAGCGTGGGCGTCCTCTACGTCGCGCCGCTCAAGGCTCTCATCAACGACCAGTTCGGGCGGCTGAGCGAGCTGTGCGAGGAGGCTGGCGTCGCCGTGACCAAGTGGCACGGCGACGCGTCGCAGTCGCAAAAGCGGAAGCTGCTGCAAAAGCCCTCCGGCATTTTGCAGATCACGCCGGAATCGCTGGAATCGCTGCTGATCAACAAGCACATGGAGATCCCGTCGCTTTTCGGCGACCTGCGCTTCATCGTCGTCGACGAGATCCACTCCCTTCTGCGGGGCGACCGGGGGATGCAGACCTTCTGCCTGATTGAACGGCTCTGCGCTCTTGCGGGCTGCGACCCGCGCCGCGTCGGGCTGTCCGCGACCATCGGCGATCCCGAGGCGGCGGGGCGGTTCCTCGCCTCCGGCAGCGGGCGGCGGACCGTCATCCCGCGCTGCGAGGGCGGGAAAGAGGTCTGGCGGCTGAGCATGGAGCATTTCTTCAACACGGCGCCGCAGGCGGACGAGGGCAAGAGCGTCGCGGCGGACGTCCCCGCCGCCGAAGCGCCCACCGATACCGCGCCAAAAGCGGCGGACCCCGGCATCGGGTATATCTTTGAGCACACGCGCGGGAAAAAATGCCTGGTGTTCACCAACTCCAGGGAGGAATGCGAATCCGTGTGCCAGAGCCTTCGGCAGTATTGCGAGGCAAACCGCGAGCCGGACCGTTTCTTCATCCACCACGGCAATCTCTCCGCCTCCTACCGCGAGAGCGCGGAGGAGGAGATGAAGGACGACGATTCCCTTCTGTCGGTCTGCGCCACCGCCACGCTGGAGCTTGGCATCGACATCGGCAGACTGGAGCGCGCGTTCCAAATCGACGCGCCGTTCACGGTGTCCGGTTTCTTGCAGCGCATGGGCCGGACGGGGCGCCGGGGCGGCCCGTCGGAGATGTGGTTCGTCATGCGGGAGGAGCACCCCGAGCCGCGCGCCCTGCTGCCCGACCTGATCCCGTGGTATCTCGCGCAGGGCGCCGCGCTGGTGCAGCTCTATGTCGAGGAGCGCTTCGTGGAGCCGCCGCGGACGGAGCGGCTGCCCTACAGCCTGCTCTATCACCAGACCATGAGCACGCTCGCGTCCTGCGGCGAGATGACGCCCGGCGAGCTTGCCTCGCGCGTGCTGACGCTCAGCTGCTTCCGGCGCGTCTCGCAGGACGATTACCGGCTGCTGCTTCGCCGTCTTCTGGAGCTCGGGCACATAGAGCGCACGGAAAACGGCGGGCTGATCGTCGGCCTCGCCGGTGAGCGGATCGTCAACGACCACAAGTTCTACGCGGTCTTTCGGGAGAACGTCGAATACGCCGTCCATGCCGGCTCGGAGGAGCTGGGCACCATCGTCAAGCCGCCGCCCGTCGGGGACAAGCTCGCCATCGCGGGCAGAGTCTGGGCGGTGGAGGAGGTCGACCACAAAAAGCGCGAGGTCTACTGCACGGCGGTCAAGGGAAACGTCCCCGCGTATTTCGGGGACTGCGCGGGCGACGTGCATACGCGCATCCTGGAGCGTATGTACGGCGTCCTCGCCGAGGAGAAAATCTATCCCTATCTGATGCCGCACGCGGTTTGCAGGCTGCGGGAGGCGCGCGACAGCTTTCAGCGCTCCGGCATGGCGGAGCGCCCGCTGATCTGCCTCGGCGGGAAGATGTGGGCGCTGTTCCCATGGCTCGGCAGCTATGCCTTTCTCGCGCTGGAGCGGTTCTTAAAGCTCCGCTGCGCGAAGCGGCTGGGGCTCAAGGGCCTGAACGCCTCGCGCCCGTATTTCCTGCAATTCACGATGGACGCCGGCGAAGCGGAGTTCTACGCGATCACCGCTGAGGAGGCCGCGAAGGAGTTCGAGGCGCTGGAGCTGGTCTACCCGAAGGAGAACCCGGTGTTTGAAAAGTACGACGAGTTCGTGCCGGAGGAGCTGGTGCGCAAGGGCTTCGCGCTCGGCGTGCTGGACACGGAGGGGATGAAGCGGCGCGTGCTGGGCTGGCCGAGGCCGCTGTAATTCCCCGCCGCGGGGCAAATTGACCGAAAGGCTGTGAGCAAACCATGAATCAGGCGCAAAAGCGCGTCTTCCTGATCCAAACGCTGCTGGAGGAATCGCCGCGCTACGGGGATATCGAAGTCCCCTCGGACGAAGCGGAGCAAAAGCGCCTGCTGCGCTCGCTGATGAACGTGCGCGCGCCCGGCGGGATCGGCGCGGACTTCCTTGCCGCGCAGGACGAGTATCTGCAAGCGGCGACGGCGGAAAAGGGCGTCACCTGCCTCGCCGATCTGACGCCGGCGCAGAAGGATCTCTACCTCTGGCGCGGCGACATCACGGCGCTTCGCTGCGGCGCGATCGTCAACGCCGCCAACAGCGGCATGACGGGCTGCTATCAGCCCTGCCACGGCTGCATCGACAACTGCATCCACACCTACGCGGGCGTGCAGCTCCGCCTCGCCTGCGACGGGCTGATGCGCGCGCAGGGGCACGCGGAGCCGACGGGGCAGGCAAAAATAACGCCCGCCTTCAACCTGCCCTGCGACTATGTGATCCACACGGTCGGCCCCATCGTGGAGGGCAGGCTGACGAAAAAGCACGAGGAGCAGCTTGCCTCCTGCTACCGCTCCTGCCTCGCGCTGGCGGATGAAAACCACATCGAAAGCATCGCGTTCTGCTGCATCTCAACGGGCGTATTCATGTTCCCGAACGAGCGCGCGGCGGAGATCGCGGTACGAACGGTGAAGGAATACAAGCGGAAGACGCGCAGCGAGATCAAGGTGATCTTCAACGTGTTCAAGGAACGCGACGAGCGGATCTACCGGAGCCTTCTGTGAGGACTTCCGCTCCGGCATACCGCGCGCAGCCGCGGCCCGCGGGACGCGTTCCGCGGCCGCGAGCCGATACGGTCAAACTGCAAAGGACAGGGGTGGAGCTGCTGATGGCTTATTATCTGCTGGAAGAAAATATGCGCGCCTGCGAGGCGGAGGCGCTGCGCAGCCGCGGCGGGCGGCAGTACGTCGCGGTGCTGACGACGCCGGAGTGGCAAAAAGAGCGCGACCGCTTCGACATGGGCATCGAGCTGGAGCCCGACGCGGGAAACATTCACAACACGAAGGCGGAGGTGAACTACGACTCCCTGACCGGCACCTTCCTGCTCCCGGACCGCGAGCGTCTGACGGAGCGGGAGGACCGCTTTGCCTTCGCGCTCGACGAAAAGGGCATCGTCTTCATCGACGACAGCGGCCGCGCGAGCCAGATGATCGAGGCGATCCGCCGGACGAAGCGCTGGCGCGAACCGAGCCTGGAGCGCTTTCTCTACGATTTTCTGGAGCAGATCGTGGAGGCGGACCTTCCGATCATGGAGCGCTATGAGGCGGAGCTGGACCGCATCGAGGATGAGATCCTCGCCTCGGAGGGGCAGCACGACCTGGTCCGCGTCAACGAGATCCGCAGCGACGTCCGCGAGCTGCTGGTGCATTACGAGCAGATCATCGACATGGTGCAGGAGCTGGAGGAAAACGAAAACGGCTTCTTTCAGGAAAAGAACCTGCGCTATATGCACCTTTTCATGAACCGCATGGCGCGGCGGCACGACTCCGCCGTCTCCCTGCGCGACCACACCATTCAGGTGCGCGACCTCTACAACGCGCAGCTGGAGGTGCGCCAGAACCGAACCATGACGCTGCTGACGGTCATCACGACGATCTTCATGCCACTGACGCTCATCGCCGGCTGGTACGGCATGAACTTCCGTTATATGCCGGAGCTGGAATGGCGCCTCGGCTATCCGGCCGTCATCGCCGTAAGCCTGATCATCGTGGTCGCGAGCCTTCTGTTCTTCAAGCGGAAAAAGTGGCTTTGAGCCGGAAAAGCGGCAAGCCCCGGATGTCTAATCGACATCCGGGGCTTGCCGCCGTCGTATTGCTTAATTCGCCTGCGCGGATCTGTACAGCATCACCGCCAGCTGCGCGCGGGTGACGTTCCCCTGCGGGGCAAGCGCGCCGTCGTCCATGCCGCCGACGATCCCCGCGCCGACCGCCCACGCCATCGCGTCCGCCGCCCAGCCGGAAACGCTGTCCGCGTCGGCAAAGGCGTTCAGGTCGCCCTCCGCCGCAAGCTCCTGCCCCTCCGACTGCAAATAGCGGTAGAGCATCGTGACGAACTGCTCGCGCGTCAGCGCCGCGGCGCGATCCGCCCCGTCGGACACGCCGTTCTCCACCGCCCACGCGACGCCCTCGTCCAGCGTGTAGGGCGCGTCGGCGTCCTCCCTCTCGTCGTCCATGCGGGCGAGGATGGTCATGCTCTGCTCCCGCGTCGCAGCGTCGTCCGGCGCGAACAGATCGTCGCCCACGCCTCCCATCAACGCGTAATAGTCGACGAAGATCACGCCCGCGCCGTACCAGTCGTCGGCGTACACGTCGACGTAGGGCCTGACCGGCAGCAGCCGGTCGTGGATGGTATCCGCAAGGCCGGCAAGATAATGCCCGGTGAGCGGAGACTCCATGCCGACGGCGCGGAAGGTGTCCGCGAAGCCATGCGCAAAGCCCAGCGCCGTAAAGCGCAGATAGTCGTCCACGGCGGCAAAGTAGTCCTCCTGCGACGCCTCCCAGAACGCGAACGCGCCCGCGGCGGAGGTGGCGTAGCTGATAAAGTACATGGGGCTGTTGAAATTGTGCGGCAAGTCGATCCATGAGTACATCTCCGTGCGCGGATCGTCCGCGTCCACGAGGCCGTACTCCCCGCAGACCTGCCGGAAGATCTGATTCGCCTTTTGCAGCGTGAGCTCCGGCGTCTCGTAGACACGCCTCTGCCATTCGTCGTAGAGACAGCCCCGCACGATCGCGTCGAGAATCTGGTAAAACCTCTCCGTCGCCACCGCGTCCGCCTGCGTGCCGAACAGCTCGGGGTAATAGCGGAGCATCAGCAGCTCCAGCGCCTGCGAATGGACCTCCGCCGTGTCGTATACGGGGTGCGGGTCGTTCCAGTCCTCCCGGAGCCAGTAGGCTTGGTTGTTGTGCCCCAGCTCGTGGATGGAATTGATCAGGTCGTACCACGTCCCGTCGGCGTTGTTGAAATAGAACGGGATCTGATAATAGGGGATCAGGACGGAATACGCGGTGCTGGTCTTGTTCGGCGCGGGATCGACGTCGAACGCCTTGTGCTCGTAGGTGTAGCGCGCGGACTCCAGCAGCTCGTCGGAAAGCAGCGCGAAATACGGGAAGAGCGTGCCGAACATTCCCTCGCCGGAATAAGCGGTCCCCTCCGGCATGGCGCTTTGGTCGGGATACTGATACAGCAGACCGTAGGCGTCAGCCTTCGGCACGATGTACTCCTTGACCGCGTCGCAGAACGCCTGCGCGTCCGCGGGCGTGTAATCGCGGCCGTAGTCCTCCCCGTAGGCATATTCGGCGTAGGTCTCGCAGCCGTTGAGCGCCGCAATGCGGTTGCGGACGGAGACCATCTGCAAAAACACCTCGCCCAGCACGGCATTTTTCGCTTTGTAGGCGTCCACATAGATCTCCCAGTATTCGTCATAGGTCAGCTCGCCGTCCAGATACGCCTGATAAACGCTGTCCGCCGTATACCTCGCGCCGTTCACGGTCACGGCGTACTCGTCCACGGTCTTGGACATATATTCGCTTTTCAGCGCGGTCTCCCGCGCGAGAAGCTCCTTTTCTTCGTCGGTCATGTCCTTGTGGTCGAGGATACGCTCCCGGACGCTCTCGTGCATCAGTCCGTCCAGCGCGCCCGCGCAGGGCGAGAGCAGAATGTCGCGGGCAAGGCTCTTGAGAGCGTCTTCCACCGCCGTCCGCCCCGTTTCCATCGCTTCAAACTCCGACGCCGCCCACTCGTCCTTGGAATCCGCATACTGGCGGTTCTCCACGATGTAGTCCATAGCGGTCAGACGCTCGAATTCGTCCGCGAAGGCGAGAAAGCGCGTCTTGACCTCCGCCTCATTCTTCGCGTCGGCGCACAGCGCGCGCAGCGCCTCAGCCTCCTTCAAAAGCGGCGCGGGGTCGATATGCTCGTATGCGATCTCGTCGTAATTGAGCTCCGTGTGGTAGCGCGGCGTAAAGAAATCCGTGTCGCGCGCCGTCTTCGAAAGCGCGTCGAGGTCGAGAGAGTCCTCCGCCGCCAGCGCCGCGGGCGCGAGCGTGAGCAGCAGCGCAAGGCTCAAAACCGCGGAAACCGCTTTTTGGTATGTATGTCTCATAGATCCTTCCTCCTGTCCGGGTAAGCGCCGGCACGTCGCAGCTGTCAGGCAAAGGCTGCATTCGCCTGCTTGTCCCTTCCTTTTCATTCCCCAGTTTAAAATTACCAAAAAATCCGGTGTTTTGCAAGAGCCGGCGGCAAATTCACCCGGTTTTCCGTTCGGTTCGCCGCCCCTTTCTCTCTCTTTTGATACGAGCTTCCCCCTTTTTTAAATTGTTGAAATTTGTCAATGCCGGTGCTATAATAATAAGTTAAGGGATATTATCACGAGAGGGCGCTCCGCGTGAACCACCGCGGCGGCGCCCAGCGTTCGGAGCCTCACGTCGGGTCCGGCACGAAAAAGACGGCAAAATCGGAGGAAACCGGCAATGAAAAAGACGATAGGGTTAAAAAAAGCGGTTCTTGCGACCGTGGGCGCGGTGACGTCGATCATGCTGATCAGCGTGATCCTGATCGGGTATCTCGTATCCTCGAACAAGATCAAAAGCACGCTCATCGACGAGACCGAGCAGTCGCTTCTCGTCTGCGCCGAGCAGATGGACGCCTGGCTGGAGGAGCAGGGTATGTTCGCCGCGGCGCAGGCGAACGCGGCGGGCAATCTCTACGCTCTGGTGCCCAACCACTCCCTCGACATTGCCTTCGGACGGACCGTGGCGCCCCTCAACAGCGCCCTTCTCGACTGCTATACCTCGTATGAGGACAAGACGATCTTCCTCGGTGTGTCCGACAACTCCGCCCTGCCGGAGGGCTTCGACCCGACCTCCCGCTCCTGGTACCAGTCCGCGAAGGCGGCGAACCGCTCGACCTACTCCGCCCCCTTCGTCGACGCGTCGTCGGGCGGCATCATCTTCACGGTCGCCTCTCCGATCCACAGCAACGGGCAGTTCGTCGGCGTTTACGGCTGCGACTTCAAGCTCGACGTGCTGACCAATCTGGCGAGCGGAATGAAGATCACCGCGAACGGCTATCCCGTCCTGCTGGACGGCGACGGCAACTTCCTCGTCCACAAGAACCCCGCCTTCATGCCGACGAAGGACGGCGTGCTCACCTCCTACAAGGAGGCGAAGGGCGACTACGGCACGGTGCTCTCGTCTCTCGGCGCCAGCGTCAGCTTCGGGCAATTCAAGGACTACGACGGCGCGTCCCGCTATTATGCGTTCAAGAAGCTTGAAAACGCCGGCTGGACGGTCGGCTACGTCATGCCGAAGGGCGATATCGACGGCGCGCTCAACGCGCTCGCCGTCACCTATCTGGTCCTGTTCATCGCGTTCTTCCTGCTCGGCACGGGCGCGGTGTTCCTCGTGCTGAACCGTCGCCTCAAGCCGCTCGGGCGGCTTGCCGAGACGGCGGGGGAGATTGCGAACGGCAATCTGTCGGCGCGCCTCGAATACAATTCCAACGACGAGATCGGCACGCTTTGCGGCGAGTTTGAAAAGTGCATCGACGCCATGCGCACCTATACCGACGATATCTCGCACGTCCTCACCGCCGTTGCCGCCGGAGATCTCACGGTCTCGCCGACGGTGGTATACAAGGGCGACTTCGTCAAGATCGAGCAGTCCCTGCGCCTGATCCTCAACGAGCTGGGCGGCGTGATGCAGGGCATCAACAGCGACAGCGTGCAGGTGTTCAACAGCTCGGTGCAGATGGCGGAGGGCTCGCAGTCCCTCGCCGAGGGCGCCACGCGCCAGGCCTCCGCGATCGAGCAGATCTCCGCCACGATCCAGGAGGTCTCCGAGCAGATCGCGGCGACCGCGGACAACGCCACGCAGGCGGGCGCGCTGTCCGAACGCACGCAGGACAAGGTCAATTATCAGGACAGCGAGATTCAGAACATGGTGCGCGCCATGAACGAGATCAACGAGACCTCCAAGGAGATTGAAAAGATCATCAAGACGATCGAGGACATCGCGTTCCAGACCAATATTCTCGCGCTCAACGCGGCGGTCGAGGCGGCGCGCGCGGGCAGCGCGGGCAAGGGCTTCGCCGTCGTCGCGGACGAGGTGCGCAACCTCGCCACCAAGTCGCAGGACGCGGCAAAGAGCACCTCCACCCTTATTAACGCGGCGATCGCCGCCGTCGGCAAGGGCTCGGAGCTCGCCGCCTCCACGGCGGAATCCATGAAGGAAGTCAAGGATATGTCCGCCCAGACGGCAAAGTACATCGTCGACATCGCCTCCGCCACGCAGGAGCAGAGCGATTCCATCAAGCAGATCACCGAGGGCATCGACCAGATTTCCCAGGTCATCCAGACCAACGCGGCGACCGCGGAGGAGACCTCGGCGCTGTGCTCCTCGCTCAACGGGCAGTCCAAGCAGCTGCAGGATCAGGTCGCTCACTTCAAGACCGGCCAGAGCGGCAGGGGGTTCTGACAAACCACGGCGTTTTACGGCGAAACGATGGGGCTGTAGCAAAATGAAATTTGCTGCGGCCCCATCCGCTTACTATACCGCGCGGCGGTTACTCAGTTCCGAAGGAGCGGTGCCTTTCCCCTGCACGGGCGGGAGGCAAAGAGCTTCGGCGGCTCCTGAAAGCTCACCGTCGCGCACGGCGCGGTCAACATCCTCGTCGCGCTCGCGTGCGTGGCGTTTCTCAATTCGGTCGATATCCTGGTCTGCCTCTACTGCGCGGGACTGATCTATTCGGCGCTCGTTCGGATCGCCGCGGCGCTGCGGAAAAGCGCGATCGTATATATTCAATGACCGCGCTCCGCGGGCGAAAGAACCCTTTGACGGGGGCGGATTTCCGCGGTATAATCAAATGGGATCGAAGGGCGGATCGGCCGAGATCCGGCGCCGCCCGGCGGACCGCCCCCGGAAAGGCGCAGCCCGCGTACCGCAAAACGAGAGGAGTATCGTTTATGCTGGAAATATGGGAACTCATCGAGGAAAAAGTCATGCACGGCCTGTTGATCTGTACGATCATCGCCGTCGTCGTCCTGCTCGGCGTCGCCGTCTGGCATCTGGTCATCTACAATCTGACGCGGAGCCGGATCGAGTCGGCAAAGCAGATCTACAACGCCATCAGGCTTGACGAGCCGAAGGAAAACGCGAGATCGTGCTCTGCCTTCTGCTTGGGTTCGGGCGCGGCGAGACCGGCGAGATCCGGCTCACCTACGTTGACGACCGCCTTGTTCAAAAGCAGCAAAACGGAATCTGGTAATATCGGCCGATCCGCGGGGCAAAGCCATTTTGTCTGTTTTGAAATGAATCCCTGCATCCATCATCATATCATACAGGAGGCGATTTGATGCGGTTCATCAATGGCAGCACGTCCAAGGGCGGACATTACTCCCCCGGCGTCGTATCCCACGGGACGCTCTATATCTCGGGGCAGCTCCCCATGGATCACGCGGCGGGAAGGCTCGCGGAGGGCGGCGCCGCGGCGCAGACAAAAGCCGCGCTCGAAAATGTGGAGCGCATCCTGCTTGCGGCGGGCGCGCAAAAGGAAAACGTCGTCCTGTGCCGCGTGTACGTTCCCGACGTCGCGCTTTGGGACGAGGTCAACGCCGCCTACGCGGCGTTTTTCGGCGCGCACAAGCCGGCCCGCGTCGTGGTGCCGACCACGACGCTGCACCACGGCGCGCTGGTGGAGATCGAGGCGATTGCCGAGCTGCCGGAGGCGTGAGATGGAGCGCGCGATCTTATCTCCCTACGATCTGCCGACGCCCTGTCTTTTGATCGACCGCGAGCGGGCAATGGACAACATCCGCATGATGCAGGAAAAGGCGGACTCTCTCGGCCTGCGGCTCCGCCCCCATATCAAGACGCACCGCATGCCGTACTTCGCCCGGCTGCAGATCGAGGCGGGCGCCGCCGGCATCGCCTGCGCCAAGCTCGGCGAGGCGGAGGTCATGGCTGAGGCGGGGATCAAAGACATCTTTATCGCGAACGAGCTGATCGGTCTCGATAAATACGAGCGGCTGCGCGCGCTGCACCGCCGCGTCCGCATCCGCGTCGGCATCGACAACGAATACCAGCTCGCGCAGATGGAAAAGGTGTTCGCGGCGGAGGACGCCCCGCTGGAGGTGCTGATCGAATACGAGGTGGGCGAGGTCCGCACCGGCGTCGTGGACGACGCGCAGCTTGCCGCGCTCGCCGAGGCGATCCTGCGCTGCCGGCACGTCGTCCTCAAGGGCGTCTTTTCCCACGAGGGACACACCTACCGCGCGAAAAACGCCGAGGATTGCCGGGAAAAGGCGCGTGAGGCGTACCGGCGCACCGTCCGCGCGGCGAACCTCATCCGGGAGCTGGGCGCCGACCTCGACACCGTGAGCGTCGGGGCGACCCCCTCCGTTATGAACGGGGACTATTACGAGGGCGTCACCGAGCTTCGGCTGGGAACCTACATTTTCTTTGACGTGGGACAGTCCCGCGCCATCGGCGACTTCAGCCGCTGCGCGGCGACGGTGCTCGCCTCCGTCCTCTCCAAGCCGCAGGGAGAGCGCGTCGTTCTGGACGCGGGCGCAAAGGCGCTGGTCTCGCAGAACCGTCCCGACGGCATTTGCGCGACGGAGGGCTTCGGCGCGATCAAGGGGGCGGAGCATATCACGATCGTCAACCTCTACGACGAGCACGGCGTGCTGAACAGCGCCGAATTCCGGGATCGCGCGGCGGTCGGCGACAAGGTCGAGGTGATCCCGAGCCACGTCTGCCCCACCGTCAATCTGTACGACAACGCCTACCTCGTGTCGCGGGGCAGGGTGCTGCAAACCATACCGGTCGCCTGCCGCGGGAAATCAACGTAAAGGAGGACGCATCATGGAATTCTGCTGCGCGAAATGCGGCAAACGCGAATCCGTATCGACCCGCAAGGCCCATTGCGACTGCGGGGGGCTGTGGAAGCTGGATTTCACGCCGCCGCGGTTTGACCTCGCGGAGATCGACTCAGGCGAATGGAGTCTGTTCCGCTACCGGAAGTTCATGGCGCTCGACGGCGAGGCGTGGCGCGGCATCACGCTGGGCGAGGGCATGACGCCCATCGTCCGGCTGGACGAAAACGTGCTGCTCAAGATGGATTACTTCATGCCGACGCTCTCCTTCAAGGACCGCGGCGCGGCGGCGCTGATCGCCCACTGTAAGTCCATCGGCGTAGAGCGCGTCGTGCAGGATTCCAGCGGCAACGCGGGCAACGCCGTCGCCGCCTACTGCGCAAGAGCCGGCATTCAATGCGAAATCTTCGTGCCGGAGGGGACGAGCCCCAAGAAGATCGACATGATCCGCGCCCACGGCGCAGCATGCACCGTCGTCCCCGGCAGCCGCGACCACTGCGCGGACGTGTGCCGCGAAAAGGTCGAGCGCGATGGCGTCTACTACGCGAACCACGTCTACAATCCGTTTTTCTATGAGGGAACCAAGACCTATCTCTACGAGGTCTACGAGCAGCTGCGGCGCATCCCGAAAAACATCGTGATCCCCGTCGGCAACGGCACGCTGTTCCTCGGCGTGATGCACGCGCTCGACGAGCTGCTCGCGGCGGGCTGCATCGAAGATGCGCCGCAGGTCATCGCGCTGCAGGCGGAGCCCTGCGACCCGCTGCTGCGCGCGGCGGAGCAAGGCATGGCCGAACCCGCCGAGGTCACGCCGTCGCCCACCATCGCGGAGGGCATCGCCATCGGGAAGCCCATGCGCGGCGGAGAGATCCTGGAATACGCGAAAAAATACGCCGTCCGCTTTATCCACGCGCCGGAGGATCAAATTCTCGCCGCGCGCGCCGCTCTCGCGAAGTGCGGCGTTTACTGCGAGCACACGACAGCGGCGAACTACGCGGCGTATCTCCACTACTGCGAACAATACGGCCCGACGCCGGATACGCTCATTACCATGTGCGGCGCGGGCCTCAAATCCGACCACTGATACAGCAAAAAACCGCGTCCGCCCCGAAGGGCGGACGCAGTTTTTTTATCCGCAGCGATACCCGCGGCGTTCCGCGCTTTTCTCCGCCGCCGGCGCTCTGCCGTTCAGATAGCGTTTTCTGAATTTTCGGATCACCAGTATACTGACAGCCGCCGCCAAAAGCCCGGAGGACGTGTTGCTCACCATCATCACGACGCCCGCGCTCGTCTCGCCGAGCTGCGTGAAACGCTGCAGGAGCCAAAACACGGGGATGCGGAACACAAAGACCCGCGCAAAGTTGAGCAGCAGCGTCAGCCGCGTTTCGCCGAGGCCGTACAGCAGCGCCAGCACCGCGGCGTTGACCCCCAGCGGCACCGCGCCCAGCGCCTCATAGCGGTACACGCTTACGATTTCGCGATGGAATGCGGCGCTGCCGCTGTCGAACAACCGCGCCAGCAGGTCAAGCTGCCACAACTCCAGCGCGGACACCGCCGCGCCGATGATCACGTTGATCACGATCGCCGCGTAAAACGCCCTGAGCACGCGCTCGTACTTCCCCGCGCCGTAATTCTGGCTGATGATCGCCGCCGTTCCCTCCTGAAAGCCGTTCTGCGGATTGGTCGTGATGCCGCCCAGATTGTTGGACACGCCCATCGCGCCGACCAATGTGGGTCCGTAGACGGTGCTCATTGCGTTGACAACGGTCTTGCCGAAGGCGAACAGCGCCTTTTCCGTGACGACGGGGATCGACTGCGCGAGCATCGGCTTCGTCGTCTCCGCGTCCATCGCGACGGCGGCGCGGGAAAAGCTGAACGCGCCGTCGCCGCCGCAGAGGCTGTTTTTGACCGCGAAGGCGAACAGCGCCCCCTGCGACGCAAGCGACGCCACCGCGATCATCACGAGGCCGCTGCGCAGCACGTAGACGAAAACCGCCGTCAGGGAGAGCTTGACCGCGATGACGAGAAAATTGAGGTACAGGATACGCCTTGAGTTGCCGCGGGCGCGCTCCACCGCAATGTAGACGTTGTTGAGAAACCTCACCACCATCACGAGCATTTCGACCATGAAATACCGAGTGCCGACGGCGATCAGCTCCTCCGGCGTGCCCGCAAGGCGCAGGAAGCCGCCCGTAAACGGCAAAATCAGCGCCAGCATCGCAAGCCCCGCCGCAAGGCAGATCACGTACAGGCTGCTGACGCGCCTGCGCACGAGCGCAAAATTCCCCTCTCCGTAGGCGCGGCTGATCTGGATGCCCGCGCCCACGGCCAGGCCGCCGCCCACCGACGAGAGGATCAGGTTGAGCTGCGCCAGATACGCCACCGCCGAGACCGACTCCTTGCTGATGTGCGACGCCATCATGGTGTCCAGAATGGAAAAAATCGAATTGAGGCCCTGATAGAGCGCCAGCGGCGCGCCGACGTACAGGACGACCTTCCACATGGTCCCGTTCAGGCTGCGCTCCCGAAAACGCTCGTCCCGCGCTGACAGCTTTGCTTTGACCTCGCCCATACGGATGCTCCCCCGCCCTCTTTTCTGCTTTGCAAGGAGCATACAACAAATCTTCTTGATTTTCTACGGAATGCAGGCTATTATTTTTTAAAAATACTGTTTTTTCAACACAGAGGTGATCGCTCTATGAACAAGCCGGCCAGTCCGCGAAAGCCCGAACGGGACATTGACCGCATCCACGCCGAAAACCGGCTGCGCGAGGCGGGCTACCTGATGTCCGGACACCACTGCCATCCGTATTTTGAGCTGTTCTACGTGGAGCGCGGCGCCTGCCGCTTTTTGGTCGAGGACACGATGTACGACCTGCACGACGGCGACTTTCTGCTGATCCCGCCGCAGGTCCTGCACTACACGCGCTATCTGTTCGGCTCGTGCAGGCGCAGCGCCGTCTTTTTCCGGCGGCGGGACGTCGGCGGCGAAACCGAAGCGCTCCTTCCCCGCGCGGACGCGTTCTTTTCCAAAGCGCGCATCTTTCAGGCGCCGGACGCCTATCGCGGGCAGATCGCCGACCTGCTCAAGCGCATGGTGACGGAGATACGCGTTGACGACGAGCGCTCGCCGCTGATGCTTTTCCTGCTGCTGCAGGAGCTGCTGCTGCTTTGCGCCCGCGTCTGCCATTTTTTGCAGGAAACGCCCGCGGACATCCACACGACCGACCGCAGCGTCGTCCGCGCCGCGCGCTATGTCAGCGAGCACTACGCCCAGCCCATCCGGACGGCGGACGTCGCCGCCGCGGCGGGGCTGAGCCAAAACTATCTGACGCGGAAATTCCGTGAAGCCGCGGGCATCGGCGTGCGGGAGTATCTGGTGTTCACAAGGCTCCGGCACGCCGCGCTGGAGCTGGTTTCCACCGCCGACTCCATCACAGACATCGCGCTCCGCTGCGGCTTTTCCGACAGCAATTACTTCAAGGACGTCTTCAAAAAGCGCTACGGCGTTACGCCGCGCGCCTATCGCAAGGCGCGCTGACCGGCGCGCGTATCCTCTTTTCGCTCTTTTTGCTCGTCCAGCAGGCGCGTCATGCTGCGAAGCCCGATCGCAACGGTCGAGCCGTTGTGCAGCAGCGCCGAGGTCGCCGGCGGCAGCACGCCAAACACGCCCAGCAGGATCAGCGCCAGATTGAAGGACATGATCGCGCGGTAGTTGCCGCGGATACGGCGCATCAGCGCCTCGCTCAGCCGCCGCAGCGTCACAAAGGCGCGCAGGTCGTCCTCCGACACGGTGATGTCCGCGATCTCGCGGGCGATCGCCGCGCCCGTGCTGATGGCGACGCCGACGTCCGCCTCGGAGAGCGCGGGCGAGTCGTTGATGCCGTCGCCCACCATGACGACCGTATGCCCCGCGGCGCGCGCTTCGCGGACGAAGCGCGCCTTGTCCTCTGGCAGCACCTCGGCGTGAAACTCGTCCACGCCCAGCGTCCTCGCCACTGCCGCGGCGGTGCGCTCGCTGTCGCCCGTCATCATCACGACGTGCCCGAGCCCCAGCTCCCGCAGCCGCGCAATGGCGTCCGCCGCCTCCGGACGGACCGGGTCTTCCACGAGGATCACGGCGGCAAGCTCGCCGTTCAGGGCAAGATACAGCTGCGAATACGCGGTGGGCAGCGTCTCGAAGCGCTCCTCCTCCCCCGCCGGGACGCGGCAGCCCTCGTCCTCGAAGACGAAGTGGCGGCTGCCGATGACGGCGTGCTCGCCGTCCACCTCGCTGGCGATGCCGTGCGCCACCACATAGTCCACCCTGGAGTGGCGCTCCTCATGGTCGAGCCCGCGCTCCTTTGCCGCGCGCACCACCGCGCTCGCGATCGTGTGCGGGAAGTGCTCCTCCAGGCACGCGGCGAGGCGCAGCATCTCCGCCTCGTCCCGCCCGCCGAACGGTACGACCCCCACGACGCGCGGCTCGGCGCGGGTCAGCGTGCCGGTCTTGTCGAACACCACCGTGTCCGCGTCCGACACCGCCTCCAAAAAACGCCCGCCCTTGACCGAAACGCCGTGCTCCAGCGCCTCGCGCATGGCGGAGAGGACGGAGAGCGGCATGGACAGCTTGAGCGCGCAGGAAAAGTCCACCATCAGGATCGCGATCGCCTTGGTGGCGTTTTGCGTCAGCAGATACGTCAGCGCCGTCGCGCCGAGGCTCCACGGCACCAGAGAGTCCGCGAGATGCTCGCTGCGGCTCTCCACCGCGGATTTGAGCCGCTCGGACTCCTCGATGCTGCGCACGATGCGGTCGTAGCGTCCCTCGCCGGACGCCTTGTCCACGGCGACGACGCACTCTCCCTCCTCCACGGCGGTGCCCGCGTAGACGTAGCTGCCCGGCGCCTTGTGCACCGCCAGCGCTTCGCCGGTCATGGACGCCTGATTGACCTCCGCCTCGCCCGAGACCACCTTGCCGTCCAGCGGGATCAGGTTGCCCGCGCGCACCACGATACGGTCGCCGGGCCGCACCGAGGCGATGGGCGCAAGGACCTCCCCGCCGTCCGCCGGGCGCAGCCAGACGCGTTCCACGCCCAGCGCCATCGTGCGCGCGAGGTCGTCCACGGAGCGCTTGTGCGTCCACTCCTCCAGCAGCTCGCCGAGTCCGAGCAGGAACATCACCGACGATGCCGTGGCATGGTCCCCGCGCAAAAGCGACGCCGTGATCGCCGTCGCGTCCAGGACCGGGACCTCCAGCTTTCCCCGGATAAGGCATCCGAAGCCCCGCTTCAGGTATCCGGCGGCCTTCCGAAGGATCAGGACTGTCCGGACCGGTGCCGGCATAAACATCCGGAAGAAGCCCCGCCGGACTGTTATCAAGATTGATCACCAACGGATCCGTCAAAATGTAATTTTCCAGACTTTCTGCCTGAAAACTACCCGCAAAAGCTCTTGACATTTCCAAATCAAGGTTAAATGAAATTTCACGTCCATCAGCAGTTTTGGCTATACCTATCGTAGAAAAAACAGTACTTTCCTGTTCCATAACAAAGCTGCTTTTCGCCGTGTAT
>CACZCL010000011.1 GCA_902779695.1 Oscillospiraceae bacterium | reverse complement strand
GTCCGCCGGCGCGCCGCTCCGGCGCAGCAGGAAAACCGTGAGCGCTGGATAGAACAGCGCCGCCGCAGGCTGGCAGAGGGCGCCGCCGGCGGGCAGGGCGGTCAGCACGAACGCGTGCGGCAGGCGCAGGACGTTTTCGCAGTTGTCCAGCACCGCGCCGAACGCGGCGTCGGCGGACGCCGCGCGGAGTACCGCCGGAAGGGGCGGCAGCACCCGTTTCACGACCTCCGCGGGGACAACGCGCCGTTTGATACAGACAGACGCCAGTTCGAACGCGGTCAGCAGGAGCGCCAGTCCGGCCGCCGCCGCGAGCGGGCGCCATAAATCCGCCGGAGAAAGCGCCGGATCGCCCCCGAACGCCCGCACAGCGGCGGCGAACACCCACAGGGGCGTCAGGCGGCAAAGAAGCTCCGTCAGCGCGGCGCAGACGGCGGCGCCCTGCTCCACGGTCTCCCGCACGCGCCCCGCACGCGCGCCGAGCAGCAGCAAAAGCGCGCCGAGCACGACCGCGGGAAGCGCCAGCGCGGCGGGCGCTCCGCTCAAAATCGGCGCAAGCGGGTCCCGCGGCACAAGCGCGCGCAGAAACGACGCCGCCTGCGCCGCAAGTGGCGTCTCCGCCGCGCGAAACGGCGCGCCGGGCAGAATCGCAAGGAGCGCGGTCCCCAGCGTCGGCGCGAGCAGCGTCCACGCGAGAAAGCGCCGCAGCAGCGGACGCGCCGCCGGCGCGTAGGCGGCGGTGTCTCCCGCGCCGCAGACGAGCGCGGCAAGAGAGAAAAAGAGCGACAGGCTCACCGACACGCCGGCGGCGTCGCACAAAAGCTCCGCCGACGCAAGCGCCGCGCGCCCGAGCGCCTCCCGTCCCGCCGCGTCGGGCAGCAGGGAAAGCAGCGCGCCGAGCGCCAGCGCGGCGGCGGGCGCGATAAAGCAGTTCCCGGCGCGCCCGCGCGGGCGCAGCGTCAGGCGGTTCACGCCGGCGCGCCAGCTCCAGTCCGGCACGAGTCCGAGGTCCGCGAGCAGCCGCGCGCTCCAGACGTCCGCCTCGCTCTCGCGGGCGACCGCCGTCGGGTCAAAGGCGGCGCCGCGATAGCTCACCGCGATAAACATGCGACCCAGCCGCCGCCCCAGCGCCAGCTCGCAGGGCGTGCGACGCCCCATCCGCTCGCCGATGCGCGTGAGCAGACGCTCCGTCGTCAGGCGCAGCCGCTCCGTCTCGCGCGCCGAAAGCCCCTCTTCCGCGAGATAATGCGCCACGGTATCGCAGACGTCCCCGACGTCCGCCGGGTCCGCCTCAAACCGCTCGACGGAACGGATCACGCGCTCGCCTCCCCTCAAAAGCCCATCGTGCGGTCATCCCGTCTGTCGGATCAACCGCAGCTTTGATTATAGCAAATCCGCTCCGCAAAGGAAAGAGGCAATCGGCTCGGGGCGATGGAATGAATGAATTTTCAAAAATCTCTTGATTTGTGAATAAAAATCAATTATACTGGCACATATTTCCCAAAGGAGGATACCATCATGCCCGTGAATCTGAAAGGCCGCTCCTTTCTGACGCTCAAGGATTTTACGCCGGAGGAGATCCGGTATCTGCTCAGCCTCGCCGCCGACCTGAAGGCGAAAAAGCGCGCCGGTATCCGCGGCGACCTGCTTGCCGGCAAAAACATCGTGCTGCTGTTTGAAAAGACCTCGACCCGCACGCGCTGCTCCTTCGAGGTCGCCGCCTATGACGAGGGCGGGCACGTCACGTTTCTCGACTCCAAATCCTCGCAGATGGGGAAAAAGGAGAGCATGGAGGACACCGCCCGCGTGCTCGGCCGCTTCTTCGACGGCATCGAATACCGCGGCTACGATCAGGCTGTGGTCGAAAACCTCGCCAAATTCTCCGGCGTGCCGGTGTGGAACGGCCTGACGGACGTCGACCACCCCACGCAGGCGCTCGCCGATATCCTGACGCTGTCGGAGAACGTTTCCAAGCCGCTCAACGAGTGCAAGCTCGTCTTCTGCGGCGACACGCGCAACAACGTCGCCTACTGCCTGATGTACGTCTGCGCCAAGCTGGGGATGCACTACGTCGGCTGGGGCCCCGCGGCGCTCGCCCCCGCGCAGGACGTGCTGGACTACTGCCGCGAGACCGCGAAGGAGACCGGCGCCGTGATCGAATACGGCGAGGACCGCGCGCTGCTCGCCGGCGCGGACGCGCTGTACACCGACATCTGGGCGTCCATGGGCGAGGAGGACAAGATCCCCGAGCGCGTCAAGCTGCTCACGCCCTACCGCGTCACCGGCGAGGTCATGGCGGCAACCGGAAATCCCGCGTGCATCTTCCTGCACTGCCTGCCCTCCTTCCACGACTTTGAGACCACGACGGCGCAGGCGCAGAAGGAGCTGGGCTACGACATCCGCGAGGTCACGGACGAGGTGTTCCGCTCGAAAAGCAGCAAGGTGTTCGACGAGGCGGAAAACCGCATGCACACGATCAAGGCGGTCATCGTCGCGACCATCGGCAGATAACGCCGCATACCGCGCAAAGAAGAAGGGGCGTGCCAAACGGCACGCCCCCTTTCCGTTTTCCGAACGCTTCCGCGGCGGCTTCCGTCACCGGACGGTCAGCGCGCCGTCCGCCGCGTCCACCGTCAGCGTCCCGCCCGGCTCGACCTCGTCGGCGATGATCCTGCGCCCGACCAGCGTTTCCACCGTGTGCTGCACGTAGCGCCGCAGCGGGCGCGCGCCGTAGACCGGATCGTACGCCGCGTCGATGATGAAGCGCTTCGCCGCGTCCGTCAGCGTGACGCTGAGCTGCTTGTCGGCAAGGCGGCGGTTCAGGTCGTCCGCCAGCAGGTCGACAATGTGGGTGACGTTGTCCTTCGTCAGCGGCTTGTAGAACACGATCTCGTCCAGCCGGTTGAGGAACTCGGGCCGGAAGGAGCGCTTCAAAAGCTCGTTCACCTGCTCCCGCGCCGTGTCGCTGATCTCGCCGTTTTCGTCAATGCCGTCGAGCAAAAACTGGCTGCCGAGGTTCGAGGTCAGGATCAGGATGGTGTTCTTGAAGTCCACCGTCCTGCCCTGCGAATCGGTGATGCGCCCGTCGTCGAGCACCTGCAGCAGCACGTTGAACACGTCCGGATGTGCCTTTTCCACCTCGTCGAACAGCACCACGCTGTAGGGCTTGCGCCGCACCGCCTCGGTGAGCTGCCCGCCCTCCTCGTAGCCGACGTAGCCCGGGGGCGCGCCGATGAGCCGCGAGACGGAAAACTTCTCCATATACTCGCTCATGTCGATGCGCACCAGATTCTTTTCGCTGTCGAACAGCGCCTCGGCAAGCGTCTTGGCGAGCTCGGTCTTGCCGACGCCCGTGGGGCCGAGGAACAAAAACGAGCCGATGGGCTTGTTCGGGTCGGCAATGCCCGCGCGGGAGCGCAGGATCGCCTCGGACACGAGCTTGACCGCCTCGTCCTGCCCGATCACGCGCCTGTGCAGGATATCCTCCAGATGCAGCAGCTTCTCGCGCTCGCCCTCCATCAGGCGCGCGACGGGGATCCCAGTCCAGCGCTCGATGATGCGGGCGATCTCCTCCTCCGTGACCTTGTCGCGCAGAAGCGAGCGCGCCTTGCCCTCGTTCGCGATGCGCTCTTCCTCCTCCAGCTGAGCGCGCAGCGAAGGGATCGTGCCGTATTGCAGCTCCGCGGCGCGGTTGAGGTCGTACTCGCGCTGCGCCTTCTCCAGCGCCGCGTTCGCCCCCTCGAGCTCCTCGCGCAGCTTCTGCACCTTGCCGATGGCGTTTTTCTCGTTGTCCCACTGCGCCTTTTTCGCGTTGAACTCGTCTCGCAGGTCGGACAGCTCCTTCTGGATCTCCGCCAGATGCTCGCGCGAGAGCGCGTCGTCCTCCTTCTTGAGCGCCGCCTCCTCGATCTCGTGCTGGATGATGCGGCGTTGGATCACGTCCAGCTCCGTGGGCATGGAGTCGATCTCCGTGCGGATCATCGCACACGCCTCGTCCACCAGGTCGATCGCCTTGTCAGGCAGGAAGCGGTCGGAGATGTACCGGTCGGACAGCGTCGCCGCCGCGATGAGCGCGCCGTCCGTGATCTTGACGCCGTGAAAGACCTCATAGCGTTCCTTCAGCCCGCGCAGGATCGCGATGGCGTCCTCGACGCTCGGCTCGTTCACCATGACCGGCTGGAAGCGCCGCTCCAGCGCGGCGTCCTTTTCGATGTACTGCCGGTACTCGTTGAGCGTGGTCGCCCCGATGCAGTGCAGCTCGCCGCGCGCCAGCATGGGCTTTAAGAGGTTGCCCGCGTCCATGCTGCCCTCGGTTTTTCCCGCGCCGACGATGGTGTGCAGCTCGTCGATGAACAGCAGGATGCGCCCCTCGCTCTTGCGCACCTCGTTGAGCACCGCCTTGAGCCGCTCCTCAAACTCGCCGCGGTACTTCGCGCCCGCGACCAGCGCGCCCATGTCGAGGGAAAAGACGGTCTTGTCCTTGAGGCTCGCGGGCACGTCGCCCTTGACGATGCGCTGCGCCAGCCCTTCGGCGATGGCGGTCTTGCCGACGCCCGGCTCGCCGATGAGCACCGGATTGTTCTTGCTCTTGCGGCTCAGGATGCGGATGACGTTGCGGATCTCGTCGTCGCGCCCGATGACCGGGTCGAGCTTGTTCGCCCGCGCCCGCTCCACCAGATCCGTGCCGTACTTTTTGAGCGCGGCGTACGTCTCCTCGGGGTTGTCGCTGGTGACGCGCTGGTTGCCGCGCACCGACGCAAGCGCCCGCATGGCGCCCTCCTTCGTGATGTTGTAGACGCGGAACAGCTCCTTGAGCGCGCCGTTCGCCTTGTCCAGAAGGCCCAGGAACAAATGCTCCACCGAAATATACTCGTCCTTCATGGACTGCGCCGCCTGTTCGGCGGAACGCAGCGCGTCGTCCACGTCCTGCGCGATATAGACCCTGCCCGCCTCGCGCCCGCCGGACACCTTCGGCAGCCTGCCGATCTCGCCCGCCAGCGCGTCCGCGAAGCTGCCCGTTTCGATCCCCATCGCGGTGAAAAGCTGCGGGATCAGCCCCTCCGCGTCGCTCACCAGCGCGTAGAGCAGATGCGCCTGCTCCACGGTCTGGTTGCCGTACTCCTGCGCGATCGCCTGCGCGTTTTGCACGGCGGCGAGGGATTTTTGCGTAAATTGGTTCATGTTCATGCCGAACACCTCCTTTTCCTGCCTGCCGCCGCGATCCGGCAAACGCCGCCCGCGGCGCTTGGCACGTCACTTCGTGATGACGTTGTGCTCGATGTTGTACTGGATCTGGCGGAAGCGCTCGTCCAGCTCGGCGCACAGCTCCGCGCACGCGCGCAGCGCCTCGTCCGCCTGTCCGGGGACGGGCGGTTTGCCTCTGCCGGCGCGCTCCTTCATGCGCAACCACAGCTCCATGGCGGGCGTCAGCAGCTCCACCGTCACCTTCATCTCGCGCGCGCGTCCGCCCAGCGCCGTCGGCACCGACACCACCAGCCGCAGCACGCGGAAGCCGTCGTCCTCCGCCTCGCGCAGACGGTCCTCCCGCCGCAGCACGCGAACCTCGGCGCGCTTTGCCAGCGCGTCCGCCAGCGCCGCCAGCTCCTCGGTGGAAAGGCAGGTCACGCGCAGCAGGGCGAGGTCGTCCATCTCCCGCGCCAGCGCCTCCGCCGAGAGCCGCGCCCCGCCGCCCATCAGGCGGCCGACGATCTCCTCCGGCTGCTTGACTGCCGCGCGCAGCGCCTCCACCGGCGGCTCGCCGCGGCGCAGCGCCAGCTCCTCCGCCGCAAGGCGCACCTCGCTCTCCGTGCGTGCCAGCGCGCCCCGGTAATATGCCATCAGCTCGCGGAAGGCGGGCGCGTTGTCCGCCATCCATCTGCGCAGCTCCTTTTTGGAAACGCGCGAGGCAAGCGCCCGCTCCGGGACCGTCTCCTGTCCGTTTTCCATCTCTTCCGTCCCCTCTCCTTCCGCCGCGCGGGTCCGCTGCTTCCGCCGCCCGCTTCGGTCAAGTATGAGTATAGGCATTGCCTGTGAACAATCCTGCAACAAATTGTGAACAAACCGTGAATTTTGGCACTCTCATTCGTCGAGTGCTAAAATTCACGGTCAAACAGGCGGGACGTCGTCGGCTCCGTCCCGCCTGAAAAGCGTTATGTTAACTGCGTGGAAGGCGTTCTCCCACCCGCGCCGTCAGCCGCCGCGCAGCTCGTCCTGCGCCTCGCAGAAGGCGACGATCTCGTCGAACTCCGCGCCGAGGGTCTTGCGCAGCAGCGAGATCAGCGCCGCCACGCCGTCGCGCGTGAGCAGCACGGAGGTCAGGTGCTCGTTCCGGCGCACGGACGCCGACACCGGCCCGTTCTTCGTCATCTGCGACTCACCCTCCATATACTGGAGCATGAAATCGAGCTGCAGCTCGACGGTGCGTCCCTCCTGATTCGCGTTTCTGGCGATCCCAAAGGCATTGGTAAAAAACGGCTTCATAACTGTTCCTTCCTTTCCTGCGCCCAAAGCGAAGCGCAACGTATCCGTAAACATCGGCAAAAGCCGGAGAGCCGGCGCGCCTTGCTTTTTCCCGTCCCGCGTGCTATCATGGCAAAAACGGGCCGCGCCCGCGCCTCGCGCGGCGGCGCCCGAAAAGCGGGAGGGCACCATGACTGTTGACGAGAGCAAGGCGGCGCTGCGCCGAGCTGTAGAGGAGATCTTCCCCGATATGCAGCGGGTGGGGCGGCAGCTTTTCGACCACCCCGAGCTCAGCGGCGAGGAGCGCGAAAGCGTGCGCTTTCTCGCGGAGGAGCTCTCGCGGCTGGGCTTTGCCGTGCGGCAGCCCTACGCCGGAGTTGAGACCGCTCTGCGCGCGGATTTCAAAAACGGCGAGGGGCCGACCGTCGCCTTCCTCGCGGAATACGACGCGCTGCCCGGCTACGGTCCCAACGGGGACCAGCCCGCGCACGCCTGCGGGCACAACTGGATCGCCGCCACATGCTACGGCGCCTGCGCCGCGCTCGCGCGCTGCCGGGACGCTTTTCACGGCACGGTCAGCCTGATCGGCGCGCCGGCGGAGGAGACCGTCGGCGGCAAGATCGACGTGCTGCGCGGTCACGGCTACGACGGCGTGGACGCCGCGCTGCAGATCCATCTCGGCAGCCGCACCACGCTCGACGGCGCTTTTCTCGCGCTGGATTCGCTGGAATTCACCTTCCACGGCAAGGCCGCCCACGCGGCGGGGCAGCCCCACCTCGGCATCAACGCGCTGGACGCGGTGATGCTGACCTTTGCCGGTATCAACGCCCTGCGCCAGCACGTAACGCCGGACGTGCGGATGCACGGCATCGTCACGCAGGGCGGCAAGGCGTGCAACATCGTCCCCGATCTGGGGCAGTGCCGTTTCTATGTCCGCGCGGCAAAGCGGGCGTATCTCAACGATCTGACGGAGCGCGTCGTCAACATCGCCCGCGGCGCGGCGCTGATGACCGGCGCGGAGCTGGAGTGGCGGCGCTTTGAAAACGCCTTTGACGACCTCGTGCTCCGCCCGCGCCTTCTGAACGCCCTGCGCGCGAATCTGGAGGCCGTCGGCGTGACGGAATTCAGCACCCGCACCGGCGGCGAGGCGTTCGGCAGCAGCGACGTCGGCAACGTGAGCCAGGTCTGCCCCACCGCATACGCGGAGCTTGCCACCGGCCTCGGGCCGGAGGTCGCGCCGCACATGGAGAGCTTTCTCGACGGCGTGGTCGGCCCCTGCGCGGACAAGACCATGCGCATCGCCGCCGCCGCCATGGGCATGACCGCGCTGGATATCTTCAGCGGCGGCGTGCGGCCCGACGACGGCGAGTGATCCGGTTTCCCGTAAAAAAGCGGCGGCTGCGCCGCTTTTTTATTTTTCCTTTCCTATCTGCGTTTTATAGCGGCGGTATTCATCCATATACTTTTGGAAACGCGCGTCCTCCGCTTTCTCGCTCTCGCCCGGCACATGCGTCCAGCGCGGAGCGTCCGGCGAGGCGTCCGGCGGAGCCTGCCGCCGCTCCCCGCGCGCGAGCGCCTGGCGCAGCGCGGCGCTTTCCCTGCGCAGATCTTCGATTTCCCCGCGCAGCGATCCGCACTGCGCCACCAGCTCCGCCACCGCGCCGCAGGCGTCCATATAATCGTCCGACAGCTCGTTGACGCGCTGGCCAAGCTGCTGCATGATCCGGATGACCCGGCTCGGATTCTCCCGGAAAAAACCGCCCAGCTGCTCCCAGGTGATGATGCTGACGGTGGTATCCTGCTCCAGCGCCACGGCGGTCGCCGAACGCGCGACGCCGCGCACCATGCCCATCTCGCCGAAATAGCTGCCCGGCTCCAGCCTCTTGAGCAGCCGCTCCTCCACCCCGCCGTAGTCTGCATAGATCCCGACCCTGCCCAAATTCACAAGATACATGCAGTCGGCGGCGTCGCCCTGCGAAAAGACAAGCTGCCCTTTCCTCAGCTTTACCACCTCAACATACTTGACCTTGTCCATACGCGCCTCCTTGCTTTTTCTCTCCGGCGCTCAGCGCGCGGCGCGCCGAATCCCGGACGACGTGATCGCCCGCTGCGGGCAGACCAGCACGCACAGATGGCAGCCGACGCACCGCGCCGCGTCGAGGCGTGGCTTTCCGTCCTCCGCCGCGCGGATTGCCTGGTGCCCGCCGTCCGCGCAGGAGATGACGCAGCGGCCACAGCCGATGCACCTGTCGCGGTGAAATTTGGGATAGACCACCGTGTCGCGCTCCAGCACGTCCGTCGTCTCGCTGACCGCGTCCAGCCCGAGACCCACCGCTTCGCCCAGGCTGCGGAAGCCCTTTTCCGCGAGGTAGTAATTCAGCCCCGCCTTCAGATCGTCGATGATGCGATAGCCGTACTGCATCACGGCGGTCGTGACCTGCACCGAGCCCGCGCCGAGCAGGATGAACTCCAGCGCGTCCCGCCAGGTCTCGACGCCGCCCATGCCGCTGACGTGCAGCCCCTTGAGCGCGCGGTTGCGCCCCAGCTCCGCGACGAAGCGCAGCGCGATGGGCTTCACGGCGTTGCCGCTGTAGCCCCCCACGGCGGAGTGCCCGCGCACCGCGGGCGCGGCGACGTAGGTGTGCGGGTCGACGCCGGTGATGCTTTTGATCGTGTTGATGGCGGCGATGCCGTCCGCGCCGCCGCGCTTCGCCGCCTCCGCCGCCTCGCTCATGCGTGCGACGTTGGGCGTCAGCTTTGCCAGCACGGGGATCGTGCAGCCGCGCTTTGCCGCCGCCGTGAACCGCTCCACCAGCTCCGGCACCTGTCCGATGTCTGATCCGAGGCCGCCCTCCGCCATATTCGGGCAGGAGAAGTTCAGCTCCACCGCGTCCGCGCCGTTTTCCTGGCACTCCCGCGCAAGGCTCTCCCACTCCGCCTCGTCCTGCCCCATGATGGAGGCAAGGATACACTTCGTCGGATAATCCGCCTTGAGCCGGCGGAAGATCTCCATATTCTCCGCCACGCTGTGGTCGGAGAGCTGTTCGATGTTCTTAAAGCCGACGATGCTGCCGTTGTCGCCGCAGAGGGCGGAAAAGCGCGGGCTTGCCTCGTGGATGTCGAACGAGCAGATCGTTTTGAATGCCGCCCCCGCCCAGCCCGCCTCAAAGGCGCGCGCGCACATATCGTAGGTGCTCGCCACCACCGAGGAGGAGAGCAGGAACGGGTTTTCCAGCGGCACGCCGCAGAGATCCGCGCGCAGCAGACGCTCGTCCTCGGGCGGGGCGATCTCCAGCTCCGGCTTCACCGCGCCGCGCAGCGTCGAGAGGACGCCGCGCACCGGCACCTCGCCCGGGCGCACGCAGGCGCGCTCGCAGGGCGCGTCGCAGCGGGCGCAGAGATCCTCCTCCGGCATCTCCGCCGCCGCCGCGTCCTCGTCGGAGAACCACACGGCGCGCAGCAGCCGCGCTGGGCGCAGCGCCGCGGCGTGCGGACATGCTCTCTCGCAGGGCGCGTCCCGGCACAGGACGCAGCGGATCATATCCTGCCGGCTGAGCTTTTGTTCAAATCGCATGGCGTGGTTCCTCCTTTGCGCGCTCGTATTTTCGGCGCGTACCGTCCCGCGCCGTCGGGCCGCACGCCCTCCGCCGCCTTTTTGCCGCGGCGCTTACGCTTCGCCCGCCGTCATACGGCCGCAGAAGCACGTCGCCACCGCCCGCGTTTCCTTCAGCTCCTCCAGCGGGCAGGTCATCACGTCGCGGTCAAGGATCACGAAATCCGCCGATTTGCCGGGCGTGATGCTGCCGGTCTCCCGCTCCAGCCCGAGCTGGCGCGCGCCGTTGATGGTGTAGGCGCGTAGGCTGTCGAGCCTGCCGATTCCCTCGCTGCGCGGCGGATAGCACTCCTTGCACCGCTCGGCGTCCCCGCGCGCCTCGGCATAGTACATACCGAGGAAGGCGTTCGCCGTCGCCGGCTCAAGGCAGCTGTCGCTGCCGAAGGAAACCGTCACGCCGCCGCGGAGCATTGTCGCGACGGGGAACTGCCGCAAAAACCGCTCGCGCCCGAGGGCGCGCTCCGTATACTCGTCCGCGACGGCCCAATGCGGCGTCGTCTGGAAAAAAACGTCCCCCGCGGCGGAGAGCGCGGCGACCTCCGCCGCGCCGTACAGTTGGTTGTGCGCGACGGTCTTGGTGCCGGCGATCTTTCCCAGGCCGCGCAGCGTCCTCAGCGCGTTGCCGACCGCCCTGTCCCCGATGGCGTGGATGTGGACGCTAAAGCCCGCCGCCGCGGCGCGCCGCGCCGCCTCCGCAAGCTCGCGCTCCTTCGTGACCTCGCTGCCGCGGGTATCGGGCGCGTCCGCGTAGGGCTCGTAGAGCAGCGCGGTGCGCTCCTCCACGGTGCCGTCCGCGAACAGCTTCATCGTCTGCCAGAAGACGTGCTCCGACGAAAAGCGCCTTTGCAGCCCCTTCAAAAGCGCGACCGCCTCCCGCGCGGGCAGGACGTCCTCGCCGTGATAGCCGAAGCTGCCGGAGAAGCGGAGCGGAAGCCGTCCCTCCGCGTCCATCCGATACAGCGCCTCCGGAAAAGACGCTTCGCCGTCGTCGACGGACATCGCCTCAAAGATCGTCGTATAGCCCAGCGCGGCGTAGGCGTCCAGCACCGTGCCGAGAGGCTCCGTCAGATCGGCGGCGGCGTCCGCCGCCGCGTCCAGCAGGCTCTTGCAACGCATCATCGCCGGCGGCTCGAGCACAAGCCCCGTGGGGTTGCCGCCGCCGTCCCGCTCGAAATAGCTGTCCGCGCCGCAGTCCTCCGTATCCCGGTCGATCCCGAGCGTCTCCATCGCCCGGCTGTTGAGCAAAAGCGCGTGGCCGTCGCCGCTCAACACCACCACGGCGCGGTCGCTGATGGCGGAGTCGATGTCCCGCGCGGAAAACGTCCCCCGCGTGAGGTCCAGTCCCATCGCCGCCAGCGGCCTTGCGTCCTCCGGCGCGCGGTCGGCGAACGCGGCGCGAAGCGCGTCCCCCAGCCGCTCCGGCGTCGTCGCCGCGTCGATCTGCGCGACGCGCATCAGCGCCTGCGAAACGCCGGCAAGGGCGTGGCAATGCGAATCGACCAGCCCCGGGATCACGCACCTGCCCCTGAGATCGACCCTGTTCGGGCAACGCGCGACGTCTTCGCTGCCGCCCACCGCGTGAAAGCGCCCGTCCCGCACCAGAAACGCCTCCGCCTTCGGGCATCGCCCGTCCGCCGTATAGACCGTTCCGTTGTAATAAGCGATTTCCCCGCGATGTGCATTTTGCGCCATATCGTCCTCCCGTCGCGCAGAGGCGGGCAACCTCTCACGCGCGCAGCATAAAGAAGAATTTCCGCTGCCGCTCGTTCATGATGACGCGCACCGGCTTGAGCTGGTTCATGGACGCGCCGCGCATCACCATCATGTCGCGATACAAAAGCTGTGTCTCCGGCTGCAGGAAATACACCTCCGGCTTATCCAGCCAGTGGTCCGCGTAGCAGTCGTAATACACGGGGTTCGCCTCGCACAGATGCTTGAACACGCTCTCGCGCAGCGCGTCCATGTCGAAGTCCGCGACGTCCTTGCGCGGCTCGATCAAAAAGTCGTAGCGGTTCGGCGTGACCTCCGTGTTCGGGTAAACGGTGAAATCCGCCAGGTCGATGTTCATTTCCTTCGCGACGGCCTCCACCGCGATTTGCAGCGCCTTCTCCGTCGTCTTTTCCTCGGCGAGGTTGATCGTGCGGTTGACGCGGTACATGAACTGCACCTTGGGCGTCTGATTGTAAAAGCCCGTGACTTTCACCGCGTCGCTCATGCGATAGCGCCAGAAGCCGCTCAGGTTCGTGACGATCAGCTCGTAGATCCTGCCCTCCTCCAGCTTGTCGATGGTGACGCAGCGGCTGAAATCGTCCCCCGCCTCGACCGGCAGGAACTCCACGAACGCGGCGGAGGGGGCGAGAATGCTGTCGAAATCGTTCACGCCCGCCGGCACCGACCACAGCCCCTCGGAGGCGGTGATGCCGGAATAGATGTTGGCGACGCCGCCGCCGGTGAAATGCTCCTTGATCTGCCGGTCGTAGATCTCGAAGCCGTCGCCGCCCGCGCCGGTGAGATAGGTGAAATGCGGCCAGACCTTTTTGACCCACGGCTCCTCCGTGCCGTTTTTGAACGCCTCGCGCAGCTCCGCCGCGCGCTCCGGCATCGGCTCGATCTTGGCGAGGAGGCTCTTTCTCACTCCCTCCGGCATTTCGACCTCGTCGGAGATCGTGCCGGTCTCGATGTCGTGGATCAGCAATTCGACGTGGGTTTCGATATAGTGCAGGAACAGCACGATGACGCTGTAAAAGCCCGTGACCATCCCGCGCACCTCCCGGTCCATCAGGGCGAAGCGGGTGTGGACGTATTTCGTGTCAACGCCGTGCTCCGGATTCAGCCCCTCGATGGGCGAGGTGTACATCGTGCGGATCATGGCGTCCAGCGCGTCCCGTCCGCCCTTGATGTAATCCGCCATCTTCGCCGACGCCTCGCCCACCGTGAGGCCGCTCGGCAGCGTGCGGCAGTTGCCGCTGGACGTACAGAACGCGCGCCCGTTCATCCACTCCGGGTCGACGCTCTCGCCCATCAGGCCGTACATATAAAGGTTGTTGTACTTTGCGAAGACCTCCGACTGCCGGTCGGTCATGGGGACCACCTTCGGCACGCCCACCGTCCCGGAGGTCTCGTTGAAGTGATTGAAGCTGTAGGCGGTCAGGATGTCCTTTTCGCCCGCCATCATACGCTCCAGATACGGCGCGAGATCGTCGTACGTGGCGACCGGCACCCTTTTCTGATACTCCTCCACCGTTTGGATATCGGCAAAGCCGTATTTTTTGCCGTATTCCGTGTCCTTATTCTCGTACAGCATCTGCATCAGCAGCGCCCGCGCCGCGTCCATCGGATGCTTCGTCTCCTCGCGGAACGCCGCGAGGATCGCCTTGCCCTGCTCCGCCGACGCCTCGTTCGTCTTTCTGGTCTGCTCCGGATTCATACTCTGTACCACCCTTTCTCAAAGCTTCGCTCCACGTCGGCGCGGTCGCGCCGTCAACGCCGCCGCCGATCGGGAAATCCTGTAAAGCAGTATACCACGCCGCGCGGGGCGGGGCAAGGGAAAGATTCTCCCGCGGCGTCACCATCCCGTGCCGACGAGCTCGCAGCGCCAGCCGCCCGGGACCCAGCGCACATAATTCGTGCCCTCCCAGAAGAGCAGGCGGTCGCCGCCGTCGAACGCCAGCTCGACGGCGTCCGCGTCAAGAGCCGGAAGCGCCGCGGCCTCAAAGGTCACGTCCCGATACAGGTAGTTCATATAGAACCGGAAATTGCCGACGCTCCGCGCGTCTTCATCGCTTCGCGGCGTGTCGGTCAGCAGAAGGCCGGCGTACTCCGCCGGAACGGTGAGCGTCAGGCCTCCGTTCAGGAGAATCGCATCGGAGGTCCGCGGGTTGGGCGCGGGCGCCTCGGCGTCGGTTTGCTCCGATGTCTCGTCGCTCGTCGCTCCATTTTTCTGCTCCGCTTTAGGATCCTTCATGGCCGCGTCTCATTTTCCGGCGCTCCGGCGAACCTACTTGACGGACGCCTCGCTGATGACCGTCGAGCCGCTCTGGCTGTTGACCCACCGGATCATCTGCGGCATCAGCAGGTTCAACGCGAGTATCAGGACAAAAATCAGCACGAAGCCAATGATCGCGTTCTTGAGCGCGCCCTTTGCCTTTTCGCGGTCCTGCGGCTCCTCCGCCTTCGCAAACTTCACGCCGAGGACGACGCAATACAGCGCGCCCGCCGCGCCGACAATCGCCAGCAGCGGCCCCAGCATACTGTTCAAAAGGGCTACGATCGGTGCTACGACTGAGTTAAACATGCTTCTTTCCTCCAATTTTGTTTTTGTTTTGCGCTTACAGTTTATGTTAAGGCGTTTCCGCCCCTGCCGATATAATAGCAGTTTGCTGTTTTTACCCGCAAGAGGTTGCCACAGAACGTGGCAACCTCTTGCGCAATTTCATGTTTTGTGTATGATAAAAGTAGGAATTATATACGGAGGCTTATTGTGCATAGCTCAGATGAATTTGCGTGCGTGCTGAAAGAGCTACGCTCGCGAAAAGGCCTTTCCCAGCAGCAGCTCGCGGAGCAGATGCTGGTCTCCCGCAGCGCCGTTTCCATGTGGGAGCTCGGCACGCGGCTGCCGGACATCAATATGCTCGACCGGCTCTCCGCATGTCTCGGCGTCGAAAGTCATATTCTGCTCGACGCGATCCGGGGCGCGGCAAACGAGATCGTCAACATCATCGTGGTGGAGGACGTCCCCGCGTTGCTGCGGGGCAGTATCGTCATGATCCAGGACGTCGCGCCGGCGGCGAGCATCGCCGGTTTTGAAAGCGGCGCGGAGGCCCTCGCCTACGCCCGCTCCAGCCGTGTGTCCATCGCTTTTCTGGACATTGAGATCGACGAGGAAATGAACGGGCTGGAGCTGGCGCGGCGTCTGCTGGACGTCCACCCGTATACCAATATCATCTATCTCACAAACTTCGCGGAATACATGACACAGGCAATCTACGACCATTGCAGCGGCTATATTCTAAAGCCGCTCACCCGGGAGCGCGTTCGTCATGAGCTGGCGAATCTGCGCTTCCCCATAAGGGGCTTGACCTATGAAAAAACCAATCAACCGGCAGATTGCCGCTGATCTCCCGGTCGCGTTGGCGCTTGCCGCCGCGATCGCGCTCTCGGCGTTCCTCTGGCACGCGTCCGGCATGAAAGGCGTCGCGCCCGCTGTCAGCCCATTTCTTGTCATGCGTCCGCAGGCGGTGCGCGAGGAGGTCATCGCGGACTACGCGGGCGTGCGGAGGGTCTACGAATTCGATCTGACGAAGGCGGCGGGCGTCCGCGCCGGTACGCTGTTCGTCCATCTGCGCCACACCATCGCAATCGCGGAGAAGGACGGCATGCTTCTCGCCGACACCGGCGAGTCGAAGTCATGGCACATCGGGCGCACGCCGGGCAACTACTGGCTGACGCTGCCGATCTATCCGGAGGACGCGGGAAAAACGCTGCGCGTCACGCTCACGCCGGTCTACGCAAGCGTTCGCGGCGAGGAGCCGGATTTTCTCGTTATGGATCGCCAAATGCTGCTGCACCTTGAGGTGCTGTCCGGCGAAGGCGCGGCGCTGGTTTTGAGCTGCGTCACGGCGGCGGCGGGCTTTTTCATGATGCTGCTCGCGCTCTCGCTGGGGCTTGCGGCGCGCGACCGGCGGCGGGTATTCTATCTCGGCGCGTTCTCGTGCGCGGCGGGCGTATGGAAGCTGTGCGGGCTTTCCGTCCTGCCGCTGCTGCTGGACTGGTACGGGCGGCAAAAGCTGCTGTGGTACGTCGGCGCGGCGGCGTATCTTCTGCTGCCGGTGCTTTCGCTGCGGCTTTTGACCGTGATGTGCGACGGAAAAGGCGAGCAGATCGGCAACCTCTGCTGCTGCTTTGCCGCGCTGAGCGCGCTCGCGCTCCTTGCGCTGCAAGCCCTCGGCGCCGTGGAGCTGCACGAGGCCCTGATTCCCTACGGCGTCGGTACGGCGGCGCTTCATTTCATGGCGCTGCCGGGGCAAAAGCCGAAGCGGACGGCGCTTTTATGGCTGCTGCCGACGTTCGCGGCGCTTGGGCTCGATCTCATGCTCTTCTCGGGCGAAGGCCGGTTTCCCGCCGCGCCGGTTTTTCTCGCCTGGGTCGCGCTCAATCTGTTCGTGCGCGGCTTCGGCTTCCTTCGCGACGCCATCCGCCGCGAGCGCGAGCTGCGGGAGAAGGACGAGGAGCTGCGCGGCGTCAAAATGCAGACGCTGATCAACCAGATCCGCCCGCACTTCATCTACAACACGCTCGCCTCGGTCAGTATGCTCTGCGACAGCGACCCGCGGCGGGCGGCCGAGGTGGTCGCGAATTTCAACAACTATTTGCAGGCGAACTTCACCGCCATCGCCGCCACGGAGCCGATCGCGTTCGTCGCGGAGCTGGAGCATACAAAGGCGTATCTCAACGTGCAAACGGCGCTGTACGCCTCGAAGCTCGCCGTGGAGTACGACACGGACTACGTCACCTTCCGTCTGCCGCCGCTGACGCTCCAGCCGATCGTGGAGAACAGCGTCAAGCACGGCGTCGGCAAAACGCATCGTCCGGAGCGGATCTTTATCCGCTCGCGCGCGGCGGACGGCGGCGCGGAGATCCTCGTTGAGGACGACGGCACGAGGTATGAGCCGTCGGCGGACGGCGCGGCGCACGTGGGGCTTGCAAACGTCCGCGAGCGCCTTGCGATGATGTGCGGCGGCACGCTCGACGTCGCGCCCCGCGCGGGCGGCGGCACGCTGGTTCGCGTATTCGTGCCGAAAAGCAGACAGACATAGCTTGACGAAGAAGAACGCTCCCGCTCGGGAGCGTTCTTCTTCGTTTCGTTTATCTTTTCATGCCTTTTGGGGCGGCCTCCGCTTTCTTTTGCGCGGACAGCGCCTTCGCCGCTTCCCTCTTGTCCTGCTCGTTGAAAAGCTCCTGCTTTCCCATTTTTTCCTTCGACTGTCAGGACGCCAGCTTCATGACGTAGCCCATCTTGGCACCGGCCAGTCTCACTTCAAACGCCGCTTTTCTCTCCTCCGTTTCCAAGGTCGGCTGATATTGCCTCCCCGGCTCGGCCCTCAGCAGGAACGGGAGCAGATACTCCCGAAGCATCTCCTGCCTTTCGTTTACATTCTTCTGATAATACTCCTTCTCAGGGGCGGGGTACTTTTTTGGAACGCGGCTTGCAGCTCATCCGCCTCCCGGTTTGCCTTAATCCTCTCGCTTTCATTCGGCATGATAATTTTCTCCTGTTCCTCAGGCCTTGGGGCCGGCGGCCTGCGGCTTGGGCTGGTTCTGCCGCCGCGGGGCGTTCTGCGCCTGCGGACCGTTCTGGACCTGCTGCTGCGGGGCGTTCTGCGCCTTCGCCTGCGCCTCCGCCCGCTCGATCCGCCGGATCACGTTGTCAAACTGTGCCGTATCCACCTCCAGCCTGCTTTCGATGTCGTGGGTATCTTCCTTCACGAACGCGGGAGAATTCATGACCCGCGCCCGCGTCTGTTCAAACAGGTCGGGATTCTTTTCCCATGCCTCCTTCAGCTTCCGGGCGGCCTCGCCGCCCTTCTCCAGCTGCCGCTCGATCATCCGGTTGGCGACCAGCCCCGCGTAAAAGCGCTCCTTCCGCTCCAGCATCTCCGGGGTATCCGGCTCGCCCACCTTGGCGAACACCACGTCCGCGTCCTTCTTCAATTCCGCGCCGCAATGAGCCAGCAGCGGGTCCTGACGGCCCGCCAGCCGCGGGAACAGCTCCCGCGCCGCGCCCTTGGCGAGGTAGCGGTCGATCTCCAGATTGTCCCGGTTCATCCGAGTCTGAGACTCCTCCCGCAGGGTCATCCCGTCCAGATACCGCTCCCGGGCCGCCTCCGCCTCCCGATAGTCCTGGACGTGCGCCGCCTCCAGGCTCAGCTTGGCGCTGAACGCCCGCACGGCGGCAACGCGGCGCTCGGCAAGCTTGGAGGGTTTTCCGTGGCGCGCCTCCTCCGCTTTCTTAATGAGGTAGCGGCTCACGGCCACCCGCAGCTCGGACAGCCTGCGCTCATAGAGCGCGATGCGCTCCGGGTCGCGGTCGTTCAGCAGCTCCGCGCGGTGGGCGATCAGATCCCGCAGACCCTTCAGGACGGCTTTGTACTCCTTGCTGCCGATGAACTTGCCCTGATTTGCCGCCACCAGACCGTCGTAGCATTTGCCGAGGGCGGGGGTGTTGGCGTTCAGGCCCCGATACGCCTTGTCCATCGCCGCGCCGTCCGACTCAAAGGCCATCCGGTGGGCGGCCCCCGGGATCCGTATGAGACGGTCAAAGTAGTTGTCTCCGCCCGAGACGAGCTCGGTCTGATAGTTCATGGCCTTGATCTGCTCGTCGGTCACCACCTTGAGGGTGCCGTTCTCCACCGCCTGCTTGAGCTCGCCGATGCGCTTGAGCACCGCGAAGCTCTCGGTCGGGCTCAGATCGTACTTGCCGAGGACGGTCTTGAGCATCTCGGGCTTCATGCCAAACAGCGCCTCCGCCGTCTCCTTGCGGATGATCTTCATGTTCATGATGTCCGCCATGCTCTTGCCCTCGGCGTGGGCGCAGAAGGAGAAGTCGTTGTCGATGCCCTGCACGCCGACGCACTTGGGATGCTGCGGGTCGGAGGTGTCCAGCTTGTAGAACATATTCAGATTGTGGCGGTCCACGTTGCCGCAGACGTAGTCCAGCACCTGCAGGTCCGCCACCGAGGACACCGACTCGGGGGTGAGCATATCCTCCACGCTGACCTTGGTCAGGGGGCTGTCCTGCTGGACCCGGGACAGATCCTCGCCCTCGGCGAACTTCATAAAGGTGCCCACCAGCTCCTTGCCGCCGATCTTGACCTTTACCGACCGCGCCGGCGCCACCAGGCCGGAGAGCTTCATCAGCTCCGCCATGGTGGACATGGCGCTGTTGCGCTTATCGAGGTTGCCCGACGACAGCCCCTGCGCGTTATACTCCTTCACAATGCTCAACTGCCCGGCGTAATCCTTGGCGAACTTGATAATCGCAAGGGAGAACTCGTGGCTGCGGCAGCGCTGGTAGAGCGCCTTGAACTGCGGGTCTCCGTCCCCGATCCATGCGTCGAAAAAGCCGCTCTGGTCCACCGTCTTAGCCATATCGTCCTCGTAGCTTTTGATCATGGGGATGGAGCTCAGATTTCCCTCCTGATCGTACTGGTAGAGCTTCGTGACGAACTCCTTCCACTCCGGGTGGTCCCCCATGTGCTGGTCCAGCACACGGTTGAAGAGGCCGGGAATATTGGTCTCCACGGCGCTGGTGGCGGTGAAAAAGCCCTCCTCGACCTCGCCGCCGTTGCCGGGCAGGCTCACCCGCATCCGGGAGCTTGCCATATCGCCGTAAATCTCGGGCACGCCCTCGATCTCCGCCGTGGGCAGATCGCCGCCAAGCATGACGTTGGGCAGGGTGGACGGGCCCAGCTGCCGCCCCGCCTCGAGCGTGACGAGGTCCTGCCCCATCCTGTCCCGGAAGGACGCCATCAGCTCCATGCGATGCATATCGAGCGGGCGGCCCGTCTGCCCCATCTGGGTCGAATAGGCGTTCATCTCGGCGAGGACGTTCTGGTAGCCGTCGCGGATCTTCGCAAAGTCCTCCTCCGTCAGCGCGGGCAGCTCGCCCTGCCCGTTGCGCTCATAGAAGGGGGCGAGGGTGTCGTTGAGGCTTCGGAACGCCTCCTGCACCTTGCCGTACGCCTCGACGTGGTCCTGCGGCAGGGGCTGCCCCCCGTTCAGGAAGCTCTCCTCGAACGCCGCGCTCCCCTCGTAGAAGGCAAGCTTCTCCTCGCCGGTGTTGTCAAAAAGCTCCATCTGCACGGTTTTCTGCCGCATGGACCGCCGGATGTCCTCCGTGGTGGCATAGGAGCCGTCCTCCCGGTCGATGAAGGCGGCTCTGATGGCGTCGTAGCCGTCGACGAGCGTCACGCCCTCGATGGGCGAGAGCGCGCCGCGGGTCATCTTCACGCAGACGGCCATCATGCTGTTCATCACCCGCTCGGGGGAGAGCGCCTCCTTCATGGCCGCGTGGCGGCGCGCGGTCTCCGCCGCCGTCTCGTTCTGTCCGGGGGCAAAGCGCTGCTGCGCCGCGAGCAGCATCATCGTCCGCACGCCGGACACCATGAGCAGGTCCTGATCCATGGCGTGCTCGGCGCGGTAACGCTCCTCACGTTGGAGCAGCTCGTCGACGGCGCGGTCGGTGTTCGTCTCGGGGATGGCGTCAAAGAGCTGCATGGAGCGCTCGATCTCCCGCCGCTCCTCCGGACGCATCCCGACCTGCCATCGGACGTGGTAGGCGGGCCTTTGCGGCGCCTGGGGCTGGGGCTGGGGCTGGATGTGGGGAGCCAGGACGCCCTCCAGCCCCATGGCGGCAAAATAGGCCGCCCGGTCCGAGGCATTTTGGGGCGCCCAGTCCTCCCCCCTCGCCTTCGCCTTTTCCCGCACGGAGCGGGTATACGCCGCCGCGAGGCGGGTCACCTCCCGCATCTTGTCCTGACAGGCCGTGCGGCTCAGGACGGGGCGGCCCGCGCTCCCGACCGTCTGATGGAGCTCCCGCAGGGACTGGCGCAGGGCCGCGGCGTCCGGCCTGGACTCAAGCGCGAGGATGCTGTTCTCCAGCGTCTCCCGCACCTCCCTGACCTGCCGGTACTCGGCGATGGCGTCTCTGACGAACTTGCGCGACCTCTCCAGCGCGGCGTTATGGGCCTCCTGCATCGTGGCGGACACCTGCGCGTACTGCTGGGCGGTGGGGGCGTAGTGCTCCTGGGTGAGGAAGGCCTCCAGACCCTTGTTTCTGCCCGTTTCCCGGGAGAGGGCCGAGAGGCGGGCCTTCATCTTGGCCGGGTCCGGCTCGTTGAGCGCCTCCTGATAGGCAGGGGTATTTTTGATCTGCGCCAGGAAGTTGCGCTCGGCCCACTGCTCCGCCCCCGGCTGGGAGTAGATGTACTCCAACTGGGTGAGCTCGTTGTTCAGCATATCCTCCTGGTGATGGGTTCCCAGGATACCGGAAACGGCGAACCGCCCCTTGGTCAGCGCCTCGATCTCCTCCGAGCCCGGCTCGACGCCGTTTTCCCGCAGCATCTGCCGGGCGAAGTCGTCCGCCTGGGCAAAGGCGTCCGTTGACCGGGTGTCATAGAGTCGGGTCATGTTCAGCCCCAGGGCGACGCGGGAGAGCAGGGCGTCCCGCTCCGGGCTGCCCGGCGCACCCGGGTTCTGCTGGAGCTCATCGGCCAGGTCGGCGGTATTGGTATGGATCTTCTGGGAAAGGAGCCCGCTTTTCAGCTTGGCAAGCTCCCCCGCCGGCAGCAGCTCCTCCACAGAAAAGGGGAGCTGGGCGCGGAGCAGCTTGTCCGCCATGGCCATGTTGCCGTACTGCACCGTATTGACATCCCCGGACAAGCCGTGGGAGCTCATGGACCGGGAGGTGAGCCCCACTTGGGTCAAAAAGCGCCGCAGCGCCTCCTTCACCGGCTCATAGTTGCCCCGCTTGTACTGCTCGATCGCCTCCGCCGCGTCGATCCTGCCCCGCAGCAGCGCGTCCGCGAAGCCCTTGGTCAAAAAGCGGTGGTCCCCCTTGGGAATGTTGCTGAGGATGTTGCTCTGGTTGAATTCCAGAGAGCTGGCGCCCAAGGCTATGCTGGAGCTGGTTTCCAGGTTCCCCAAATAGTCCGGGTTCATACTGGCGCCCATGGTGACCATGGAGATAAACGCCTCCCCCATGTCCCCCAGATCCTCCGGCGCCGTGATTTTGATTGCCTCCAGCGCGTCCTTCTGGGCGTTGACGAGGGGGTGCTTCACCGTGCCGCCGTAGACGTTGTAGATCTGCTGCTCCTGATTGTCCGCCCAGTGCCGGACGTAGCCCAGGGGCTTTTCGGCCTCCTCGATCTCGTCCGCCTCGTTGATGCTGTCCAGGTCCGAGACATCCATCAGGATGTCCTGGAGCTTCTGCTCCTGTTGGTCCTGGAGCTTCTGCTCCTGTTGCGCCTCTTGCCTCTTCTGCTCATTCTTTTTCGCTTCGGCCTTTATTTCGTCCTCGCGTACGCTAGCTTCCACCGCTTTTGCGAACAGACGATTCTCGTACTGCTCCCTCAAAATCTCCTCGCGCGTCCGTTTTCTCCTGTTCGGCATAGCGTTTCCTCCTCGTATTCGTTATATTTATTCCGCCGTTGAATGGTATCCTCAGCATGGTAAAGTCGCCGCTTTGCGGCGCGGAGGGTCAAATCCTGTTTCTCCGGTTGTTCCGCGGCGCGTCGGCGCGTCTGCCCAGCACGGCGTTTCTGCCGTTCGTGACGAGCTTTTGCAGGTCCGCGTCCTGCGCGGATACGTTTTTCCCCTCGTGCCCGCCCCGTCCGAGATAAGAGGAGGAATTTGCAAACCGGGCGTTCGGGTCGCGGCTGACGCCGGTTTGATCGGCGTTCAGCCAATCCTCGTTTCTGGCGCCGCTGACGTAATGGACCGGGATATCGGGGTCGAGACTGTGCAGCCGCCGCATGTGCGACTTGGTGTTGTATCCGCCGGCGCTCGCCCACGCGACAAACGCCCGCGCCTTGCTTCCGGCGCTTTCCGCCGCGGCCTCATACAGGCTCGGCATGGGGCTGTGAAGAACGACGCCGCCCAGCTTATGAACTCTCCTCCCCTGCTCAAGCGCCGTCTTTTGCTGCTCCTGCGCGAAATCCGCGGCGACCTTTGCCCTGCGCGTTGAGCCGCAGCGCCAGCATGGTGATATCGTCGTTTTGCTCCGCGCCCTGCACGAACGCGTCGATACACCCGCGGATATGGGGCAGCAGCTCCTTCGGTTTTGCCGACGGCGCGCTGTTCGCCGCCGCCAGCAGCCGCTTCTCGCCGAAGAAGCTCTGATCCGCCCTCACCGCCTCCGTCACGCCGTCCGTGTACTGAAAAATGGCGTCGCCGGGACGCAGACGGATGGTCCGGTTATGGCATTTGGCCGCGTCGGAAACAAGCGCGAGCTCCTCCGGCGAAAGCGCGGCCAGCGCAATGCCGCCCGCCTTCGGCAAAACGCTCCACGTTCCGTTCTGGTAGAGCAGCAGCCTTTCGTGTCCGGCGTCGGCGTAGGTCAGCTCCCCCGTGGAGAGCTCCAAAACGCCGAGCCAGACGGTCACGAACATTTCCTCCTCATTGTTCTCGCAAAGGGAAGCGTTGACCTCCGCGAACGTCTCCTCCGGGCTGAGCTTTTCCTGCGCCTTCATCTTGAGCATCGTTTTGGCGATCATCGAAAACAGCGCGGCGGGCACGCCCTTGCCGCTCACGTCCGCCACGACCATGGCGAGGTGATCCTCATCGACCATAAAAAAGTCGTAGAAGTCGCCGCCGACCTCCTTCGCCGGCTCCATCGTCGCGTAGATCTCGAATTCATCGCGGCTCGGAAACGCGGGAAAGCTGTTCGGCAGCATATTCGTCTGGATCGCCGCCGCCATGCCGAGTTCCGTCTCCGTGGCCGTGAGCATTTTGCTCTGCTCCGCAAACAGCACGCTGTAGATCAGCAGAATGGAGATCAGGGTTGCGATATACTGCGTGGAAATGCCAAACGTGCCGAAGGTCAGGAAAGCGTTCAGCGCCGGGATCGCAATAAAGGTGGCCACGACGCACAGTTGGCGTCTCGGCGCGTGGGACCGAACCATCCCGACGAGCACGATGATAATCATGATCAGGGAATAGCCATAGCTGATCGGGAAGGTCGGTTGGCGACGGTAGACGCCCTGTTCATCCACGGAGAAGTAAATCGGGACAAAGAGATTGGCGAGGCACAGCAGAGAGAACGGAATCAGCACAATCTGAAAAAGCCGATTGGTCCTGCGGACAAATTGCTGATTCAATCTAAGCATACTGTGGACGAACAGCCAAAACAGGTAGGGTAACGCCAGCCCGCACAAGTAATACAGGACGTTGACGATCCGGTTCCATACCCGCAGCTCCGGAATGCCCTGTACGAACCATCCGCACGCATCCAAAAACAGCGCAAAGCTGTTGATCGACAGATTTGCGGCAAAGAGTTGGGGCGTCAGCCGTTCATCTTCCCCGCCGCTCTTGCAGCCGTAGTACATCACGCAGCAAAACGAAATGCCGACGATATCCGCTCCGAAATTAAACATCCACTCAGGATTCATCCGCCCAAAATCGGCCCGGGCGAAAAGCCCGATCATCGCGACCCATTCCGCCTGCATCAGCGCAAAGCCGACGGATAAAGCCCTGCTTTTCCAATCTTTGCCGCCTGTTATGCTTTTTCTCATAGACTCCACCTTGCTCATACCCGCTCCATTCCGCGAATGCCTCCGCCTTGTCCCCCGGGCAGCCGCGTTACAGGATCAAATGATCTTGAATAGCACCGCAAAGCCGGTGAGCTCAAGGACCTCCATAACGGGCTTGGTCACGTTCTTCAGCGCAAGCGTTCCGCCCTTGCGCCGCATTTGGATGTTTGCGCGCTTCAAGGCGCGCAGGCCGGCGGACGAAACATACGTCAGCCGCTCCATGTTGAGGATCACCCTGTCGAACCTGTTGACGGTTTCCAGCATGATCTTCTCCGCGCCGGGGGCGGTATTGACGCTGAGCTCGCCGACCATCATCAGCTCTCCCTCATTGCCCTGCTTGACCAAATCAATATTCAGCATTTCCCTGTCCTCCTGTCAGCAGTCGTCACGGTTTTTCCGCGGCTTCCAGCCCTTTCAGCGAATCTGCGATGCCGGATAGAAGCTCGCTCATCTCATCGTCCGTCATCGGCGTTTCCGGCACGAATTCCGTCCATGCGCAATCCTTCAGGCGCAGCGCGCCGTTCTCCGAAACGAGGGCAAACGTGTACGTGACGCCCGCCTCCTCGCTGGAGAGAGTCACCTCCGCGTCGCCGTTCACGCAGGTGCGCAGACAGGCTTCCACGCCGTCCTCCGCCGTCCGAAGCTCCGTAACCGACGCGATCAGCTCGTCAGAGCTCCCCGCCGTCCATCGCTCCGAGGCTTCGTCCGCGGACGGAATCCCGGCGTCCGCGAGGCGGATCACCAGATACCCGTAGCCGTCCGTGTAAACGGTATAGGGGCATTCCTCGCTTCCGCCGCTGACGGAGCCCTGCCACGCCCGCTCGGTGCAGTCGATCACCGTAACGACGGTTTTTTCGCCCTTTTTCATCGTCTCGACCGCCACGCGAAGCTCCGCGAGCCGTTCTTCGCCGCTCACCAGCACGAAGGCAAGCTCCGCGCGCCCCTCGGATACCGGCGTCAGCGTTACCTTCGCTTTGCCGCGCTTGGTCGCGCCCAAAGCGGCCGCCGCCACATCGTCGCCCGCCCGCTCCGCGGTCCAAACGCTCTCCTTCACGGAGCTGCCGTCCAGGGTCAGCCGAACGGAACCGTCGAGCTTTTCCGTCCATTGATACGGGTAAGGCGCATCGTCGTTTCGGACGCGCCGCTCGCCGCGGCCGCGCGCGATCAGCGCGGTCGCGGCGATCAGCAGCATGATCCCGATGAAAACAGCCGCGGTGATCCATAGAGGCTTCCTGCTGCTCATGAATCCCCTCCCATTTCCTGTGCGCCGACGCTCCCGTCGCCGGTGTCTGCCGCGCTCATGCTGTCGATCTGCTCCTGCATCTCCTTCATCCTTTGCTCATTTTCCTGCTGGATGCGGATCATCTCCTGCATAAAGTCTTCAATGGTCTTTTTGGTCGGATCGACCTCGTTTTTCACCGTGATGTTGAGAACCACCGCCGCGGCCGAAGACTCCTTGGAATAGACCGTGAGCCGGTAGCCGAGATCCCCGTCCGTATAATTCCGCGGCGGCAGGAAGACAACATTGCCCGGATCGTCCACCTCCGGCGTATACCCGCGGGTATCCCCCAGCTCCACGTTGCCGAGCGCGCCGGTAACGGGATCGCGGCTCTCAAGCTTCACCGCAAGGCCGTCCACGGAGCCGATAAGCGTGGACGCGACCCGGACGCTCTCGCCGGAGCGGAGCTGAATGTCCCGCGAACCGCCCGCCATCGTCTGCGGCTCCGCGTTGCCGCCGATAAACACATCCGCGGAAAGCAGGATGTCCGCCATGCTCAAGCGGAGCGGCTTGCCCTCGACAATCGTTTGGGCGACGCCGCGGTCCGCCTCATTGCCGTTCTCCCCGATGCGGATCTTCACCTCCTTGAGATTCCACGTCGCAGCCGAATCTCTCGCGGAAGCCTGGGCGGGCTCCTCCGCCGTGCCGGTTGTCTTCCGGTCCTTGTACGGCTCCAGCTCGACCCAGCGAAGCTCGTCAATATCGGGTATGAGAATGCTGATGACGGTTTCCTGATCCGCGCGGAAGGATCTGTCGTCCCCCTGAATGTACATGCGCAGATCCTCATACGCCGGCGTGTGCAGGGAGCCGTACCTGTCGTAATAGCCCAGCGCCATACGAACGGGATCGCTGGTGCCGCCGCTGACGTTCTCCTGCGATTTATCCGTCAGGAAGGTCATCGTGACCGGGCTGACCGAGCCCGCGGGGTTCATCCGGTTCGGCATATTCGATACGGTCAGCGGCGTTGCAAAGCTGTACTCGCCCTTCACGCGGACAAGCGCGCCGTTCTCCGTGCTGAGCTGGCGATCCATCACGTATCCCGCGTCGACCGACGTCTTTACGCCGCCGCTGGCAACGACGGAAATGCCCGTGATCTCCGCCACGTTGAGCTGGTCAAACTTCAACTCGATCAGCTGTCCCGGATGGAGCTCCGTATAGCCCTGATCGGTCAAATATACATAGGGCGTCCGAAGCTCGCTTGCGTTCGGATTGTCCGACAGGTACCAGAGCGCCACCGCCACGTCGTTGGGAATCACCTTCGCATTGGCGTCCTCGCGCTGCGGCGTCAGGGCGATATTCTCCGTATCGGAGCCCAACTGCAGCAGCACGCGCTGCTCCTCCGTCACGGAAGTCGCAAGCTCGCCGAGCACGATCCCGTAATCGCTCAGTCCGCTGCCGCCGACCTCCCACGACTTGACCACGACCCCGCTGCGCACCCTTTGGACCAAGCCGCGGCGGATCCCGTTGATCCCCTCTCCGTTGCCGCTGGAGAATGTGATGGAGCTGATCCCGGACAGTCCGTTGACGCGCACATTGGTGGCGTAGAAGACCGGCTCGCCGTTATAAAGCGCGAAATCCATCACACCCGTCGAAGCCTGCTGGGGCCTCCCGTCCATATCGGAATAGACGATTTTGGTCACGCCGCCATAGGAGGACGCGCCGGTTGAAGAATCCGGCCACAGGAAGATGTTGAGCGTGTCGTTTCTCGACACCGGCTCACGCGAGATCGCCGCGGTCCACTCCTTCGCCTCCGGGTTCAGCTCAATCAGGTTCTCCGTAAAATTGACCGTGATGTCCGCCGGATTCGGACTTCTGGAATCGTTGTTGTACTTTTCAATGTGCTGCGAGTACGCGTAGGGCATGGCCTCGCTGGTGCTGTAGGCGAGCTTTGTCAGCTCCTGCCCCGAATCGTAGAACTGCTCATACTCACTGTTCGCGTTGAGCCGGAGCTTTCCGGAGCCGTTCACCAGATAGAGGGCGACGCCGGAAATGTTCCAGTTGACGGAGTTGGCGCCGCGCGCGTGGAAAACCATGCGGTTGATCTGTTTCACATCCCTGAGCTCAAAGAAGAACCGATCCGTATGGTTCGCGCGGAACATCCAGTTGGGATCGCTGATCGCCATTCCGCCGACCTCATCCGAATAGGTCTTGCCGTGGCGCTGATACTCATACATCGCCTCCACGATGTCGCCGGTGGAGCCGACCTCCGTGGACGCGGAATAATGCTCGTAATACACATCCGCCGACAGCGCCCCCCTGAACTGTTCCTCCGGGCTGTCATAGCTGTCCGTCTGGATCGCGACCATCAGCTTGACGGAATAAGCCATGCCGTCCACCAGATACGTCTGCGTCAGATCCTCCGCGCTGCGGCCCTTCTGCCCGCGGATGGATTCGCTTGCCCCCTCGTCGCGGTAATCAATGCCGATCCAGCCGACCTGGCTGACGGTCCACGTCGGCGAAAGCGCGGTGTTGGCGGATCTCGTGATCTCGATGGAGTCGATCTCCAGCTTGTCGAATTTGTCGCTGTCGCCCGAAATGTCGTCCGGCACGATCTGCACCGCGGTCACGTCCCCGTAATCCCGGTTTGTCGGGATCGTGAAGGTCTCCGCCTGATTGGCGCGGAAGCCGTCGCCGGAAAGCTGCTGGTTCGCAAGGACGAAGCCGCTGCTGCCGCCTTCAAAGATCAGGCGGAAGTGAAACAGGTTCTTGGAGCCGCTGTCTCCGTTGCCGGACGTCGAAACGATGGTGTTTCCGACGTGAACGGTCACCTTATACTTCATTGCCGAGTCAACGAAGCCGAGATCCTGCGAGGCCTCCTCATACGACATATTGTATCGCAGCTGCGACCAATTCAGCTCCTGCCGCGTCAGCACGTCGATGCCGCCGCTTTCGCCGCCGCTTCCGCCGCCGTTGCTTCCGTCGCTCGAATTCGGGCCGACTGCCTCCGCCTCCTGCCCCGGCTGGATCAGGACCGGCTCTTTCGCCATGGCCTTGTATTCGTAGATCTGATCCGCGATGACATAGCGGTCAAACCGCCGGTCGCTGGTCAGCCCCTCGACGGAGACCGCATCCCATCTGACGTTTCTCTTGAGGGGGCCGTCGCGTATGACGGAAATGGCGCAGTTCGCCATCTGCCATTCGTCGCCGACGCCGGCCTTGCCGTCGATCCAAACCTTTACGTCCGTGATCTTCTTTGCTTTCGGCAGGCTGACGGCAAAGCGCAGCGTCTGCCCCTGCGCAACGCCGGCGTAGTATCCGAAATCGTCCCTGCTTCCCGGCCAATAGCCGTAGAAATCCCTTGCCCGCTCGCGGATCCGGATCGTCCCGGATTGCTGCTGCTTCCCCTCAAGGTCCGTGTAGGAAATGCTCATCAGAACGTCCGCGGAGGTTCCCGCGCCCGGAACGTCGTCCGTGGTCAGCTCGATCAGGAAACGGTCTGACCGAGGCTCCTCACGCACGAGGATATCGCCTTCACGGAAAGCTCTGAGCGTAATGGCGTTTGAGCCGACGACCTCGCTCTCGCCGTTGGCGCTGCCCGCCGAAAGGAACGCGTGGGGCCTGCCCTTGAACTCATAGCGGATCGCGCCCGCCGACTCGTCCACCTTTGCCGCGATAACCGACGTTTCCTCGACGTGCCCGCCGTCCGCGGCGCCGAACAGATATACCGCGGTCGTCAAAAGCGCGGCGCTGTCCTTCATGCTTCCGGCTTCGCGGTTTTCTCCGACTGCGGCGCTTGCGGCAAGCCCGCATTTTTCGCGGACCGTTTTGCCGCCGAGCGTCAGGTCGATGGTGCTCGTCTCGCTGAACGAGCCGAAGTCCGGCAGGAACACGCCGACCACCATGCTCTCGCCCTGCTGGGCAAGGCCGGCGACAGGCGCATTGGGATTCGCCCCCAGGGAACGCGCGTACTCCGCCGAGTTGATCACGGCGGGTATCTCCGCCGTGCGCACCGCGCCGTAGCGGTCGGTGTAGCGCAGGCCCAGGAGCATGTCCTCAACGGGGCGCATGGTGTCCAGCGTATTTCTGCCCCCGCTCGCGGACAGGCACTCCAGTCCGGCGCCGTAAACGTCCGCGAAATCAAGCCGGATCGCCATCGTGCGCCCCGTCTCATGCTGCATCGGATGCGTCTTATAGGCGTCGTCAAAGCTTGTTTGCAGCTCCAGGTCGCCGGCGGAGCGCTGGACGCTGTCGGCGGCGCTCATGCCGATCAGCTTGTCGCTGGTCCACGAAATGCTCCTGCCGCCCTTGCAGCTCTCGGCAATCAGCTCTCCCGCGAAGTCGACATACGTTTCATTGGACAGGTCGTTCCAGCGATACAGTCCGCCGAGCTCGTCCACGCGGAAAACGCGCACGCCCTGACTGATCCACGTTCCCCGTGAGCCGACGAATATCTTGATGTTGTCGATCCGGTCAATCCGGTCGGGCGTGGTAAACAGATACTGGTCCACCTGATACGGCTGGAACGGCGTCCTGTCGTTCAGCACGGAAGCGTCCGCCCGGTATCCGTATCGCCCGTAAAGAAGCTCGTCCCTGTTCTTTTGCTCGGAGCTGACGGCGTTTGCCGCCGCGCAGGTCTTTTTCAACGAGTCGGCGTGAGGGAACAGCAGGGTGCTGTTCAGCTCGACCGCGCTGCCCTCGGCGCCGTCATAGGTGATGATAAAAAATTCGACCTCTCTTTCATCGCCCGTCGAAACGCCGGTGGCGACCTCCAGCATATACTGATACTCCGCCGCGTGTACGTTCGGAGCCAAAGACAGCGCGCACAACAGCAAAAGCGGCGCGAACGCGAAAAGCCCGAGCCGCCGCAGGCGGGCTTCCGTTTCGTGATACGCCTTGTTCCGGGCGGTATGTCTCATTCCATTCACCCCACACCTCATACTGTTCCGCGAGGAAAACAGGAAGTTTTCCTTGCAGCCGCCGTGCTTCGCACATCGGCGCGTTGCATTTCCGTATCAGGACGCCTTGACGCCGTCAAGATACGAGATAAGATCCTTGAGCGTCATCGGCGCGCTGGTCCTGCCGTCGAGCCGCATCCGGTCAAATACGCTCGCCTGCGGCTCCGTCCGTTTCATGCCGTCGTCCAGGAAAGTGAGAATGTCAAAGTCGTCCTCGCCGTTGACCGTCTCCGCGTTCTCATCGCTCGCGGATCCTCCGCCATACGAAGCAGCCTCCTCTTCAGCCGGCTCGCCGTCTGCAAAGAGCATATCGAAAATCGAGCCGATCCCGGATCCGTCGTCCGTCGTATCGTCGTCCTGCGGCGTCGTCTCCGCAAAGCGGTCCGCCGCATCCGCAAAGCCGTCCCGCCCGCCGTCCGCCGCCTCAGCGACCGTATCCTCCCGAGCCGCCGCGTTTTCAAGCTGCTCCAGCAGCTTTTTCAGCCGCTCGATCTCCGCGTCCTTCTCGCTCAGCTCCGCGTCTCTTTCCTTGCGCGCAAGCTCCTCTGCGTTCGGAGCGTCCAAGCCTGCGGGAAGCGGCTCTTCATCCGAAAGCCCGGAAGCGTCCGCTCTTCCCATTCGTCTGAACGCCTCCGACATATTGCCGAACATACCCGTCAGCGCGCCCATCATGGCGGTCACCGAGGTGTCTGCCGGCGCCGCGTCGGACGCGGCCGCCGCGCCTCCGGCGGCCTCCGGCCTTGCAAGGCTCAGCCCGCTCGGCGCGTCAGGCGTTTCCTCGGCCCCTGCGTCCGCCGCCGGTTCATAATCCGCCCTGTCAAACTCTCGAAACGCCACGGCTTGCCGCGAGGCGTCAGCCTCCTCCTCGGGGCTTTCCAGCCGTTTTCTCTCGGCGACGGCTTTGTCGTGGGCGGAGCGGCTGTCGGCGATAAATTCTTCCCATTTTGCCGCGCCCTCCTCGCCGGCAAAGTATCTGCTGACGAAGTCGCGGTCCTCAAACATGGAAATCATGCTCTGTCCCGTCTGAACGCGGAAGGTGGAGCGGCTGGTGGGACTCAGAATCGTGAACGCCTGCCCGCGGGGCGCCTGCACGATCTGCTCCTGCTCGTTTTCGTTGATGCCTCCCGCGTTTTCGTAGAGCTTCACCAGGTCTTGGATGTCGTTCGGCGCGAGGGCGAAGATAAAGCTGTACTGGCAGGCGTTGATGATCGCCGTGGACTTTCTCGCGATCTCCTCGCTGCCGACAAAGTCCTTGATGTTCTGGGTTATGACGATCTGCATACCGTTGTATTTGCGGATGCGCTTCGCCAGCTGGAACATGAAATCCAGCGCGATGGGGTACTTTGTGTCGATAAAGACGTGCGCCTCGTCGATCACCACCACGATTTTGCGGCGCAGCCCGTATTTGGCGTTGTAGTCGCGGTTTTTGATGATCTCGTTGTCGATGTACTTGAGCACCAGCAGCATTTGGGCGTTGGCGACGGTCTGGTTGCGGTTCGCCAGCATCGACTGGAAATTGAACACCGTAAAGTTGGTATCCGTGGTCACCGTGCTGGGGCCGTTCCAGATGTTCGCGTTGCGTCCGCCGGTCGAGAACTTCGCGACATAGTTCATGAGATTTCGGAGCATCGTGCGGATGTAATCATTATCCGTGCTCTGAAATTCACGCAGGATCGAGTCGTAGAGATCGTCGAAGATCGGGTAATCGTCCGGCGTGAGTTTGGACAGATCCGTCTCCGGCGTGATGCCGAAATCGCCGTAGAGCCGATCGACCATGCTGTTGAGGTACTCCATGGAGTCCTTGTCGCAGTCGGGCAGGATCTGGCGGAAAAATTCCTCCAGAAACTGCAAATGTGTCGCGTAACTGCCGCTCGGCCCGACCTCGCCCGCCTCGTCGTCATCAAGGGCGGTGATGATGTGGAAGGGGTTGAGCCGCCCGTGCTGCGCGTTGCCGACGTTGATGATGCTGCCGTGAAGGTTTTCGGCAAGCTCGGTATACTCATTTTCGGGGTCGAGAATGAAAATCTTCGCGTCATCCGCGGCGAGATTGGCCAAAATGCTCTTGGTCGCGTAAGACTTGCCGGAGCCGGATTTGCCGACGATGACCATGTTGGAGTTGACGCGCTCGTTGTCGCGGCGGAAGAAGTCGATAAACACGGGGATGCCGTCGTTCGAGCCGAGCTTCACGCCGCCCTCGTCGGAAATGTGCGCGTAGATCCACGGATAGCACGCGGCGATGGTGTTGCTCGGAATGCCGCGTCCCTTCTTTTCCATCGGGTCGAGTCCGTTGACCTGCGAGCCGATAAACGCCTCCATCTGGCCGAATTCCATATTGGCAAGGCGAAAGCCGCTCTCCTGCCAAGCGCGGCGGACAGCCTTTTTCATATCCGCCACGGTCGGTAAAAGCGAGATCGGCGGCTGCTTGATCTTCAGATTGTTCCGCGTCGCCGTGATGTCATACGCGGTGATGTAGACGTTGACCTCAAGCAGCGACTCGCTGTCGCTTTGCAGCGTTGTCAGGAGCTCCTGCAGGGTGGCAAGATGCCCTTCGATCTCCATGCGTTTGGAATCGACGCCCGTGGCGCTCCACTGCCCGCGCAGCTCCATGAGCGAGCGGTCGATGCCGCGGATCGCCTTCTGGCGGTCCATCGGTCTTGCCTTGACCACGACCTTTGTGCCCGGGATGGACATGACGCCCGCGAGCCACGCGTCGCCGACCAACGCCGGATAGTTCACCACGCGCAGGTTATGCGTGACGATATGGTTGATTTCCACGCGCCGCGCCTTGACGTCAACGGTCTCCGGCTTTGCCCACTGCGCATAATCCTCCGGCGAGATTTTGTCGATCTCGTTCTCGTCGAAGTCCAGCGCGTTGGTGTACTTCAGGAATACCGCAAGCTCCCTGTTGTCCAGACGGCGGGCCGCCATCTCGCCCTGGGCGAGCGACGCAAGCGCGTTGTCGATCTGGAGCTCCAGCTGGCGTTTGTCGCTCTCAAAAAGCACGAGATAATAAAAATCCGTTACGACCTTGCTGCCGCCGCAAAGCGCGAGCAGTTCGTTGATCCGGTCATATTCGACCTCAACGCGGGCCTCGGTCTCCTCCTCATCCAGCATTCCGGTCTCATAGGAGCGCTGCAGCTCGTCCAGCTTGTCGTACTCCTTGCGCAGATAGCTTTCATAGCGGATCGGCCGCTCCAGCTTGACGATATTCGCGCTGTATTTCGCGTTGACCGCGCGCAGGATGCGTCCAAGTCCGTTTTCTATGGAGTTCCGGCGTCTGTGCTCGCTGAAAAAGCGGAACTCCACCGGGTCGATCTCGATGGCGGCTCCGTAATACTCCTTATTGCCATAAACGATACAGCCGTCCTCAAAGGCGGTAAAAGGAAGGAGCCTGTCCATATTCTGCCGGTGCGCCGCGGCGTCCTTCGCGTCCGCCATGGCTCGCTGCACCTCCTCGTTCTCACGGGCGCGGCGCGCGCGGATCGCCTCCTTTTCCTCCTCGGGCGTTCTGCCGCTCTTGAGTCTCTTGTCTTCCTCCTTGCGGGTTCTGGCGCGCGCCCGCTTTTCCTCCTTGCTTTCCTTTGGCTTGCGGCCGCTTCTCTCCGAGCCGTTCACAGCCTTGCTGATGTCCTGCGCGTATTCGTCGGCCTTCTCTTCCGCGCGCTTTTTGAGGATCGCCTCCTTTTCCTCCTCGGAGACCTTTTTGCTTTTCAGCATCTTATCCTCGCGTCTGCGAACCGCCTTCCGCTCCTTTTCGGCGGCCCTGAGCGATTTGAGCCTCCGGCGGCGCTCGGCCTTCGTCTCGCTTTTTTCAGCCTCCTGGAGAAACACCTTTTGAAAGGCGATTTCATCGGCGTGTTCGCTGTTGCGGTCCAAAAGCGTCTGATCGCTGAATCGCTTCGCGAAACGGCGGTCATAGCTGAAGTGGCTGAGAATGTGAAGAATATAGGCATAGTTCGCCTGCTCGTCGATACGGATCAAAAGAAGTCCCGCGACCATGGCGACTGCGACGCAGATGGCAAACTTATAGGGCAGTGTGGAGATCAGCACGAATATGATCATCGCCGTGCCGACGCCCGCAACGACCAGATCCCCCAGCGTGACGCCGCGGAACAGCTCCACATCGACTTTTGTTTTGCCCGGTATCAGTCTTGTCATATCCTCACCCTGCAAAGCGTTATGGTGTCATATCAATATAGCAGCTCCACGGAAGCTGTCATTTTTTGTTGTCGGGAAGGTCTTTTTCTCCTCCTCCCGAGAAAGAGGGACGGCGCGGCGGCGGAGTCATCACGGGCCCGTCCAGAGAAGGCCGGTTCGAGAGCGGAGGGGCCTCCTGCGGCTGCCCAGCCGCCTTCGACCGCGCGGGCGCGGAGGACTTCGGCGGGACCTGTCCGTTCTCGTCCACCCCGAAGAGCTTCTGCGCCCCCTCGCTCAGCGGTGCCCTCTGTCCGCCGGGCCGCGCGGGCGCGGAGGGCTTCGGCGGAACCTGTCCGTTCGCGTCCACGCCGAAGAGCTTCTGCGCCCCCTCGCTCAGCGGAGCCCTTCTTCTCCCGCCCGGTTGCGGCGTCTGGCTTTGTTCAGACGGCGGCGCGTCGCTCCTGTGGGGCAGCTCGGGTGAGGGGGGTGAATCGGGCTCGCCCCAGCCGGGCATATCCAGCGGGCCTTGCTCCCCCGCCGCGTTCGCCTCGCGCGGGGCTTGGCTCCCTCTGCCGAGACTGCTCCACCAACTGCCGACTCTGCCGAGGGTGGCATTGAACCCTCTGGAGATCAGATTGGTGGCGGGGGACACGGCAAATGCGCCGACCCTTCCCGCGACGCCCGCCGCCTTGCCGAGCGCGCCCGTGGCAAGTCCTGCCGCGCCGCCCACCGCTTTTGTCGCGGAGGCGGACATATCGCCCGCCTGGATCGACTGCCAGCCCGCGCTGTCCGCGAGAATTCCGGTAAACAGCGCGGTGGCCTTCTTCGCCACCTCAAAAACCCCGTACACCAAAACCAGCTTCGCCATGATGTTCAGCAAGCCGTTTTCAAAAAGAACCAGCTCGGACCCGGCAATGATCGGCAGCACGATCAGCAGCAGCTGCATGGCGATCACGGTTCCGAACACGCTCAACGACTGCACGAGGAAGGCGGTCAGCCATTGCTTTGTCTTGCCGCCGTTGTCAAGCGGCTGCGAGGCGAAGATCGGCGGCGCCATCAGATAGAGAAACAGCATATTGAAAATGCGCGCGATGCAGTTTAGGATAATGACCGCCAGATCCCAAATCAGGGCGACACAGGCCACGTAGACGATGATATAATCCGTGTCAAAGCCGATTCTGAAATCTCCGTCCACATCGTCAAGATCGTAGATGTTCTTCTCTCCGATGTAATAGGGCCCGCGGATCGCGTCGTCCATGCTGGGCTGTTCGTTATACCTTGCGTTTTTCGCCGCCCGCATGGTCCCCATCAGGAAGACAAAGCGGTCCAGCGGCATTCTGGTCCTCGAGGGCGCGATGCGCGTGAACTCCTTCAGCGGTCTGAAAGAAGCGTCTTTGTTGAGCGTATCCATCGCCTCAAGCAGCGCTCTTGAAACGCCGTCTTCATAGGCGTCGAGCGGGATATCGTAGCGAAGGTCGGCCGCGTTCGCAATCGTTTGCAGGACCGATTGCCACGATTTTGTCGATTTTCCGTTTTCATCCGTCTCCGGGTAATGATAACGAAACACGCCCTGCTGCTGGAGGTAAAGAAGATCCTGCCGGATCTCGTTATAGCAGGTGTTGAGATTGTAGCGGCTCGAATAGGAAGGGACCAGGGAGTAGTTTCCAATGGTGTTGAGCACGCGCCCCATCGCGGCGTACTGCTCGTCGGTGTATACGATGGTCACCGGAATGTCCAGATTCTCCGCGTTGTTGAACATGAAATTGATCTGCTGCATCAGCACGTTGGTGGAATTGAGAACGACCACCATGATCGCGCTCAGGCCGATGATCAAAAAAACGCTGCGCAAAAAGCTGGTGATCGTCTGCCCCAGAGACTCCTGCACTTTCCCGCCGGAATCAAACAGCTTGCGAACGACCGCCGCGATCGCAAAGCCAAACGCCAGCACGATGCCGATGAGCGCCATACCCCAATAGACGTTGTTGATGGAGCGGTTGTAGAAAAAGATATTGATCAAATATTCTTTTTCGCCGTTATAGGTGACCTTGTTGATCCCGGCAAACACCTCGAACATCTCATTGAGAAGTCCCACGATCTTGCAAAGCGCGATCTCCAAATAGTAAAACAGCCGAAAGAGTGTGGCGTTCAGGATCGACTCCAGCGCGCTGGATATGGTTTTGCCCAGCGCGCCCTTGATAGCGTTGAACGCGTCCGCAAACATCTGTCATCGCCCGCCTTTCTCAGTCTCGCCGCGCATCACATGACCTTCAGCTTTTTCCGCTTGTACAGCATATAGCCCAGAACGCCCGCGAGCGAAGCGCAGATCAGCGCGAAAAAGATCAGGCTGTTCAAATCAAAATACACCAGGATCGTGAACTGCTCCACGGCGGTGTTTCCGGCGCTGTCGGTGACCCGCAGCGTATAGATCCCGCTGTCGGGCAGATGCCCGTCCATCGGGAAACGCGCCGAAGCGTCGTTGTAGGTCATGCTGACCGTGTCGCCCCGCTGCAGCCCCGTGACGTCCACCGCGCTGCGGAAGCAGCCCGTCTCATCCCGGCGCCCTTCCAGCGCGATTTGCGGCGGCGTGCGGTCTATTGTGGTTTCCAGCGTGTATTTGAGCTCGTTGGCGGGGCAGATATACTCGATATGATAGGCGCCCTCTTCCTGCATCGCGATATACGAGCGCTCATAGAAGGCTTCCTCCCCCTCGAATTCCGCGTCCAATATGTAGAAGCCCATCGGCATGCCGTATCCGCCGGAAAGGTTTGTTTCCGGCCCGATGATCCGAAAGCCGAACAGGCTTTCCGTGCTGTCCCCGCTCTTCGCGGAGACCATGTAATCCCCGATCTGGCTGAGCTCTCCCAGCTCGGCGGCCTCCAGAGCCTCCCCGTCGCGATAAACCTCCAGATTTACCGCGCCGTCCGCAAAGATGGTAACGCTCCCCGTGACGATCATGCCGTCGGCAACGCTCGCGTACACCTCATACACGCCGTTCCCGACGGGGTAGGCGTAGGCGCGCCGGTCAAAGTCGTAGTACATCCCCTCCGACAGCCGCACCTGCGTTTGCGCGGGCGCCAAGGAGACCGGCCGGCCGGTCATGCTGTCCAGCGGGCCGCTGTAATAGAAGTCCGAATTGTCCTGCTCGGCATAGGCCGCCGCGCTCAACAGAACGCCCAGTGCCGCGGCGAATACCAAGCGCATGACAAGCTTCATTTCCGTTTCCTCCCCGCCCGGGTCACTCGCTGCCCAGGATCCTGCCGTTGCGCGCCTTGAGGTCGTAGAACACCTCGTCCGCGCGAAACACGTTGGAGCGGATCTCCGAAAGGTCCATGGGCCCGAACTTGTAGTACGGGCATTTATAGCTCGGCGTGTACTTCGTCCTAAGCGGGAAAGAGTTGAAGGACACGATGATGCTGTTGCCGGTCGATTCCTGA
>CACZCL010000010.1 GCA_902779695.1 Oscillospiraceae bacterium | reverse complement strand
GGTCCTGCCCGAGCTCAACGGCAAGCTGACCGGTATGTCCATGCGCGTCCCCACCTGCGACGTTTCCGTGGTCGACCTGACGGTCGTGCTGGAGAAGGCCGCCTCGTATGAGGACGTCTGCAAGGCGATGAAGAAGGCGAGCGAGGGCGAGCTCAAGGGCATTCTGGGCTACACGGACGAGATGGTTGTCTCCTCCGACTTCCTCAGCGATCCCCGCACCTCCATCTTCGACGAGAAGGCTGGCATCGCGCTCAACGACCACTTTGTCAAGGTCGTCTCCTGGTACGACAACGAGTTCGGCTATGCCGACAAGATGCTCTGCCTCGCCGAGCATATGCACAAGGTCGACAGCGGCAAGTAAGCGCGTTTTCAAGGACGGGAGGAATACCCCCTGTCTTTGACAAAGCCCGTGTCCTTTCGGACGCGGGCTTTTTTATCGCAAAACGCGCCGCGCGCCGCCTGCCTCTTGCTTTTTCCCCCGCGTTTGTGATACTATTCCCGTAAATCGGATCGAATTTGAGGGGTGCACATGTTTCAGGGCTTTACGCAGGGCGCCGTCGATTTCCTCTGGGGCGTCAAATTCAACAACGAGCGCGCGTGGTTCACCGCGCACAAGCAGGAGTATCTGGAGCTGCTGGACAAGCCGCTGCGCGAGCTGTCCGCCCAGCTGCTCGCCGCGATGAACGCGGCGTACCCCGGCGAGGGCTTCCAGCAGCATGTGAGCCGCATCTACCGCGACGCGCGGCGGCTCCACGGGCGCGGGCCGTACAAGGACAACCTCTGGCTCGTCGTCGCGCGGCCGAACGAGGACCATCTCGGCAGGCCCGCGTTTTATTTCGAGATCGCGCCGAACCGCTACGGCTACGGCTGCGGCTTCTGGGACATGAGCCCCGAGACCGCGGCGAAGCACCGCGCGCGCATCGACCGCGACCCGAAGCCGCTCGCCGCGCTGGCGCGGAAGCTCAACCGTTCCAAATTCACCCTCTACGGCGAGGAGTACAAGCGCGCGAGGGGCGACGCCGGCAAGCTGCTCAACCCGTGGTACAACCGCAAGAATCTCGGCATCTCCTACGAGGACAACTGCGAGGGCGTCCTGTTCACGCCGGCGCTGTACGACGATATCCTGGAGGGCTTCCGCTTTCTGATGCCCTTCTACCGCTACTTTGACTCCCTGCCCGGCGACCCCGCGCCGGAGGATGCGAAATGAAGGCGGCGCGCGCGTATCCCCGCGTCCTGATCACGCCGAAGGGCGCGCGGTGGGTCGAGGGCGGGCACCCGTGGATCTACGAGGGCGAGGTCGTGCGCGCCGAGGGCGCGATCGAAAACGGCGCGCTCGCGGACGCGGTGACCGCGGGCGGCAAGTACCTCGGCACGGGCTTTTGGAGCGAGCGGAGCAAGATCCGTCTGCGGCTCGTCTCCCGCAACGCGAACGACACGTTCGACGAGGCGTTCTGGCGCCGCCGCCTGCGCTGGGCGTGGGAGTACCGCAAGGCGGTGATGGGCGCGGACACGGCCTGCTGCCGCGTCATCTTCGGCGAGGCGGACGGCTTTCCGGGGCTGACGGTCGACCGCTACGGCGAGGTGCTGTCAGCGCAGACGCTCTCCGCCGGCATGGAGCGCGTCAAGCCCATGCTGTTCCCGCTGCTGCTTGACGTGCTGCGCGAGGACGGCGTCGCGATCCGCGGGATCTACGAGCGGAACGACGTCCTGCTGCGCGAGCGCGAGGGTTTGGCGCAGGGCAAGGGTTGGTTCCCGGGCGCAAGCGCGTCCGGCGAGCCCGTGACCGAGATCTGCGAAAACGGCGTCTACTATCGCGTCGACGTGGAAAACGGGCAAAAGACCGGCTTTTTCCTCGACCAGAAATACAACCGCCGCGCGGTCGCCCAGATGGCGGCGGGGCGGCGCGTGCTGGACTGCTTCACGCACACCGGCTCCTTCGCGCTCAACGCCGCGCGGGGCGGCGCGGAGGGCGTGACCGCGGTGGACGTTTCCGAGACCGCGCTCGCCGCGGCGCGCGCCAACGCCGAGCGCAACGGCCTCGGCGACCGGATGGCGTTCCTGTGCGCCGACGTGTTCGACCTGCTGCCGCGGCTGGAGGAGCAGGGGCACAAATCCTTCGACTTCATCATCCTCGACCCGCCGGCGTTCACCAAGTCCCGCGAGACCGCGGCGAACGCGGAGCGCGGCTATAAGGAGATCAATCTGCGCGCGATGCGCCTGCTGCCCCGCGGCGGCTACCTCGCCACGGCGTCGTGCAGCCACTTCATGCCCGCCGAGCGCTTCGCGCGCACCCTCCGCGCCGCCGCCCGCGACGCGAAGGTCGAGCTGCGGCAGATCGAGGCGCGCGGCGCCGCGCCGGATCATCCGGTGCTGTGGAGCGTGCCCGAGACGGACTACCTCAAGTTCTATCTCTTTCAGGTCGTGTAGCGGCGCGGCGACGGCGCGGGCAAACCGGCGCGCCGCGGGAAGCAGCGGCAAAAGCGCTATAAAACACGGGCGGCTTGCAGCAAGCCGCCCGTGTTTTTTCTGTCCGCCGTTACGCTTTTCCGTCGTCCGCCAGCAGGCCCTTGAAGCCCGCCGCGAGGCCGGCAAGGCTCTGGATCTCGCTGGGAATGATGATCTTCGTCGCCTGGCCGTCCGCTGCCTTCTCGTAGGCTTCCAGCGCCTTGATCTTGACGACCTGGTCGTTCGGGTTCGCCTCGTTGAGCATCTTGATCGAGTCGGCAAGCGCCTGCTGCACCTTGCGGATCGCCTCCGCTTCGCCCTCCGCCTTGAGGATCGCCGCCTCGCGCTCCGCCTCGGCGCGCAGCACCGCGCTCTGCTTCTCGCCCTCAGCGACGAGGATCTGGCTCTGCTTGGTGCCCTCCGCCTGAAGGATGGATTCGCGGCGCTCGCGCTCCGCCTTCATCTGCTTCTCCATCGCGTTCTGGATCTCCTTCGGCGGAAGGATGTTCTTCAGCTCCACGCGGTTGACCTTGATGCCCCACGGGTCGGTCGCCTCGTCGAGGATGGAGCGCATCTTCGCGTTGATCACGTCGCGGCTCGTCAGGCTCTGGTCCAGCTCCATGTCGCCGATGATGTTTCGCAGCGTCGTCGCCGTCAGGTTCTCGATGGCGTTCATCGGGTGCTCGACGCCGTAGGTGTAGAGCTTCGGGTCGGTGATCTGGAAGTAGATGACCGTGTCGATCTGCATGGTGACGTTATCCTTCGTGATGACCGGCTGCGGGTCGAAGTCCGCCACCTGCTCCTTGAGCGATACCTTCTTCACGACGCGCTCGATAAACGGGATCTTGAGGTGCAATCCGACGCCCCACGTCGCGCTGTAGGCGCCCAGGCGCTCCACAACGTAGGCGCGCGACTGCTGCACGACCTGGATGTTGCTGACGACCAGGATCAGCACCAGAAGCACCAGAACGGCGAGTCCGAGATAACCAAAGATTTGTGCGGGCATGATTCATTCCTCCTTTATTTCTGTCACGAAGAGCTTGACGCCCTCCATGCGCACGACCTTTACCAGCTTGTCCTTCGCGATCGCCGTCCCGTCCTCGCTGCGGGCGGTCCAGGTCTTGCCGTCGGCGTAGACCGCGCCGGACGGGCGCTGGTTGTCCACCGTCTCGGTCACGCGCGCCGTGTGATTCAGCACGCGGTCGGCGTTGGTGGGGGTGATGGTCTTCTCCAGCATCCTGCGCGCCAGCGGCCGCGTCGCCGCGAGCAGCGCGATCGACACCGCGAGAAACAGCACGAATTGCAGCCAAAGCGCGCCGCCGAACGCCGCGGCGAGCAGCGCCGCCACCGCGCCGCCCACGAACCAGATCGACACCAGGCCCGCCGTCGCCGCCTCGGCGGCGCCGAAGATCACCACCGCCGCGATCCAAATGAGCATCATAGCGTTGTCCGCTCCTCCCTTCAACACCCGCATACAATAGAAATACGCGGGGCCCAGCAATGCAATGACCGCCAGCAGCCCAAGACCGACCAGCTTGTTGTAGGGCGAGAGGTTACTGTAGAAATCCGCCGCCGCGCTGCCGAGCGTCCGGCGCCGCAGCGGCGCCTCCGGCGCCTTGTCCGGCGCGTCCCGTCTGGGAAGCTCGTCCGCAAACAGCTCGTCCATCGTCGTGTCCCAGCGGTTACAGATGTAAAGGAGCTTTTCCATCTCCGGGTACCCCCGTCCGGACTCCCACTTGCTCACCGCCTGGCGCGAAACGCGGAGCTGCTCGGCAAATTCCTCCTGCGTGAGGCCGCTGCGCTTGCGCACCTCCTGCAGCCGCTCGCCAAAGGCCATTGCATTTCCTCCGTTTCTCTTCTCTGGGATCAGGATAGCGTATCGCGCGCCGCCGTTCCACCAACTTCAGGTTGCGGCGCGGCATTTTTCGCCTGTTTTCGCGCAACCTGAGGTTTACACGCGGCGCCGGAAAGTATTTTACCATGTTATTTTCAAAAATACTATAGTAATTTTTCCTCGTCTCCGCTATACTGGTAGCACCATACGGACGAGGAGCGTATCATGCCGGATTTTGCCATTCCCTGCCTGCTGGGGCTGGAAAAGCTCGTGGGCGACGAAGTGAAAAAGCTGGGCCTTGCCGACGTGCGCGTGGAAAACGGGCGCGTGCTCTGCCGCGGGAGCGAGGCGGACGTCGCGCGGCTCAACGTCAATCTGCGCTGCGGCGCACGGGTGCTGCTGGTGCTCGGCAGCTTCCGCGCCGCAGACTTTGAGACGCTGTTTCAGGGCGTGAAGGCGATCCCGTGGGAGGATTGGATCGGCCGGGACGACGAGTTCCCCGTCACGGGCTACTCGATCAACTCGACGCTGCACAGCGTCCCCGCCTGCCAGTCCATCGTCAAGAAGGCCGCGGCGGAGCGCCTCGGCGCGCATTACGGCATGGAGACCCTGCCCGAGACCGGCAAGCGGCGGCAGATCCGCTTTTCGATCATGAAGGACGAGGTAACCGTCGGGCTGGACACCTCCGGCGAGGGGCTTTACAAACGGGGCTATCGCGCCGTGGGCGTCGCGGCGCCCCTGCGCGAAACGCTTGCCGCCGCCATGGTGCTGCTGACGCGCTATCGCGGGCGCGACCCGCTGTGCGACCCGTTCTGCGGCTCCGGCACCATCGCCATCGAGGCGGCGCTGATCGCGAAAAACCGCGCGCCGGGGCTGAACCGCTCCTTCGCCGCGCAGTCGTGGGCATGCCTGGATCGAAGGATCTGGCTCGACGCCGCGGAGGAGGCGATGGACAATGAGTTCCACGGCTCCTACGAGATCTGGGGCGGCGACGTGGACGGCGCGGCGATCGAGATCGCGCGGCACAACGCGCAGCTCGCCGAGGTGGACGACACGGTGCGCTTCGAGGTCGCGGACGCAACGCGCTTCCACTGGGGCGGGCTGTACGGACGCGTGGTGACGAACCCGCCCTACGGCGAGCGCCTGCTGGAGCGGAAGGAGGCGGAGGCGCTCTATCGCGCGTTCGGCAGGGCGATGGACAAGCTGCCCGAAACGTGGCGGATCGCGGTGCTCTCCTCGCACACGGAATTCGAGCGCTGCTTCGGCAGAAGCGCGGACAAAAAGCGCAAGCTCTACAACGGCATGATCAAGTGCGACCTGTTTTTTTACGAAAAGCAAAAGCAAAAATGACCGGCGCTTCGTCCGCCGCCCGCGCGGCTGCCGCGCGGGGAAAGGGGCGCTCCATGAAGCACGTCTTTATCATCAATCCCGCCGCCGGCAAGTCGGACAGCCGGCAGCGCGTCTATCAGATGGCGGAGGCGCTGCGCCGCCGCCACGGGCTGGACGTGGAATGTATGCTCACGAAGTCGAAGGGTCACGCGACCGCGCTGACGCGGGGCCTCGCCGCCGCGGGCGGCGAGGTCCGGTTCTACGCCTGCGGCGGCGACGGCACCGTCAACGAGGTGGCAAACGGCGCCGCCGGGTTTGCAAACGCGGCGATGACCGCCGTCCCCATCGGCACGGGCAACGACTTCCTCAAAAATTTCGGCGCGGACGCCGCGCTCTTTTCCGACCCGGAAAACCTCTGGAACGGCGAAACGCAGGCGCTCGACCTGATCGAGTGCAACGGGCGGCTCTGCCTGACGATCGCGTGCAGCGGCGTCGACGCGCGCATCGCGCAGGACGTGCATAGATACGCCGCTTCCCCGCTGTTGGGCGGCAAGGGCAGCTACGTCGCGTCGCTGATCGCCAACTTTCTCTTCAAGGGGATCGCCAGCCATTGGACGCTGACGCTGGGCGACGAGACGCCGGACGAGCGCGACTTCGCGCTCGTGGCAGTCTGCAACGGGCGCTACTACGGCGGCGGGTTCATGCCGGTCGCCGAGGCGCGCATGACAGACGGCGTGCTGAACACGCTGGTCGTCAAAAAGGTCACCCGCGCGCAGTTCCTGCGCTTTCTCGGCTCCTACGGCAAAGGGGAATGGGAGAAGTTTCCCCACCTTGCCGCCTGCTATACCGTGCCGCGCGTCCGCATCCGCTCCGAGCGGGCGGATATCGTGACCTGCCTGGACGGCGAGTGCGCCGTCTCCGACGACGTGACGCTCCGCCTCGCGGAGAAAAAGCTCAACTTCTTCGGTCCGCCGGGCTGCTCCCCCGACGCAACCGCGAAATAAGCCTGTAAAAAAGCCGCCCCTGCGGGGCGGCTTTTTCGTCGTCACTTTTGTTCCTCGTCCTCGCCGGCGAGCATCTCCAGCAGCGCGTCCGACACCTGTTCCTTTTCCGCCAGCTTTGCCAGCCGGTCCTGCGCGCGCAGCTCCTTCAGCCCGCTCTGGAGCGTCTGTGCCTGCTGCTGGAGGCGAAGCGCCTCCTGATAGGCCTCTTGCATCTCCCGCTCCGTCTCCGCCGCGGGCGTGCCCTGCGCGCTCTGCGCGCTCAGGCTCGGCTGCGCGGGCGCGTCGCTCTGCACGCTCCGCGCGCTCGCCACCACCGATACCGGCTCGTCGTCCGTCCGCCGCTCCGGCAGGTCCAGCATGACGTACTCGCTGCCGCTTCCGCCGCCGGAATAGCCGTACAGCGCGCGGATCTCGTCCAGATAGGCGTTCGCCTGCTCCTCGCGCAGCTTCCCCTCCGCGACCTGCTGCTTCAGCTCCGCCGCGTGCGCCAGCTCGCGGTCGGAAAAGTGCTGCCGGTCGTATACGGAGCCCGCGAAGGTGTTCCGCTCGCCGCCGGAAAGCGCCGCCTCGATGCTCGGCGCGCGGACGCTGTCCTTCGTCCCCGCGAAGATCTCATGCCCGTAATTGACCGCGGAGACCGCGTAGCCCAGCTCGTCATAGGTGACGTTCATCCCCCGGGAGGACACCGTCTTGCCCGCGAGCGCGATGTTGCGGCTCATATCGGGCGGCTTGATGGAATACGTCGTCATACTGCAAGCTCCTTTCTGTGAATGCCGGCGGCGGACGCCGCCCGTTTCGCGCTCACGCGCTCTCGCCTCTCGGCGGCTCGGTTTGCCCCCGCGCCGCCTTGCTGCGCTTTTTATCCGCGTACATCGCCTCATCCGCGCGGCGCAGCACGCTCTCCGCGCTGTCGTCAAGGGCGGGATCGTACGCCGCCATGCCCTTCGCCACGCACACGACCTCCCACGGCTCGGGCGCCGCCTCGCTGACGCGCGCCGCCTCCTCGCCGAAGGTGCGAAACAGCACTTCGCGCCGCTCATACGATTCCTCCGTCAGGATCGCCGCGAACTCGTCGCCGCCAAGGCGGAACACCGGGCTGTGCCGGAACACGTCGCAAATCAGCCTGCAGGCGGTCCGCAGGTAGACATCCCCCTTGTCGTGCCCGTAGGTGTCGTTGATGGCCTTGAGGTTGTTGCAGTCGAACATCACCATCGCAAACGCCGGCTCCTCGCCGTCCGCCTTAGCAAGCCGGATCGTATCGTCCAGCTTGCGCGCGGACATCTCATAGGCGCCCTTGTTCCGCACGCCGGTCATGGCGTCCTGATACGCCTTGCTGTTGAGGTCGCTGATGTAGACCTGCAAGTGGCTCACCAACTGCTCGAACGCCTTTGTCAGCGTGCCCACCTCGTCGTTGCGGTGGTAGTCCATGCGCACGTCGTAATTGCCCCCGGCGAGGTGCTTCGCCGCCTCGGTGAGCCGCTTGAGCGGATCCGTGACGTGCCGGACGAGCGCGGTGACGATCGCGAAGAACACCACAATGATCACCGCCAGCAGGCACACGATCCGGTTGATCAGCCGCTGCCCGCTCTCGTTGATCTCCCGCACGGGCGCGGTGAGGATCAGCTCCAGCCCGCATCGAACCCCGGTGAAAAACATTTGGCGCGCGTCGCCCTGAAACTCGTAGCGCATCGGCTTTGCCTCGTTCGACTCCGCTATCATCTGCTTCATGGCCGTCTCCAGCGGGGTGCCCTTCCACGGGATATGCTGTCCGGCTTCGACAAACGGGTGGTAAACCACGGTGCCGTCCTCCGCCATGAGGATCGCAAATCCCGTTTTGAAGATCTTCACGTCGCGGACCCGGTCGATCAGCGTCTGCTCGTCGATGTCCATGCCGATGACGCCCAGAAAGGTGCCCGCCTTGTACAGCGGCGCCACGTACGAGATCATCCGCACGCCGAGGTTGGCGTTGTAATACGGCTGGAGCCACGACGGGCGCCCGCGCTCCATTGGGATATAGTACCAGCCCACGTGCTCAATATCATCCGGGGCGTAATAGCCGATCGCCGTCGGTTTTTCCGAAACGAAGGAGGCGCTGTCGGTCTTGGTGTAGAAAAAGCCCTTTTCCCGCAGGCTCAGCTCCGGATTGATCCGGTAATAGAACGATACGACGCCGTTCGTGCGCTCCGCGACGCTCAGGCACAGCGTTTCCAGCTTTTCCGAATGCTCGTGCAGGTAGAGGTCGAGATCCGTGCGCTGCTCGGCGCTGCGGTCGAGCACCGCGCTTCCCCTGCCGTCCACGCCGATCACGCCGCCGTCCAGCAGCGCCACGCTGCTCATTTCCTCCAGCGCGTAGCGCGCGATCACGTCCACCGACTGCTCGATGCTGTTGAGACTCTCGTCAATCCCGCTGCGGCAGTTCTCGCACAGCAGGCGCATCTCCTGCACGGAGCTCCTGTCGCTCTCCCGCCGGATCGAAAGCACGCTGACAACGCCGACGGTCAGGACGCTGATAAGGATCGCCGCCATCGTCATGGCAAGGATCCTGATCCGAATCGAGTGCATAGCCTCCCCCTTCTCGAAGGTCAATCCGACAGCGCCACGCCGCGGTAGCAGACGTCGGAGCCGCCGTTCCACGGCAGCTCGAACCCCCGCACCCGCTCGCTGGTCAGATAGTAATGGTCCGGCGAGAACAGCGGCACCCACGCCGCGTCCTCCTGAACCAGCTTCTTCTCAAGCGCGCGGTACTCCTCCATGCGGCGGGCGGCGTTGAGGATGCCGCGCGCTTCGCGCACGCGCCGCATGGTCGCCTCGTCGCTGTAGCACAGGGAGTTCGCGCGGGAGCTTTCCGCGCTGCCGAAAAACGTGTCGAACAGCTCGGCTGGGTCGTCGTAAGGCGCGGACCAGTTTTCGCAATAGCAGGCAAGCGTTCCGCTGCTTCGCCGCTCCGCGAACACGCCCGCGTCGATCTCCACCACGTTGGCACGCACGCCGATCCCGGCCCACATCGCCGCCACCAGCGCCAGCAGCTCGCGATTCGCCCGCGCGCCGCTGGCGGGCACGCTGATCTTCAGGTTAAACCCGTCCGCATAGCCCGCCTCGTTCATCAGCCGGCGCGCCTGCTCCAAATCGCAGGTAAGCGCCGAGCCAGTCTGGTCGTAGCCCGTCATGCCGCAGGGGAAAAGTCCGGTTTCCACAACGCCCCTGCCGCCCGCGATCGCGGCGAGCAGCGTTTCCCTGTCCAGCGCGAGCTGCATCGCCCTGCGCACGCGCACGTCGTCCAGCGGCGCGATCGCCTCGTTCAGCGCAAGAAACGCCATGCCCACGTGGACGCCCTTATGCAGCTGATCCTGATAAACGTCGCCGCGGATATAATACTCCGCTCCGTAGCCGACGCCCTCCAGATCCAGAACGTCCAGCTCGCCGCTCTCAAACAGGCGGCGCTGCGCCTCCGCGTCGGTGACCAGCCGGATCGAGATCCCGCCGCAGAGCGGCGCGCCCGACCAGCAGTCCGCGTTGGCGCGCAGCGTGATTTTCGCGCCGCTGTCCCACTCCTCCAGCAGGAACGGCCCCGTGCCGACCGTATACTCCGGCGACCTGCCGAACAGCAGCCCGCCCCGCGTGGTCGCCAGTTCGCTGAGGATCGAGGCGGCGGGCGAGGTCAGCGACGCGAGAAACGCCGCGTCCGGCGAGATCAGCGTAACGGTAAGGTTCAAATCGTCGATCACATGGATGCCGGACAGCTCCGTCGCCCTCCCCGCCAGCACCTCGCCCGCGCCGAGGATGCGCGCGGCGATCTCCGGATGGCGGGAGCGCGGGTTCGTCAAAAGCCGCGTGAGCGTGAAGCGCACGTCCGAGGCGGTCAGCGGTTCGCCGTTGCTGAACGCCACTCCCTCGCGCAGGCGGAAGGCGTAGACCAGCCCGTCCTGCGACACCGTCCACGACTCCGCGAGGGACGGCGCAAGCGTATTGTTCCCCGCCTCGTCCGTCCCGACCTCCACCAGCCGGTCGAACACGTTCACGGCGACCGTGTAATTGTCCACGGCGCACTGCGGGTCCAGCGTATCCGGCTCAAACTCCGCGAGCCGGAGCAGATCGTTTTCAGCGGCGCTCTGTCCCTCCTCGGCGCCCCGTCCCGCGCGGCGGACGCCGGAGCAGCCGGTAAGCAGCATACACGCGAGCAGGAGAATCGCTATGAAGTTGCGTCGATTTTTCCGCATGACAACGCGCTCCTTGCGGAAGGGCGCCCGCGCGCCCGCCGCAATATCGGTTCCGGCGGCTCAAACGCGCCGGTCTGATTGCATGGCTATATCTATGTGATTGTAGCACAAAGCGCCGGCATTGACAAGTGTTTTTGGGACACGGCACCCATATTTTGTGCCTGCATACAAAAAAACAGCCCCCAAACCGCAAAGGGTCGGGGGCTGTTTCCATTGCGCGCGACGGGATCAGGCGCTCTTTTTCCCGCGCCGCAGCAGCAGCGCGAGGCAGAACGCCGCGAGCGCGGGGCACACCCAGCCGAGGCCGAGCGAGAAAAACGGCAGCACGCGGGCAAATACGGCGATCACGCCGCCGAGGCGCAGCGCGCCGCGCACGCCCGCCGGCAGGGCGGCGAGGAAGTCGCCGCAGGCGCACACCAGCGCAAACGCGGTCACGAGGCGGTACACCAGCGGCTCGGCGCCGAAAAAGCGCTCCGTCAGCGACAGGAGGATCAGCGTCATCGCCAGCGGATAGAGCATCATCAGAACGGGGATCGAAAGCTGGATGATGCCCGTGAGACCGACGTTCGCGAACGCCAGCGAGGCGACGCTGAACAGCACCACCCATTTTTTGTAGCTCAGGCGCCCGGGGAACATCTGCTCGAACGCCTCGCTGCAGCTCGTAATCAGGCCGACGGCGGTTTTGAGGCAGGCGAAGAAGATCATCGCCGCGAACAGATACGCGCCCGCGCCCGGGAAATAGTGCCGCGCGATGACGGAGAGCGCGGCGCCGCCGTTTTCCGCGACGGGATAGACGCCGCGGCTCTGCGCGGCGACCAGCACCGTCACGCCGTAGATTAGCGCCATCAGCAGGCAGGCGGACGCGCCGGAGCGCACCGTGCAGATCGCAACGTCGCCCGGCTCCTTCACGCCGAGCGAGGTGATGACGTTCACCACCACGATGCCGAACGCCAGACCCGCCAGCGCGTCCATCGTGTTATAGCCCTCCAGGATGCCCCTTGCGAGGGGGGCGGCGGCAAACTCCGGCGCAGGCTCCACGGCGGCGGCGCTGCCGAGCGGGTGCAGCAGCGCGGTGACCATGATCCACGCGAACACCAGCAGGAACAGCGGATTGAGCAGCTTGCCCACCCAAACGAGGATCTTGCCCGGGCGCAGCGAAAACCAGAGCATCAGCGCGAAGAAAAGCAGCGTGAAGAGAAACAGCGCCAGCCGCGGCGGCACGCCCTGCGGCACGACCGGGGCGACGCCCGTTTCAAACGGGACTGTGAAGCAGCGCGGGATCGCGAAAAACGGTCCGATGGTCAGATACAGCGCGCAGGTGAAAAAGTAGCTGTAGACCTTGCCGACCTTGCCGCTCAGCCGCAGCACGCCGTCCGAATGCGTGATGCCCAGCGAGGCGACCGCCAGCAGCGGCAGCCCCACGCCGGAGATCAGAAAGCCGACCAGCGCCGGCAGCATATTGCGCCCCGACGCCTGTCCCATATACGCCGGAAAGATCAGATTGCCGGCGCCGAAAAAAAGCCCGAACAGCATACTGGTGACGGACAGCGTCTCCGACGCCGTAAGCCTCCGCTTCATGAGCGATCCCTCCTCTTTTCCTGTAAAAAAAGTCCGCCAATGCACTGCATTATACACAAGTTTTCCCGCAATGGCAATGGGGACTTTTCTTTTTCCCCGCCCTCTGCTATAATGAATGAAATGTGACCGAGCTTTTTTCTTGACAGCGGCGCGGTTGATTTCTATAATTGATAATCGGGAGTGATTCGGCTTCCCCGTTTGTAATTGATCCGTTACGCTATGAACGCTTTTCATTCCTTCTGGACAAAACCGAACCGCCTCCGCAACGGCGGCGACGTCGCCCTTCCGGACTACGAGCTGCTCACGCTGATGCTCTCGGCGCTGAAATGGCGGGAGAAAAACGGGCCGATCCGCATGATCACCGACAGCGCCGGCGCCGCGTTCTTCGAGCGCGCGGGCCTCTCGGCGCTTTGGAGCGAGCCGCCGGACACGGCGCTCGACCGTATGGATCCCGCCCTTGACCCGCGGCTGTTCTGGGCCGCCGGAAAGCTGGAGGCGCTGCGCGGAACGGACGCCCCCTGCGTCATGCTGGACACCGATCTGATCGTGTGGGAGGACGTTTCCCCGCTGCTTCGCGCCAGCCCCGTCGCCGCCCATTGGGAGGCGCTGTCCCCCGACGTGTATCCCGACCCCGCCGAGGCGTTCGCCCTCGCGCCGGGCTACGCGTTCCCGCGGGAGTGGGATTTCTCCCTGCCCGCCGCGAACACCGCGTTTTTGTACCTGCCCTCGCCGCGCCTCAAGGCGTACTACACCGACGCCGCGTTCCGCTTCATGCGCGCCCTGCGCGGCGCGGACGGGGACCCCGTCGTGACCATGTGCTTCGCCGAGCAGCGGCTTCTCCCCCTGTGCGCGAGGGCGTGCGGCGCGGAGGTGCAAACGCTCCTTTCTCTGCGCGAGGGGGACAGGCAGTCCCTCGTCACGCACCTGTGGGGGCAAAAGCGCGCGCTTGCCGCATCGAACGAAAAGCGCGTGGAGTACTGCCTTTCCTGCGCGCTGCGCATCGTGACCGACTTCCCCGCGTGGGAGGGCGCGTTGGAACGCTGCGCGCAAACCGCCGTATATCTGGAGGGTCTGCGCGCCCATTCTGCCGAAGGAGGGTTGGAGCCGTGAAAAAACGATCCGCAAAAGCCGCCGTTCCCGCGCCGCGGCAAGATCCCACCGCCCCCTCCCTCCGCGCGTTCTGGGAGTCGCTGCAAAGCGCCCGCGCGGCGTCCGCGCCCGGCGGGCAGGGCCCCTCCGCCGCTCCCGCCGGCAGCGCTCCGGACTATGGCTCCGGCGGTTCCGGCTCAGGTGGCTCCGGCTCGGGCGGCTCAGGCTACGGGCTGGGCCTCATCGTGCCGGACGAGGCGTCGCGCCGGCGCATCGCGCGCATTTTGAGCGAGCTGTGCGCGCGGGACGCCGAACGCAAAACGTAACGAGCGCAAACGGCGCCTTCCCCTGTGGGGAAGGCGCCGTTTTTTCCGCTGCTCCGCCAAAGGCAGCCGCGCCCCGCCGACGGTCGGACGGCTCATCGCCGCCCGCGCAGCTCCCGAAGGGCGCAGTACTTATCCGCCAGCGTCACGAGGAACGCCTCCTTCGAGCGCGGCGGCGAAAAAAGCGTCAGCGGCCACATATGGCTTCGGATGATGTTCTTCTCCTTGCCGCTGAGGCTGAACACCGCCGCGGCGTTGCTGCACGCCTGCTCCGGGTGGGCAAAGGCGTGCTTGAGGACGTTGACATGGCGCTCCTTGCGCGTGTAGAGGTGATAGTCGTGCAGCATGGCGCCCCGCGCCAGCGCCGCCTCGTCAATGCGCCAGCCGAGGCGCTGCGCCAGCCGGAAGCTGTACTCCGCGACGCTGCGGCAATGGCGGAAGGTCGTGTTCCCCTTGTGCTGCCGGTAGTTTTTCAGCAGGCACACGTGCGGGTCGCGCTCCAGCGCGCCCAGCACGCGGTAAAACCGCTTTTCATCGTTTTGCGGCAAGTCGGCCGCCCCCTTTCGCAGCGCCGTGCCATCCTTCGATGGCGGCAAGCGACAGCATACGCCGTTTTTCGCAAAAATGCAACCGGATTTTTCTTCCTCCGCCGGCGGACGCTTCCGCGCCGCAGGCCGGAAAGCGCCGCAAAGCGGCGCCGCCGAAAGCAAAAGACGCCCCGCGGCGTCCTTTGCTTTCGGCGAATTCGACAGCAACCGTTCACTGCTTGGGGGTCCACTTCTGCCATTTCTGTCCGGTCTGCTTCTCCCAAACCTTGCGGTAGTCGGCTTTCATGTTATAGAAGAATTCGGGGGAGCCGTCCACCAGATTGTCAACGCAGAGCAGATACGCCATCATGTTGTCGATCTCATCCTCGGTCATCAGTCCCAAACCGATCAGGCTGTTGTAGGTATAGTTGAAAAACTCATCCTCCGACGGATACAGGTCGCGGCCTCCCGTCACCAGATCCAGCACCTCGTCCGGCAGGGCGTTCCCGTTTTTCTCTTCGTTGCTCATCCCGTCCGCATCCTTTCTTTCTCATTGTGGATATCCGCTTGCCGCTATGCATGATGGTATTATATGATAGAATACACGATCTGGCAAGAAAAAAATCACGGGGCGGACGCTCTTTCCTTCAGTTCCTTTCTGACTTTTTCCAAATCGCCGCAGGTCAGAATCGGGATCAGGCTGTTAATTTCTTCTATGCTTTTATCCCACCACCTGAAACCGAGCAGCAGAGCGATCAGCTCATCATCGAAGCGCTTCCGCAGCATCCTCGCCGGATTCCCGATCACAATGGCATACGGCGCAACGTCTCCTCCCACAACACTGTTCGCGCCGACGATCGCGCCGTCTCCAATGTGAACGCCGGGAAGGATCACCGCGTTCTGACCGATCCACACGTCATTGCCGATCACGGTATCGCCCTTGTACGGCATATCAGACGGAGCGGGAGCCTGCATATCCCAGCCTTCCAGCGTGTAAAACGGGAATGTCGACACCGCGTTCATCTGGTGATTGGCGTCGTTCATCACGAATTCGGCGCCGGCCGCAATCTGGCAGAACTTTCCAATGATGAGCTTATCCCTGCTCCACGGATAAAAATGCGTTACGTGGCTCTCGAAATCCGAATCCGCGATATAGGTAAAATCTCCAACCACGATATTTGGATTCCGAACAGTCGGCTTTACGTAGATTTCTTTATCATACCCCGCAATCGGATGCACCGCATTCGGATCAGGCTTTTTCCCGTTTTTCATCATGCTTACCTCATTTTCCTCAGAAAAAAGGCAGGCAACTCTTTCGAGATTACCTACCCTTTCATGGTGGACCCGAAGGGATTCAAATCGTACGCTCTCCCGTGCTGGCACTCAACATCACAGGCGAAATATCCGTACGCTCCTTTCCTGACTTTCTTGCTTCATATTATACCACGCCGCGGAAGATGGCAACAGATTTTTGCGCTTTCCCGCCGCAAATCAACAGTTGCCTCATACTCCCTTTGCACGTCGAGCGCGTGGTCGAAACGCTGGCGCTGTGTCGGCGGCTTGCTCCTGCGGAGGTGTTTCCCCGAGCGCACATCCGGCGCGGCAACATGGTGACAACGACGCGGTAAAATCGCGGTTGTGCGTTAGGGCGCAGGCAGGAAAGAGACCGCTTTGCGCGCAGGGTGGTGTGTGTGCAAAACGGCCTATGCTGACCAGTTTGATAGAGCAGATGCAGGCTTTCGCAACCCACTATGCTAGCGGAGAAGTTGAATAACAAGCATTATGAACTGGAAGTGTGATTACGGGAAGAAAGCCGAGAAGATGAGATGTCGAAAAAAGCGTTGTTTGCATCAAGGATAAATCGCGAAATAATTGCAAAAACGCCGTGAAATTTTCATTTCACGGCGTTTCATGGTGGACCTGAAGGGATTCGAACCCACGACCTTACGGATGCGAACCGTACGCTCTCCCGAGTAGTGCTCTCAGCTATCCCATAGATCCACATAGTCAAAAGAGCACCGACAGCCTTTCCACCTTGACTATGTCAGATGTCTTGTATATAATGATTTTGTAAATCGAAAGCCGCTAATGGTAAAGGCAAAGTAAACCAAAATGCGTGTATAAACTTTACAATGGCAAGTTTGGCGACTACCTTACAGTTTATCTGGAAATGCACGACTCCCGTCATCGTGAAGAATCGTTTCAAAATAGAATGAAAATGTATTATTCTCGGCTTAAGGAATTGAATTTATAAGATTTTTTGAAAATACCGTTGCCATTTTTCGATTTCTTACGTATAACAGAGAGCGGTATTGAAGCTTCCTGACCGGATCGCTCAGCAGGAAGTGATTCAGAATTGCCTCATCGATGCGATCATTACGGAAATGTACCCGGTGCTATTAAAAAATCATTATCAGCTTATATGGAGGAACGGTAAATAATGAAACTGATCGGTGATCTGAAGGAAAAAGTAGAAAATGCAAAGACAAAGGAAGAAGCAAGGGATACCATAAAAGAGGCAGGGATGCTCCTTGATGATGAAGAACTGGACAAAGTATCCGGAGGCGGGGAATTTACTGCGTATAATCTTAATGACCGGCCAAGGTAAGGATGCGGACCACTCGTTTCTGAGAAATCGGGAAGAGTGTTGGCCTCGTCAAAGGAAATCTGCTTAGAAAATTACAAAAACACCGTGAAATCTTCGTTTCACGGCGTTTTCTGGTGGACCTGAAGGGATTCGAACCCACGACCTTACGGATGCGAACCGTACGCTCTCCCAACTGAGCTACAGGCCCATATTCTGTTCAGCCCAAGTACAATACCACAGATTTTCCGATTTGTAAAGCCCTCTTTTTCAAAAATTGCAAATTTTTCTGTTGCGCATTTTGCATTCCTGTAGTAAAATATTTTGCGATATCCTCCGCATACAGCTGCGGGGCCGGTCTTGCGCGATGGAAGCCCGCGAACCATGTCAGGCGGGGAACCGAGCAGCATTAACCGGGACCCTCCATGCGCCGCAAGGGCGCCGGTCCCGCGGCTGTACGCGGAGGATATCGCTATTTCGGTCATTCCGCGCGGCAGCCGCGCGCCCAAACGGGCGACCACCGGCGCCGCCGAGCCGCGCAATGGGGGGCTTTTCCGTGTATCAGGCGCTTTACCGCAAATGGCGGCCAAAAACCTTCTCCGACGTCGTCGGGCAGGAGCATATCACCGCAACGCTCAAGCGGCAGGTCGCCGAGGGGCGGCTGAGCCACGCGTATCTGTTCACCGGCACGCGCGGCACCGGCAAGACCACCTGCGCGAAGATCCTCGCCAAGGCGGTCAACTGCGAAGATCCCCAAAACGGCGACCCGTGCAACCGCTGCCCGTCCTGCCTCGGCATCGAGTCGGGCGCGTTCCTCGACGTGACGGAGCTGGACGCCGCGTCGAACAACGGCGTGGACAACGTGCGCGCCCTGCGCGACGAGGCGGTCTACTCCCCCGCGCAGGTCAAAAAGCGCGTTTACATCATCGACGAGGTACACATGCTCACCCGCGAGGCGTTCAACGCGCTGCTCAAAATATTGGAGGAGCCGCCGGAGCATCTGATGTTCGTGCTCGCCACCACGGAGCTGCACAAGGTCCCCGCGACGATCCTCTCCCGCTGCCAGCGGTTCGCCTTCCGCCGCATCCTGCCGCGCGACATCGAAGCGCGGCTCGCATACGTGGCGAAGGAGGAGGGCATCCGCCTCACGCCGGACGGCGCGGAGCTGCTCGCGCGGCTTGCCGACGGCGCGCTGCGCGACGCGCTGAGCCTGCTCGACCAATGCGCCGCCACCGGCGCGGCGGTGGGCGCGGCGGAGGTGCTGGAGACCCTCGGCCTCGCCGGCAACGTGCAGACCGCGCAGCTGTTCGACCTGATCCTGCGGCGCGACGCGAAGGCGGCGCTGCTGCTGCTCGGAAGCCTCTACGCCGGCGGCAAGGACGTCGGCGCGGTGCTGGGCGAGCTGTCGACGCTCGCGCGCGACCTGTTGATCTCGTCCACCGCGCCCGAGGGCGGCGAGTCGCTGCTCAGCGGCGGCTACGACGGCAAAACGCTCGACGCGCTGCGCGCCTCCGCCTCGAACGCGCGGCTGATCCAGATCTGCACCGTCCTGCAGGAATCCGCCGCGGCGCTGCAAAGCAGCGTCAACCGCCGCACCGACGCGGAGCTTTGCCTGCTGCGGCTGTGCGACGAGAGCCTCTCCGGCGACCTGACGGCGCTCGCCGCGCGCGTCGCGCGGCTGGAGGAGCAGCTTGCCGCGGGCGCGGCGTTCGCATCCAGCCCCGCCGCGAAGGCTTCCGCCAAGGCGGAGGAAGCGCCGCCTGTCAGGGCCGCCGCGCCCTCTCCCGCGCCGGAGCAGGCGCAGGACGCGCCCCCGTGGGAGGACGCGCCCGCCGAGGAGGACGGTCCCCCGCCCTACGGCGAGCCGGTCGAGCCGGCGGCGAGCTCCGCGCCGGTGAACGGCGTTCCGGCGCCCGTCTCCGCGCCCACCGCGGCGGCGGACGGCGCGGCGCAGGACGGCGCGATCTTCACGCGGCTGATGGAAAACTACAAAAACCGGCTGCCCGTCCCGATGCGCGCGTTCATCGGCATGGCGAAGGGGCGCCTCGCGGACGGTTTGCTGACGGTCTACTGCGGAACGGAAGCGCAGAAGAACATGCTCGACAAGCCGGAGGTCGCCTCCGTGCTCTCCGAGGTGACGGCACAGTCCGCCGGGCGGGACGTGCGCGTGCGCTTCGTGCTTGGCGAGCCCGCGGACGAGCCTCACGACAAGATGCAGGATCTGCTCCAAATGGGCAGTACGTTCAGTAATTTTAAAATTCAATAATACCAGGAGGATATCATCATGGCGAAGGGATACAGCGCGCGGCGCGGGTTTTCCAACGGCAGCGGCGCGGCGATGAAGCAGGCGGCCATGCAGCAGCAGTTGATGAAGATGCAGGAGGACATGACGAAAAAGCAGCAGGAGATCGAGGAGAAGACCTTCACGGCAAGCGTCGGCGGCGGCGCGGTGAGCGCGACGGTCAACGGCAAGAAGGAGCTGACCGCGCTTGCCATCAAGCCCGAGGCGGTCGACCCCGAGGACGTGGAGATGCTGCAGGACCTCGTGCTCTCCGCGGTCAACGAGGCGCTGCGTCAGGCGGACGAGGCGATGAGCGCCGGCATGAACGCGCTCACGAGCAGCCTCGGTCTCGGCGGGCTCGGCATCCCGGGGCTGTAAACGGCGGAAAACGAAACGACGCGGAGCAAAGACGAACCCGCGGGCTTGCGCCCGCGGGTTTCCTGTTGAAAAGAGAACGCCGCCCTCACATCTTCTCCGGCGCGGCGACGCCGAGGATGCCGAGGCCGTTGGCGAGCACCTGCCGCGTCGCCTCCGCCAGCTTCAGCCGCACGGCCGCCACCTCCGGCGCCTCGCCCTTGATGCGGCAGTCGTGATAGAAGCGGTGGAACGCCCCCGAGAGCGCGACGAGATAGCGCCCCACGTAGCTCGGGTCGTAGTCCCGCGCCGCCATGCGCAGCTCCTCCGGGAAGGTGGACAGCGCCTTCACAAGCGCGCGCTCCTGCTCGCTCGAAGCAATCGTTATGTCAACCGATTGTGCCTTCGGCACGGTGATCCCCTCCGCGGCGAGCGCCTTGAGCAGACTGCAAATGCGCGCGTGGGCGTACTGGACGTAGTAGACCGGGTTCTCGCTGTCTTCCCGCACGGCAAGGCCGAGATCGAACTCCATCTGCGTGTCGGGCTTCGTGTTGAAGAACCAGCGGCAGGCGTCCACGGGGATCTCGTCCAGCAGGTCGCTGAGCGAGATCGCCTTGCCCGTGCGCTTGGACATCTTGACCGCCTCGCCGTCGCGCACCAGCTTGACCAGCTGCATCAGCACGATGTCGAGCCGGTTCGCGCCGTCCAGCCCCAGCGCGTCCAGCGCGCCCTTGAGCCGCGCGACGTGCCCGTGGTGGTCGGCGCCCCAGACGTCGATGACCTTGTCGAAGCCGCGCACGGCGAACTTGTTGCGATGGTAGGCAATATCGGCGGCGAAGTAGGTATAAAAGCCGTTGGCGCGGCGCAGCACGTCGTCCTTGAGGTCGAGCTTGTCCGCGTCCTCCCGCTTCTTCCCTGCCCTGACGAGGCCCTCGCGAAGGATCTCCGCCGTCTTGAGCCACAGCGCGCCGTCCTTTTCATAGGTCCAGCCCGCGTCGGAAAGCTCCCTGACCGTATCGGCGACGTAGCCGCTCTCGTGGAGCGCGGACTCGCGGAACCACGTGTCGAACCGGATGCCGTAGCGCTCCAGATCGCTCTTCATCTTCGGCAGGTTGCGCTCCAGCCCGAAGCGCGCCATGTCCGCGTGGCGCGTCGCCTCATCTTTGTTTACATAACTATCTCCATACGTCTCGCGGAACGCCTGCGCCAGTTCTCGGATATCGTCGCCGTGGTAGCCGTCCTCCGGGAATTCCACCGCGTCCTCACCCTGAATCAGCTGGAAATAGCGCGCGTCGATGCTCTTGGCGAATTTTTCGATCTGGTTGCCCGCGTCGTTTACATAAAATTCCCGCTCCACCGTCGCGCCGCACCAGTCGAGCACGCCCGCCAGCGTGTCGCCGAGGACGCCGCCGCGCGCGTTGCCCATGTGCATGGGGCCGGTGGGGTTCGCGGAGACGAATTCGACCATGTATTTCGTGCCACGCAGCGCGTCGCTGCGCCCGTAGCCCGCGCCCTCCGCCTCGACGGCGGCGAGCACGTCGGCATACCAGCCGTCGCCCAGGCGGAAGTTGAGAAAGCCGGGGCCGGCGATCTCGACGCCCGTGAACCAGCTGCCCGCAAGGTCCATGTGCCCCACGAGAAGCTGCGCGACGTCGCGCGGGCTCTTGCGCATCGCCTTTGCCGCGGCAAGGCAGAACGTGGTGGTGTAGTCGCCGTTGGCGGCGTCCTTCGGGATCTCGACGGCGGCCGGCGTCTCCACGCCCGCCGGCAGCGCGCCCGCGGCGGCCGCCGCGTCATAGGCGCGCTTCGTCAGCTCCGCGACCTGGTCTTTCGCCTTCTGGATCATGTTCATGCTGCGTTACCCTCTTCTTGACCAAAAATATATGGATATCTTTGATAGTTTAGCATATTGCAAAACCCCGCGCAACAGCTTATTATTAATGAGGAAAGCTAAAAATTTTTCAGGTGCAATATTCCAACAGAGGAACAAGGAGGAGCTTTACCATGGCAAAGCGCATTGTCATCGCTCTCGGCGGCAACGCCCTGGGCAAGAACCTGCACGAGCAGATGGACGCGGTCAACGTCACCGCCAAGGCGATCGCCGACCTGATCGAGGAGGGCTACGAGGTCGTCATCGCGCACGGCAACGGCCCCCAGGTCGGCATGATCCAAAACGCCTTCGCCGCCTACCGCCGCGAGGACGAGAGCCGCGACGTCATGCCGCTTTCGATGTGCGTCGCGATGTCGCAGGGCTATATCGGCTACGATCTGCAAAACCTCATCGGCGAGGAGCTGGACCGCCGCGGGACCGGCATGCACATCGCGACCGTGCTCACGCAGGTCGCCGTCGATCCGAAGGACCCTGCGTTCCAACACCCGACGAAGCCCATCGGCGCGTTCATGACCGAGGCGGAGGCGAAGAAGCTCGCCGCCGAGAAGGGCATCGACGTGGCGGAGGACGCGGGCCGCGGCTGGCGGCAGGTCGTGGCAAGCCCGAAGCCGACGGAGATCATCGAGATCCACACGATCAAGGCGCTGCTCGACGGCAGGCACGCGGTCATCGCCGCGGGCGGCGGCGGCATCCCCGTGATCTGGACGGACAAGTACCACCTCAAGGGCGTGCCGGCGGTCATCGACAAGGACTTCGCCTCAGAGTGCCTTGCCGAGCAGCTGGACGCCGATATGCTCATCATCCTCACCGCGGTGGAGCAGGTCGCGATCAACTTCGGCAAGCCCGATCAGAAGGGGCTCGACACCCTGACGCCGGAGCAGGCGCGCCGGTACATCGCCGAGGGGCAGTTCGCGCCCGGCTCCATGCTGCCGAAGGTCGAGGCGGCGGTCAAATTCGCCGAGTCGAAGCCCGGGCGCACGGCGCTTATCACGCTGCTGGAGAAGGCGAAGGACGGCATCCGGGGCACGACCGGCACGCGCATCATCGGCTGACGCCGATCGTCAATCATTCTTTCGGGTGGGTTTACCATGGAACAAACGCATTGGTACAAGGACAGCGTCTTTTACCAGATCTGGCCCCGGAGCTTTCTGGATGGGGACGGGGACGGCGTCGGCGACCTTCTGGGCGTTTACGAAAAGCTTGACTATATCAAATCCCTCGGCTGCGACGGGATCTGGTTCTCCCCGCTCTACCCCTCCCCCGGCGTCGACTGCGGCTACGACATCTCCGACTATATGGACATCGACGCGCTCTACGGCGGTATGGAGGCGTTCCGCCGCGTACTGGACGGCGCGCACGCGCGCGGCATGAAGGTCATCATGGACCTGGTGGTCAACCACACCAGCGACGCGCACGAGTGGTTCCAGAAGTCCCGCCGCCGCATCGAGCCGTATACCGATTATTATATCTGGCGTCCGGCGAGCCTCGGCGGCAGGCTGCCGAACAACTGGGACAGCATCTTCGAAGGCAAGGCGTGGAAATGGGACGAGGTGCGCCGGGAGTACTACCTGCACCTCTTCTCCGTCCGCCAGCCGGATCTCAACATGGACAACCCCCTCGTGCGCGAGGAGGTCAAGCGCATCCTGCGCTTCTGGCTGGAGCTGGGCGTGGACGGCTTCCGCGAGGACGTGATCACCTTCATCTCCAAAAAAGACGGCCTGCCCAACGACTACTTCATGCCCGCCTCCCGCGGGATCGCGCACTATAACCACGGCCCGCGCGTGCACGACTATCTGCGGGAATTCCGCGAGGTGCTGGACGACTACGACGCCTTCACCATCGGCGAGGCGCCGCTCGTCGCGCCGAAGAAGGCGCTGGACTACATCGACGAGCGGCACGGACAGCTGAACACGATGATCCAGTTCCAGTGCATGAACGCCGACTGCTTCCTGATCGACTACGCGGCGCTGCCCTTTTCCGCGCGCCGCCTCAAGCGCGCGTTCGACCAGTGGCAGGACAAGCTGGACGGCAAGGCGTGGAATATGCTCTATCTCGAAAACCACGACCATCCGCGCGTCATCTCCCGCTACGGCAGCGAGCGCTACCGCGTGGAGAGCGGCAAGATGCTGGCGGCCGCCTACCTCTTCCAGAAGGGCACCCCGTTCATCTATCAGGGGCAGGAGATCGGCATGACGAACTGGCGCCCGGCAAGGGCGGAGGAGTACGAGGACGTGCAGACCCGCTGGCTCTACGAAAATATGTTCGCCCATGTGCTGCCGGACGGGCTGCGCCTCAAATGGTGCCACCGCGCCTCCCGCGACAGCGCGCGCACGCCGATGCAGTGGAGCGCGGAGCCAAACGCGGGCTTCACGACGGGCACGCCCTGGTTCAGCGTGAACGAAAACTACCGCGAGATCAACGTCGCCGCGCAGGAGGAGGACCCGAACTCCCTTTTGCGCTTTTATCGCGCCGCGATTTCCATTCGTAAAAGACTTAGGCTGATCCGGGATGGAGATTATGTCGACCACCAAAGATGGTCCGGCAGCCTGTTCGTGTACTCCCGGAGCCTCGGGCGGGAGAAACTGCTGGTGATCTGCTCGTTCACGGAGCGACCCGTGCGTTTCAGGGCGCCGCACGGTTTCGAGCTTTCGCGCGGCGAGCTGCTGCTGTCCAACTACGGCGCGGAGCGGGCGGAAAATGGATTCATCACCAGGCCCTATGAATGCAGAGTCTATCACTTTACATAACATTTCCAATAGACTAAAAGACGCCGCGAGTCTCTTGACAGCGCGGCGTCTTTTTGGTATGCTTAAAGGTGTATGAAATATGCCAAAGCAAGGAGGTTTATCAGCCATGCAGTCGAATCCGACGCCTCCCGTGCCGCGCGAAAGGATCTGGTGCGCCGTCTATACGGACGCGGAGACCGAGTGCTTCGAGATGCGCACCATGGGCGAGGAGGGCACGGGCGTTGCCACGCTGTTCCACAAGGAGTACTCCTCCGGCACCGTGATCGGCGACTTTCTGGAAACCGATCTTTCGGTCTGGGAGCAGATGCTGCCCAAGATCCGGGAGGCGGTGCAGTCCATCAACGAGGGCCGCTACCTCAAAAAGAGCTTCAACGCGATCTTCTACTGCACCCTCTACTGGCTGGATCAGAGCGCGTTCTTCACGCCGTTTGCCGCCTCGCTCCAGCGCCTTGCCATCATCCACGGCGTCGGCGACCTGATCTCGCTGGACGAGTGCATGGGGCAGATGGCGTACTATAAGGCGATGCAGACCTATCTCCGCGACCTGCTGGAGCAGGTGTTCGACATCAGCGAGAGCGAGGATACGGCGCTGCGCTACTTTACCCTGCAAAAGCAGCTTGGCGAGGAATCCTACCCGCCCTTCACCTTCGACCATGTGCAGTACGGCACGGCGGTCAAGGGCGTCAGCGGGCTTTACCCCTACGACGGGTTTCTGGAGGAGGAGCCGTCCAACAACGCGCAAACCCTCGTCACCGAGCTTTTGGAGACCGAGGACTGCGAGGCGTTCGCCGAGTTTCTGCTCTACCGCTATCTGCAGGAGGATCTGCACCTGCGCAAATGCAAATACTGCGGGCGCTACTTTGCGACCCACGGCCGCGCGAAGCTGGAATACTGCGACCGGCTGATCGAGAATTCCACCAAGACCTGCCGCGAGATGGGCTCGCTCCGCCTGTACGAACAGCGCAAGATGGAGGACCCCGCCGTGCGCGAGTACAAGCGCTCGTACAAGACGCACAACGCGCGCATCCGCTATGGCCTGATGACCCGCGAGGAGTTCACCGCCTGGTCGGCGGAGGCGCGCGCCAAGCGCGACGCGTGCAGCGCGGGCGAGCTGCCGCTCGACGAGTTCGTCGCCTGGCTCAACAGCGACAAGCCCTCCAAATAAACGTAGAACCGGCGCCTCTGCGAAAGCGGAGGCGCCGGTTTTTTTCGTTGGCGCGGCCGACGGCGGAAAGCCGCGCCAACGCGTCTCATCGCTGCCGGGGCGCGCCGGTGCTGCCGCGCACGAGCAGCTCGCTTTTGTACTCCGCGCGGATCACCGGATGCACCGCGGCGCCGTCCCCCGCGTGGTCGATCTTCTCCTTGAGCAGCCGGAACGCGTGCCCGCCGTGGTAAACTGTCGAATTGTCCACGGTTGTCAGCCACATCCGGCGAAACGCGGAGGGGAACACGTTGTCGAAGCCGCACAGGCTGTAATCCTCCGGCACGCGGAAGCCCAGCTCCGTCAACCCGTCCAGCACGCCGTAGGCAACCATGTCGTTGATCGCCACGATGGCGGTGATCTTCTTCTCGCGCGCGCACGAGCGCGCCAGCTCCCGCCCGCAGGCGAGCTCCACGTTTTCCCCGCGCAGCTCCTCCTCTTCCTTCGCGTCCCGGCTGAACACCGTCACGCTGCCCGCGGGGCAGCGCTCGCGGAAGGTCTCCGCCAGCCCCTCGTAGCGGCGGATGCGGGGGATGTGCCGCTCGTTGAGGGCGGTGGTGATGTAGGCGACGTCCCGGTGCCCCAGCGCGATCAAATGCTCCGCGACGAGGCGTCCGGCATTGTAGTTGTTGATGTCCACCGTGTCGATCTCCAGCCCCTCGACGGCGTCGCCCACCGCGACGATGTGGATGCGCCTGTCCAGCGCGCGCACCAACTCCGGCTGCAGCGGGTTCATGACGTAGATGATCCCC
>CACZCL010000009.1 GCA_902779695.1 Oscillospiraceae bacterium | reverse complement strand
GCCGCCGTCCGCTCATATCATGCGGTAAAGGAGGCTTTCCCATGGACCATTATCTCTTGACAGCGCGCTCGGTCACCCATGCTCAGCAGATGGCGCAGGCGCTGGGGCAAAGCGGCATCTACGGAAGGGTGCGCCGCATCGGCGCGGGCGTTTCAAAAAGCGGCTGCGGTTATACGCTCGAAGTGCCGCAGCGGCAGTTCAGCCGCGCCGCCGGCGTCCTGCGCGAGGCGGGCGTGCTGCCCGTCAAGGCGTTTTTCGTCTCGAACGGCGAACGGCACGAGGTGTCGCTGTGATCTATCTCGACAGCGCGGCGACCACCTTCCGAAAGCCGCCCGCCGTCCGCGCCGCCATGCTGCGCGCCATGCAGACGCTCAGCTCGCCGGGGCGCGGCGGCTATCCGAGCGCGCAGGCGGCGGACCGGCTGCTGTTCCACTGCCGCAGCCTTGCTTCCGAGCTGTTCGGCGTCACGTCGCCGGAGCGCGTCGTTTTCACCGCGAGCGCGACGCATGGGCTGAATATCGCCATCAAAAGCCTGGTGCCGCCCGGCGGCAGAGCAATCATTTCCGGCTGGGAGCATAACGCGGTCACGCGCCCGCTGCACGCGCTCGGCGCGGAAACGGTGGTCGCGGCGTCGCCGCTTTTTGACGCGGGCGCCTGTGTCGAGGCGTTCGCCGCGGCGATCCGGGATGGGGCGGACGCCGTGATCTGCACGGCGGCGTCCAACGTGTTCGGCTTTTGCCCGCCGATCGGCGAGATCGCGTCGCTCTGCCGCGCGGCTGGGGTGCCTCTGATTGTCGACGCGGCGCAGTCGGCAGGCGTCCTGCCGCTCGACATGGACGCGCTGGGCGCCGCCTTCGTCGCCATGCCGGGGCATAAGGGGCTTTACGGCCCGCAGGGGACGGGGCTCCTGCTCTGCGGCGCGCGGGCGAAACCGCTGCTGGAGGGCGGAACGGGCAGCGAATCGCTGCGGCAGGAGATGCCGGAGTTCCTGCCGGACCGGCTGGAGCCCGGCACGCACAATATGCCGGGGATCGCCGGCCTTGCGGCGGGGCTCCGATTCGTGCGCGACACGACGGCAGCGCGCATCGCGCGCCATGAACGCGCGTTGATCCGCCGCGCGAGGGAAGGGCTTCAGACACTCAACGGCCTGACCGTCTACGCCGCGCGTGACGAAGCCCTGCAAACGGGCGTGCTGTCGTTTACGGCGGACGGCTGGGAGAGCGAGGAGCTTGCTTCGGCGCTTGCGGCGCGCGGCGTCGCGGTGCGCGCGGGCTACCACTGCGCGCCGCTGGCGCATCGAAGCGTGGGAACGCTTGACGCCGGCACGGTGCGCGTCAGCGTGTCCGCCTTTGAACGCGCGGCGGACATCGACGGTTTTCTCCGCGCGCTGCGGGAGATACTGGCAAAGTGATACAGATTCCGCGCTGAGATTTCATGGAAAATTCACAGCTCTCCCCGTTGCAATTTGACGGCGCTTATATTAGAATATGATTATCTTTGACGTTTGGCATCTTTGCGATGGAGAGAAAATCGGATGGAAGTGGCAACGACGATTTTGGAAGGCGTTTTGCGCTATATTGGGACGATCCGCCTGACGGACTGGCTCGACATCCTGCTGATGGCGTTTCTGCTGTATCGGGCGCTGAAGCTGGTCGGGCGCTCCCGCGCGGCAAACCTTGGGCGCGGCGTCTTGATGTTTCTTTTCGCGCTGGCTCTCAGCGACCTGCTGCAGCTCAACAGCATCAATTTTATCCTGCGCAACATTGTCACCACGGGCGTTATCGCGCTGATCGTCCTCTTCCAGCCGGAGCTGCGCCGTCTGCTGGAGCAGGTGGGGTCGAGCCGCCTGAGCTCCCTGAATCCCTTTGCCCACGCCCGGCAGACGAGCGTGATCGAGACCGCGATCGCGCAGACAGTCGACGCCTGCGCCGAGATGTCCGAGTCCCGGACGGGTATGCTGATTGTTTTTGAGCGCGAAAGCAAGCTTGACGATCTCGCGCGCTCCGGGACGGTCATCGACGCGCAGATCTCCAGCCAGCTGCTCAAAAATATCTTCTTCGTCAAGGCTGCCATGCACGACGGAGCGGTTATCGTGCGGGACGGGCGGCTCTTCGCGGCGGGGTGCATCCTGCCGCTGTCGCACAACGTGAACATCAGCCGGGACCTCGGCACCCGCCACCGCGCCGGCATCGGTATGAGTGAGAATTCGGACGCCGTGGTCGTCATCGTCTCCGAGGAGACCGGGGCGATCTCCGTGGCGATCCGCGGTATGCTCAAGCGGCACCTGACGCCGCAGACGCTTGAAAAGCTGCTGATGAACGAGCTGATCCCCGCGGACGACGAGGAGAAGGAGAAGTTCCGCCTGCGCCTGCCCTGGCAGAGCAAGGCGGGGAAGGGGGCGGACGATCATGCTGAGTAACGGCCGCAAGGCGATCTATATCGCGGCGTCGATCCTGATCGCGTTCGTACTCTGGTTCTATGTGAACAATTCCGCGATGGTCGACCTCTCCCTTGAGGATATCCCCGTGGAATTCTTCACCGCCGAGTCGGCGCTTGCGAACAAGGGCCTGGTGCTCCTCAACGGCGACGTGACCGTGGAGAGCCTGGTGCTCACGATGCCGCGCAGCACGGTTTATTCCTTCAATACCGACCGTGTGCGGCTGCTGGCGGATCTGAGCTCGGTCAACTCCACCGGCACGCAGTCCCTGCGGTATACGATCATCTATCCGCCCGGCGTAAATCCGGGGCAGATCTCGGTCAAATCTCCGACCGTGCAGACCGTTTCCGTCCGGGTCGGCGAGCTGTTCCGCAAGGACGACGTCGAGATCCGCTGCAAGCTGGTCGGCAACGTCGCCGACGGTTACGTCGCCGGACGCGTGCAGCTTTTGCCGGAGGTTCTTGAGATCTGGGGACAGCAGCGCGACGTCATGCAGGTGAGCTACGCGCAGGTGACGCTCAACATCGAAAACGCGCGCTCGACCATCGTGGAGCTGCTGGAATACACGCTGTACGATTATAATGACGAGCCGATCAACAATCCCGCCATCCACGCCGCCAGCAGCAGCGTGCAGGTGACGATGCCGGTGATCGCCGCGACGGATATTCCTCTTGTCGTTCGATTTATCGAGGAGCCCGGCGTGCGCATCGAAAGCTTCGACTACGCGTTGGACAAGACCGCGGTGACGCTTTCGGGCGACGCGAACCAGATCGCGCAGCTCGGCGAGATTGAGCTCGGCGAGGTCGTGCTTGCCGAGATCGGGGACGAGCGGACCATCACCTATGATATCGCCATTCCCGACGGGCTGACGAACCTAAGCGGCGCGACCACGGCGACGCTGACGATCGCGAACCGCGACGTTGCCACGCGGGAGCTGACGGTCAGCGAGTTCCGGTATGAAAACTTCAATGCGGAGGATCGCTCCGTGACGGTCGTGACCTCCTCTTTGAACGTAACGCTGCGCGGCGCGCGCGACACCCTTTCGTCGATCACGCCGGAGAGCGTGCAGGCCGTGGCGGATCTCTCCGGCATTCTGGACGCCAGCGGGACTTACACCGTTCCTGCCAGCATCCGGATCGACGGCGACCCGGATGTGGGAACGATCCAAAATTACCAGTTGACCGTGCGCATCGGCGCGGTCGAAACGAGCGAGCCGGACGGGCCGGCGAATGGGGACGCGGAGCATGACGCAAATAGCAACGGTTGAAAAGATTTTGCGGGACGGGCGCGCCGAGATTTCGGTGGCGCGGCAGTCTGCCTGCGCGCACGACTGCCATGAGTGCGCCGGCTGTGGCGGCACCGTCGCGCCGGTTCGCGCCGTCGTCGATAACCCGATCGGCGCGCTTGCCGGGCAGAAGGTCGTCGTCGAGAGCGCCACACGCAAGGTATTCGGCGTGATCCTGCTGGTCTATCTGCTGCCGGTGGTCCTGTTTTTCGTCGGCTACTTTGCCGCCGCGCCGCTTGCGTCGGAGGGGCTGCGCGCGGCGGCCGGCATCCTCGCCTTTTTCTGCGGGATCGTTCCCGCCATCGTGTACGACCGGCGGGTCAGGCGCAGCGGCGGCCTGACGTTTACGATCATCCGCTCGTTCTGACACGCCGTGTTCGGATACGTCAGACCGGCGGCGCCGCGGCTGTCTCCCGAGGAAAATAGCCGCTTTCGCGCCGCCTACTGCGGATTGTGCCACACGCTGGGCCGGCGATACGGCGCGGCGGCGCGGTTCCTGCTCAATTACGACTTTACCTTTCTCGCCATCCTGCTCTCCCTCGGCGCGCCTTTTTCGTGCGAACGGCGGCGCTGCGCCGTCCATCCCTGCGCCGGGTGCGAGGTGATGCAGGCGGGGGCGGCACTGGACGCGGCGGCGGACTACAGCGTGATCCTCACATGGTGGCAACTTCGGGATCATATCGCGGACCACGGCTTCTTCGGCGGCCTCAAATACCGCCTCGCGGCGCTGCTGCTGCGCGGCGCGTACCGGCGCTCCTGCCGGCGTGTGCCGGAGTTTGACGAAGCGGCGCGGCGGTGCCTGCGGGAGCTTGCGCGGCGCGAGAGCGAACGCTGCGCCTCGCTGGACGCGGCGGCGGAACCGTTTGCCGCTCTGCTTGCGGAGCTTGCCATGGTGGAGCGGGACCCGGTCAAGCGGCGTATCCTGCGCCTCATTTTCTACCATCTGGGGCGCTGGATCTATCTGGTCGACGCGGCGGACGATTTCAGGCGCGACGCGAAAAGCGGGAACTATAATCCGCTGCGCTTCCGCTACGGCGTCGAGGGGGACGAGCTGCCCGACGAGGCGAAGCGCGCGCTCGGCGAAACGCTGGACGCCTCGATCCGGCAAATGGCGTCCGCCTATGCGCTGCTGGACGCCGGGGCGTGGACCGCGGTGCTTGACAGTATCTTTTACGAAAGCTTTTACGCCATCGGCAAGGCGGTGCTGGACGGCGTTTATCACAAGCCTTCTCGCGCGGAGCGCAAGAAAAAAAAGGAAGGGGGTATGGCATGAACGATCCCTACAAGATCCTGAATATCGCCCCGACCGCAACGGACGACGAGGTCAAGCATGCCTACCGCCAGCTCGCGCGCAAATACCATCCGGACAATTACCACGACAATCCGCTCGCCGACCTCGCACAGGAAAAAATGAAGGAGATCAACGAGGCGTACGAGCAGATCCTGCGCCAGCGAAAAAACGGCGCGTCCCACAGCGCGCCGCGGGAGGGGGGATACGCCTCGTCCTCCGCCTACGAAAGCGGTTCGTCCTATGAAAGCTACGGCGCGTCCGGCGGTTCCGTGACGCAGCAGATCCGCCTTGCGATCAACCGGGGGGATATCTCGCGGGCGGAGCAGCTGCTTGGCGCGGTCTCGGAGCATGACGCGGAGTGGAACTTCCTCATGGGCGTCGTCTGCGCGCGGCGCGGCTGGCTGGACGAGGCAAAACGCTATCTGGAAAACGCCTGCCGCATGGACCCGTCCAACGGGGAGTACCGCGGCGCGCTGGAGCAGTTTACCGGAGCCGACCGCTACCGCCCCGCGGGCTACCGCAGCTTTGGCACAATGACCTACGGCGGCGACAACTGCCTGCAATATTGCGCGACAATGGCGCTATGCAATCTCTGCTGTCCCGGCGCCGTTTGCATCCCCTGCTGACAATTCGCTTGAAATGAGGATAACGCTATGGTAAAGAGCATGACCGGCTACGGCCGGGCAAGACAGACCCTGAACGGACGCGACATCACGGTGGAGGTGCGCAGCGTCAACAACCGCTATCTCGACACGACGGTCAAGCTGCCGCGCGCGTACGTCTTCGCGGAGGACGCGATCCGGCGCCGCGTGCAGGGAGCAGTGTCGCGCGGCAAGGTCGACGTGTTCGTCACGATCGACGCCACGGCGGCGGATACGGCGGTGGTGACGGTCAACGAGCCGCTGGCGGAAGCCTACTTCGCGGCGCTGCGCAGGCTTGCCGAGCTTGACGGCCGCGCGCTGCACGGCGCGTATGACATGGCGGACGTCGCCCGCTTTCCCGACGTGCTTACCGTGACCAAGGCGGAGGCGGATCTGGAGGGCGCGCAGGCGGATATCTGCGCGGTGCTGGAGGAGGCGCTGAGCGCCTACAACGCTATGCGCGCGACGGAGGGGGAAAAGCTCGCGGCGGATATCGCCTCGCGGCTCGACACGATCGGCTCGCTGACCGGGACGGTCGAGGCACGCTCTCCCGAAACGGTGCGCGAATACCGCGAAAAGCTGACCGCGCGGATGAAGGAGGTGCTGCAAAGCACCACGATCGAGGAGTCGCGCATTCTGACCGAGGCGGCGCTTTACGCCGACAAGATCGCCGTGGACGAGGAGACCGTGCGTCTGAGAAGCCACCTTTCGCAGCTGCGCGATATGCTCTCGTCCGACGAGCCGATGGGCCGCAAGATGGACTTTCTCATTCAGGAGGTCAACCGCGAGAGCAACACCATCGGCTCGAAGTGCAACGACCTGGAGATCGCCCGCGTGGTGGTGCAGCTCAAGGCGGAGATTGAGAAGATCCGCGAGCAGGTCCAGAACATCGAATGAGAGGTGAAGGATGCAGCTTCTCAACATCGGCTTCGGCAACATGATCGCCGCCGGACGGATGATCGCCGCGGTTTCACCGGACTCCGCGCCGATCAAGCGCCTCATTCAGGAGTCGCGCGAGCGCGGCATGCTGATCGACGCGACCTACGGGCGCAAGACGGCGGCGGTCTTCATCATGGACAGCGACCATGTGGTGCTGTCGGCGATCTCGGCGGAAAAGCTTTTGGAACGCGCGGACGCGGAGATCCTCGGCGGAGAAGGAAAGGAAGGCGGGCAGCCGTGAAAAAGGGAAAGACATTCATCATCTCCGGCCCCTCGGGCGTCGGAAAGGGAACGATCGTCAAGGCTCTCATGGAGGCGCGGCCCGACATTTTTCTCTCGGTCTCCGCGACGACGCGCGAGCCGCGCAAGGGGGAGCGGGACGGCGTCCACTACCACTTCATCGACGCCGCGCGCTTTCGCGCCCTGATCGAGGAGGACGCGTTCCTCGAATACGCAGAGTACGTCGGCAATTTCTACGGCACGCCGAAAAAATTCGTCGACGACGCGATGGAAGAGGGGCGCGACGTGATTCTTGAGATCGACGTGCAGGGCGCGACGCAGGTGAGCGCAAAGCGCCCCGACGCGATCACCATTTTCGTCGTGCCGCCCTCCTGGGAGGCGCTGGAGCAGCGGCTGCGCGACCGCGGCACCGACAGCGAGGAAAAGCTGCAAAAGCGGCTCGTCCGCGCGAAGGTGGAGCTGCAGGCCGCCGCGTCATATCAGTATATGGTCATCAACGACACGGTGGAGGAAGCCGTGCGTGAAGTCTCCGCCATCATGCTTGCCGAGCATTGCCGCCCCGGCGAGCGGATGCAGCTTCTAAGCGAAGCCTGATACTGAAATGCATTAAAAAGAAGAAGTATTCTACTTTTTATAGCGCCGCAAGGCGCGTTGCATTTCGTATGATCAGTGAGGCTCCAAATCTTTGATTTGGCAAGCCGAACTGATGCAAAGCTGACGCGCCGATGTGCGAAGCACAGCGGCAGCAATTAAAATTTCTGATTTTAATTGCAGAGTAGTATGAGTTTTGATTTTATATTTTTCAGAAAGAAGGAACCCCGTTATGATGCTCTATCCCGCTATGACCACGCTCAGTGAGAACGTGCCCAACCGCTACCTGCTGGTTAACGTCGTCGCGCGCCGCGCGCGCCAGATCGCCGAGGCGGCGGACGAGGAAGGCACGCATCTGACCGAAAAGCCGGTCACCTCCGCCATCAACGAGGTCGCGGAGGGAAAGATCGCGACCCGCGACATCGACATCTCCATCAACCATTGAGCGGCTCTCTTGCGCAGATCGCGGTCTCCGGCGTCCCTTACGCCGCGGACAGGATCTACACCTATCTGGTCCCCGAGGCGCTTGCCGGGTCTCTCCGTCCGGGTATGCGCGTCACGATCCCCTTCGGCCGCGGCAACCGCCGCACGGAGGGCTTCGTGCTGGAAACAGAGCAGGGAACGGGCGACTATAAGCCCGTTTTCGCCGTTTTGGACGACGCGCCGCTGATGAACGCCGAGTCGCTGCGTCTGGTGCGCTGGATGAAGGCGCGCTACTTCTGCACCTATTACGACGCGGTCAAGACCATCCTTCCGTCGGGACTTTGGTTCCGCTATCGGGAGCTTTGGCGCCTTGCGGACGGGCTGGACGCGGAAACGGCGCTCGCCGCCGTCTCGCCGGACAGCGTGGAGGCGCTGCTGCTGCGCGAGCTTTCCGCGGTGAAGCAGGCGGAGGCGGACGCCCTTGCGCGCGTCGGCGGCGACGGGACGGCAAAGGCGCTCGAACGGCTGAAGGAAAAGGCTCTGGTCACAGTGGAAAAGTCCGCCGTGCAGACCGTGAGCGACAAAACGGCGCGCATGGTCAGCCTCGCGGTGAGCCGCGAGGAGGCAATGGCGGAGGCGGAGAAGAAAAAACGCTCCGCTGCCGTCCGCTATGCGGTCGTGGAGCTGCTTTGCGCGGAGGGGACGCTCTCCTCGTCCGAGCTTTGCTATTACACCGGCGCGACGGCAGCGACACTGCGGGCGCTGGAAAAGGCCGGCGTCGTGCGCTTTTCCGAGGAGGAGGTCCTGCGCGTGCCGAGCTACGCGGCGGCGGACGGCGCGGCGCCGATCCGCCTCAGCGCGGAGCAGAGCGAGGCTTTTGAGGGGCTGGACGCGCTCGCGCGCAGCGGCGCGGGCGGTGTGGCGCTGCTGCACGGCGTGACCGCCAGCGGCAAGACACAGGTGTATATCCGTCTCATCCAGGAGGCGCTTTCGCGCGGCAAGACGGCGCTGCTGCTCGTGCCGGAGATCGCGCTGACGCCGCAGATGATGGCGAAATTCACCGCCCGCTTCGGCGACTCGGTCGCCATGCTGCACAGCGCGCTGCGCCTGACGGAGCGCTACGACCAGTGGAAGCGCATCCGCCGCGGAGAGGTCCGCGTCGTGCTTGGCACCCGCTCGGCGGTGTTCGCGCCGCTGGAAAACCTCGGCGTCGTCATCATGGACGAGGAGCAGGAGTCGACCTACCAGTCGGAAAACCCGCCCCGCTACCAAACGCGGGACGTCGCCCAATTCCGCTGCGCGCAGCACGGCGCGCTGCTGGTGCTCGGCTCGGCGACGCCGACTGTCGAAACCTCTTACTACGCGCGCAGCGGGCGCTATCACGCGTTCCGCCTCACCAAACGCTATAACGAGCAGAGCCTGCCGGACGTGACCATCGCGGATATGCGCAAGGAGCTTCGCGCCGGAAACGACGGCATCCTCAGCGCGCCGCTGCGTGCCGAGCTTGCCGAAAACCTGCGGCGCGGAGAGCAGAGCATTTTGTTCCTCAACCGCCGCGGCAGCGCGCGGATGCTCCTGTGCGGCGAATGCGGCGCGGCGCCGGAGTGCCCGCGGTGCAGCGTGCCGCTGACCTATCACTCCGCCAACCGGCGGCTCATGTGCCACTACTGCGGCTTTTCCCGCCCGGCGCCGGAGAGCTGTCCGGACTGCGGCAGCCCGATGCGTCCCATCGGCTTCGGCACCCAGCGCGTCGAGGAGGAGCTGCGCGGCGCGTTTCCCGGCGCGGAGGTGTTGCGCATGGATATGGACACGGTCGGCGCGGCGCACGGACACGAAGCGCTGCTCCGCCGTTTTACGGAGCAAAAGGTCCCGATCCTGCTCGGCACGCAGATGGTCGCCAAGGGGCTTGATTTTGAAAACGTGACGCTTGTGGGGGTGCTGGCGGCGGATCTGTCGCTCTACGTCGACCACTACCGCGCCGCGGAGCGGACGTTCAGCCTGCTGGCGCAGGTCGTCGGCCGCGCGGGACGAGGCAGCCGGCGCGGCCGCGCCGTGATCCAGACCTTCACGCCGGAAAACGACGTGATCCGCGCCGCCGCGGCGCAGGACTACGAGGCGTTTTACCAAAGCGAGATCCGAATGCGGAAGCTGCGGCGCTATCCGCCGTTTGCCGACCTGTTCACGCTGACGGTGAGCGGCACGGACGAGGGGCAGGTGCTGCGCGCGTGCGCGGCGCTGCGCGACGCCCTGCGCGCCGAAATGGCGCGAAACGCGGAGCTGCAGCCGCTTGAGCCGGAGATCCTCGGCCCTGCGAGCGCGCCGGTCGTCAAGGTCAACAACCGCTACCGCTACCGCGTCTACATCGTCGCGAAAAACACGCCGCCGCTGCGGCGCGCCGTCGCCGGGTTTCTGTTTGCGTTCGCACGGCGGCGGGAAAACCGCGGCCTTGATATTTTTGCCGATTGCAATGCATTGGGATAGGAGAAAATAAGTATGGCAATACGCAGAATCGTCGAACGGGGAGACCCCGTTCTGGAAAAGCGCTGCCGCCCGGTGACCGAGTTCAACGCGCGGCTCCACATCCTTCTGGACGATATGGCGGAAACGCTGGAGGAGGCGGGCGGCGTCGGTCTTGCCGCGCCGCAGGTCGGCATCCTGCGTCGCATCTGCATCGTCAAGGACAGCGAGGATGAGACCATCGAGCTCATCAACCCCGAGATCGTCGAAACGGAGGGGGAACAGACCGGGCTGGAGGGCTGCCTGAGCATCCCCGGGCGCTACGGGATCGTGACGCGCCCGTATAAGGTCCGCGTTCGCGCGCAGGATAGGGACGGCGTGACGTTCGAGATCGAGGACGAGGATCTGACCGCCCGCTGCTTCTGCCACGAGATCGACCATCTGGACGGGCATTTGTACACCGAGCATTGCGACCATCTGCTCTCCGACGAGGAAGTGGATCAATATATCAAGGATCATCCGGAGCAGTTTGAGGAAGAGGAATGAGGATCGCTTTTATGGGGACGCCGGCGTTCGCCGTCGCGTCGCTCCGCCGGCTGGCGGAGGATGGGCACGAGATTGTCGGCGTGTTCACACAGCCGGACAAGCCCGGCAACCGGAAAAAGATGACGGCTCCGCCTGTAAAGGAGTATGCCCTGTCAGTCGGCTTGCCCGTGTATCAGCCGGAGCGGATGCGCGGAGAAGAGCCGCTGGCGTTGCTGCGCTCGCTCACGCCGGAGCTGACGGTCGTCGCCGCCTACGGCCAGATTCTGCCGGAGGATATTCTGGCGGTGCCGCCGCTCGGCAGCGTCAATGTCCACGCCTCGCTTCTGCCGAAGTATCGCGGCGCGGCGCCCATCAACCGCGCGATCCTGAACGGAGAGGCGGAAACCGGCGTCACGCTCATGCACATGGCGAAAAAGCTGGACGCGGGGGATATCATCTGCGCCCGCAGCACGCCGATCCTGCCGGAGGATGACGCGCTCACGCTGTTTGAGCGGCTTGCCGGACTCGGCGCGGCGCTTCTGTCTGAAACGCTCCCGTCCATCGCAAACGGCACGGCGCCGCGTATTCCGCAGGACGACGGGGAGGCGACCTACGCCTCCATGCTCTCGCGCGAGATGTCGCCGGTCGACTGGAGCGAGCCGGCGCAGGCGGTCTTCAACAAGATCCGCGCGCTGGTGCCGTGGCCCGCCGCCACGGCGGTGATCGACGGAAAAAACACCAAGCTCTGGCGTTCCGAGCTTGGCGGGCAAACCAGCGACGCCGCCGGCACGATGCGCGCGGTCAAGCGCGGCGTCGAAGCCGCCTGCGGCGACGGGCGCAGCGTCGTGATCACGCAGCTGCAGCGCGAGGGCGGCGGGCGCGTATCGGGAGAAGCCTGGTTCAACGGCAGGCACGTCCCCGCCGGAACGGTCCTTCCGTGAGCGCGCGGGAGAGCGCGCTGCGCGTGCTTACCGCCTGCCGCGTGAACGGCGCGTGGGCGGACGCGGCGCTCGCTTCGGAGCTGGGGCGCGCGGGCCTTGCCGCGGCGGACGCCGCGTTGGCGAGCCGTCTTGTCTACGGCGTGCTGCAAAACCGCCTTTTTCTGGATCACTGCCTCTCCGCTTACTGCACGCAGCGACTGGAGCATTTGCAGCAGCCGCTGCCGGATATCCTGCGCATCGGCGCTTACCAGATCCTGTTTCTCGACCGGATCCCGGACAGCGCCGCGGTCAGCGAGTCGGTGGAGCTTGCGAGATCGGTGAAGCGCGGCGCGGCGGCGGGTCTGGTCAACGCGGTGCTGCGGGCGCTTGCGCGGAGCAAGACGCGGCTTCCGGCGCTGCCGGAGGACCGGCTTGCGCGATTGTCCGTTGCGACCAGCCATCCGCTTTGGCTGGCGGAGCGTATGACGGCGCTGCTCGGCTGGGAAGAGGCGGAGGCGTTTTTCCGCGCGAATAACGAGATCGCGCCGGTCACGGCGCAGGTCAATCCGCTCAAAACGACGGCGGAGGCGCTGCTCGCCGAGCTGTCCGACGCGGGTGTCGCCGCCGCGAAGCACCCCTGGGCGCCGGACTGCCTCGCGCTCACCGGCGCCGGCGAGCTGACGACCCTGCCCGCGTTCTATCGCGGCGAATTCACCGTGCAGGACGCCGCGGCGCGGCTTGTGACGCTGGCGGCCGGCGTCGCGCCGGGGATGCGGGTTCTGGACGTCTGCGCGGCGCCGGGCGGAAAGTCCTTCTCCGCCGCGTTCGCCATGCGGGACCGGGGCGAGATCGTCGCCTGCGACCTGCACGAAAACAAGCTCAAACGCATTCGCGACGGCGCGGCGCGCCTCGGCCTCGGCTGCATCAAAACCGAAGCCGCCGACGGGCGCGTTTTCCGCCCCGAGTGGGAAGATGCCTTCGACGTCGTGCTCTGCGACGCGCCATGCTCGGGCCTCGGCATCATCCGCAAAAAGCCCGATATCCGCTATAAAGCGCCGGAGGCGCTCCGCGCCCTGCCGGAGCTGCAAAGCGCGCTGCTTGCGAACGCGGCGCGCTACGTAACACGGGGCGGCACGCTCGTTTATTCGACCTGCACCGTGCTGCCCGAGGAGAACGAGGGCGTGACGGACGCTTTTGCGGTGAAACACACGGATTACGCCTACCGTCCATTTTCGCTGCCGATCGGGGAAACGGACGGGCGGATCACGCTCTGGCCGCAGCGCCACGAAACCGACGGGTTTTATATCGCGAGGTTGATACGAAAAGCATGACTGACATCAAAAGCATGACGCTGGACGAGCTGTCCGGCGCGCTGGCCGCGATGGGCGAGCCGGAGTTTCGCGGCAAACAGATCTTTTCCTGGCTGCACCGCGGCGCAACGGACTTTGAAGCGATGAGCAATCTGCCCAAGACGCTTCGCGCAAAGCTGGCGGAGGCGTATTATATCACCGCGCCGGCGGTCGCCCGAAAGCAAGTTTCACGGCTCGACGGCACGATCAAATACCTCTGGCGGCTGCGGGACGGGAACTGCATTGAAACCGTGCTCATGTCCTATCATCACGGGAACACGGTGTGCATCTCCTCGCAGGTCGGCTGCCGCATGGGCTGCCGGTTCTGCGCCTCGACCGTCGCGGGCCGCGTGCGCGACCTCAGCGCGTCCGAGATGCTCGATCAGGTGCTTTTTACCCGGCTTGACAGCGGCATGGAGATCTCCAACATCGTGCTGATGGGCATTGGCGAGCCGATGGACAATCTCGACGCGGTGCTGCGCTTCCTGACGCTGGTCAACCATCCCGACGGGCTGAACATCGGGATGCGCCACATCTCGCTTTCCACCTGCGGCGTGATCCCGGGGATCGACCGCCTCGCGGAGCTGGGAACGCAGCTGACGCTGTCGGTCTCCCTGCACGCGCCGGACAGCACGACGCGCTCGCGCATCATGCCGGTCAACGGCGCCTATGACGTGGACGAGCTGTTTGCCGCCTGCCATCGGTATTTTCAGAAAACCGGACGCCGGATCTCCTTTGAATACGCGATGATCGACGGCGTCAACGACAGCGACGCGCAGGCGGATCTGCTGGCGAAAAAAATCCGCGGGATGCCGGGACACGTGAACCTGATCCCGCTCAACGACGTTGTGGAGAGCGAATTCAAACCGAGCCGCCGCATTGCGGCGTTTCAAAAGCGTCTGGAGTCGCACGGCGTCACGGCGACCGTACGACGCAGCCTCGGCGGCGATATCGACGCCTCCTGCGGGCAGCTGCGCCGCAAGGAAATGGAAGGGAGAGAAGAAGCATGAGGGCATGGGGGATCACGGACGTGGGCCTTCGCCGGCGCGAGAATCAGGATACATACGCGTTCGAGATGTTCGGCGCGCCCGATACGGTCGTCGCCGTCGTGTGCGACGGGATGGGCGGCGTAAACGGCGGCAGGCTCGCCAGCTCGCTCGCGGTCTCGACGTTCATGGAGGAGCTTCACCAGAGCGCGCACAGCGGCATGACGGCGGAGCAGGTCAGCGAGATGGAGGCGCGGTGCGTGCAGGCGGCAAACACCGCCGTGTATGCGCGCTCGATCGAGGAGGAGGCGTACCACGGCATGGGCACGACGCTTGTCTCCGCCATCGTATCCCCCGATACCGCCGTAATCTGCAATATCGGCGACAGCCGCGCCTATCACATCGGCGCGGAGGGTATCTCCCGCGTCACGCGCGACCATTCCGTCGTGGAATCGCTGATTGAATCGGGCGATATCACGCGGGAGGAGGCGCGCACGCACCCGAACCGCAACCTCATCACGCGGGCGCTCGGGCCGGACAAGGATGCCGAGTGCGACTGCTTCGTGCTCCCGATCGCGGAAGGGGACGGTATCCTTCTTTGCTCCGACGGTCTGGTCGTCACGATGGAGGATGAGGAAATGCTGGGGATCATCCGCGCGGAGCCGGACGGCGAGCAGGCGCTCACGCAGCTGCTGGAGCTGTCCAAAAGCCGCGGCGCGCCGGACAATGTCACGATCGTCCTGATCTGGAACGGCGGGGAGGCGCAGCATGGATAATATGATCGGCAAGCTGCTCGACAACCGCTACGAGCTGCTGGAGGTCATCGGCACGGGCGGCATGGCCGTCGTCTACAAAGCACAGGATCACCGCCTCAACCGCGCCGTCGCCGTGAAGATCCTCAAAAGCGATCTGGCGGAGGATGCGGAGTTCCGCCGCCGCTTCCGCGACGAATCCCAGGCGGTCGCCATGCTCTCGCACCCGAATATCGTCTCGGTCTACGACGTGTCGCGCGGCGAGACGGAATATATCGTCATGGAGCTGATCGACGGCATCACGCTCAAGCAGTATATGGAACGCCGCGGCAAGCTCAACTGGCGCGAATCGCTGCATTTCATCACGCAGATCATGCACGGGCTCAGCCACGCGCATTCGCGCGGCATCGTCCACCGCGACATCAAGCCCCACAATGTCATGATCCTGCGCGACGGCAGCGTGAAGATCGCCGACTTCGGCATCGCGCGGCTCGAAAGCGCGGCGCAGCAGACCATGACGCAGCAGGCGCTCGGTTCGGTGCACTATATCTCGCCGGAGCAGGCGAAGGGCGATCGGACCGACGCGCGCTCGGACATCTATTCCGCCGGCGTGGTGCTTTACGAAATGCTGACGAACCGGCTGCCGTTCGAGGGCGACAGCCCGGTTTCGATCGCGCTGCAGCATCTCAGCTCGGTGCCTCTCTCTCCCTGCGAGATCGACCCCACCGTTCCGCAGGCGCTGGAGAAGATCTGCATGAAGGCAATGGCGTCCGACATTGAAAAACGCTATCCGACCGCGGACGCGATGATCGAGGATCTGGAGGAATTCCGCAAAAATCCCAACACCTCCCTCAGCTTCACCATCGAGGAGCTGCGCAAAAAGCCGGAGAGCAGCGAACCGACGCAGCCGCTGCACGCGGTCAAGGAGGCCGCGGCGCGCCTCGCGCCGAAGCGGGAGGAAGACCCGGCCGACGAGGGGGAAGAGGAGGACGAGGAGCTTTCCGCCCCCGTACTCCCGAAGGCGCTGATCGTGACCGCCATCGTCGCGCTCTGCTGCGCCGCTGTCTTTGGCCTGTGGCAGCTCATTCTTGGCAGCATTGAAGCGCCCGAGCCGGTCAAAACGGAATTTGAGGTGCCGAACCTGATCGGCAGAACGATCGAGGAGGCGGAGGCCGATCCGGAGATCAAGGACGTGTTTACCATCACGCAGATCGGACAGCGCTCCAGCGCGGAATTTCCCGCCGGACAGATCATCGAGCAGACGCCGACCTATGGAAAGACCGTGCGGGAAAATCGTGAGATCAACGTCTTTGTCAGCACCGGCGTCAAATCCGGAACCATGCCGAACCTCGTCAATCAGGAGCATCGCGCCGCCAAGATCCTGCTGCGCGAGTTGGATCTCAATCTGGTCGTCGACGAGACGACCGAGGAGTACAGCGATACCATTTCCGCCGGCTACGTCATCAGCAGCAATCCCGTGGAGGGGGAAACGCTGCAGGACGGCGACGTCGTGATGCTGGTCATCAGCAAGGGCGCGAAGGTCGCCATGGCAACCGTGACCACGCTGACCAACATCACGCTGGATCAGGCGCAGAAAAACGTCAGCGAGCTGGGACTCGTCTGCGCTGTCGACTATGCGTACAGCGACGACGTGCCTGCGGATTACGTCATCAGCCAGAGCATCGCTCCGACCAGCAAGGTTGCGCAGGGCAGTGTGATCAAGCTCATCGTCAGCCTCGGTCCGGCGCAGCCGGAGCCGGCGGAGGAACCCGGCGAGGCTCCGGATACGCCCGAAGCGCCGGACGCGCCCTCCGCAGGCGGCGAGACGGAGGCGCAGCAGTGACGGGCAGGATCCGAAAGGCTCTCAGCGGTTTCTACTATGTGGATACGGACGAAGGGCTTCTCGCGTGCAGGGCGCGCGGCAAATTTCGCAAAGCCGGCGTTTCGCCTCTCGTGGGCGACCGGGTCGAATGCACGGCGCTGAGCGGCGGCGAGGGCGTCGTGGAGGCGATCCTGCCGCGGCGCAACGCCTTTGAGCGGCCGGCGGTCGCCAACATCGACCAACTCGTCATCGTCGCCTCGCAGGCGATCCCGCGCACCGAGCCGTACCTGATCGACCGCATGACGGCGATCGCCGCGCTCAAGGGCTGCGACGTGCTGGTGTGCATCAACAAGTGCGATCTTGACGCCGCCGAAGCGCTGTCGGAGTGTTACACGCGCGCCGGCTACCCGACGGTATGCGTCAGCGCCGAGACCGGAGCGGGTCTGGACGCCCTGCGCGACGCGATCTCCGGCAAGCTTTCCGCCTTTACGGGAAATTCCGGCGTCGGCAAATCCAGCATCCTCAACGCGCTGGACCCGGCCTGCAGCCTGACGGTCGGCGAGGTGAGCCGCGTCCTCGGTCGCGGGCGCCATACGACACGGCATGTGGAGCTTTACCGCATCGCCGGCGGCGCGGAGGTCATCGACACGCCGGGCTTTTCCTCCTTCGACACCGAAAGCCTGAGCCTGGAGCTCAAGTGCCGCCTCCCGGAGCTGTTTCCCGACTTTGTGCCCTATTTGGACGGCTGCCGCTTTGTCGGATGCAGCCATACGCGGGAAAAGGGCTGCGCTGTGCTGGAGGCGGTGCGTTGCGGCAAGGTTGTCAAAAGCCGGCATGAGAGCTATCTGCGCCTGTATGACGAGCTGAAGGACGTCAAGGAATGGAATACCTGACAAGAGCAGCCGGCGGGCAAAGCCCGCCGGCTTTTTTGTGACCGGCGGGAGGTCGGCGCAATATAATGGAATGTCGCAACGCGGCGCGAAGGGAGGGGAGCGGTATGTGTCCCGAACGATGGAAGCAGATCGGGCTGTGCGCCTTATTGCTCGGCGCGGCGATCCTGATCGCGGCGCTTTTTCCAAAAGGTCTCCTGCTGTTTTTCGCCGCCCTTCTTCTCATTTGCTGCGGCGTCGGACTGCTGCGGAGGAGGTGAGTGCGTGAAAATCGTCATTTGGAAGTCGCCGAAAGCGATCAGCGGCATTCTGCGCCGTCTGCTCGGGATGCGGGAAGAAGGGTAGCATATATTTGTCCGCCTCGGCATAAAGTGGAGCAACACGATGCCAAAGGAGACGGGTACCATGGAACTGGAACTGCAAAAAGAACGATTTGAATGCTATCGTCCCGGCGCGGCGCTTTTGCTGGATCGCGAAGAAACCGCGGAGACCATCGTGCCGGACTACAGCCCCGATATCGCCCGCATCGTCAACGTGAGCGCGTGCCTGCTGGTACGCAGCCGGACGGTCTCGGACGGCAAGCTGACGGCGGCTGCCTCGGTTCGCCTGACGCTTCTCTATGTGGCGGAGGACGCGCCGGGGCTTCGGTCGATGGAATACGCCATTCCCTGCGAGCTGTCGGAAAAGCTGCCGGACGGCTGCGCGGAGGCGGCGGTCGAGGGACGCGTCTGCGGCGTCGAGGCGCGGCTGCTGAACCCGCGCAAGCTGTTCACGCGAATGGAGCTCACATGGCGCATCACGCCCTACTGCCGCACCGTGCTCACCACCTGCGGCACGATCCCGGAGCAGGCGGCGTACGCGATCGAAACGCTCTGCGAAAGGCGGGAGGCGTCGTTGATCCGCGCCGTGAGCGAAAAGGACTTCGTTTTCTCCGATGAGATTTCCCTCCCCGGCGGACGCGAGCCGATCCGCGAGCTGCTGCAGCCGCGCGTCAAGCTGCGCGTAACGGAGGTCAAGAGCATCGGGAGCAAGGCGATACTCAAGGGCGTCGCCTGCGTATCCCTTCTGTATGCTTCCGGAGACGACAAGCTGTGCTCCTATGCCGAGGAGCTTCCGTTTTCCCAGATATTGGACGGCGTGTCGGAGGAGCTTGGCGAAACCACAGCCTCCGCCGTGCTCAGCCTCTCGGATCTCGAAATACATACCGGAGGGGATCCGGACGGCGATACGGTGAGCCTGAAGCTGTTCCTCAACGCCCTGGTCGTGCTGCGCGGGCGGGAAACCGTCTGCTGCATCACCGACCTGTACAGCAGCTCCTATGACCTCGACGCGCAGATGGAGCGCATCGAGCTGTGGCAGGAGCCGGAGGTCTCCAGCGTCACGCAGAGCGTGCGCGAGCAGCTTGACACCGGGACCGAGGTGAAGTGTGTGCTGAGCGCGGACGTCTGCTTCGGAAGCGTCGGCGTACAGCGGGAAAACGGGCGCACGCTGCTGCGCGCGTCGGCTGCGGCATCCGTTTTGTATCAGGACGAGGCGGACGTCCCGATCTGCGTCGAGCGGCGCATCGAGATCACGGCGGAGGCCGCCGCGGCGCCGGCGGACGCGCAGCTCAGCGTGGAAAACGTCTGCGCAGGCGATCTGGCGGCGAGCATCAACGCAAACGGCATTGAGCTGCGCTTCCCGGCGGAATTCACGCTGGTCTCAACCGCGCCGGTATCCTGCGAGTGCCTGACGTCGCTGAGCGTCGCCGAGCCGTCTGGCGAGGGAGAGGCCGCGCAAATGCCCTCGATCATCCTGCGCGCCCTGGACGAAGGAGAGCGGCTTTGGCATATCGCCAAGCAGTACCGCACAACCGTTGAGAGCATCCTTTCGGCAAATGAGCTGGCAGACGAAGCCGCTGCCGCGGCAGGGCGGATGCTGCTCATCCCCCGCAAGCGCTAAGGCTTTACAGGAGGAAATGTGCTATGACTCATAACGCTCAGATCTATCAGGACATCTCCACCCGTACGGCGGGGGATATTTACATCGGCGTCGTCGGTCCCGTGCGCGCCGGAAAATCGACCTTCATCAAGCGGTTCATGGAAACGCAGGTCATTCCGAATATCGAAAACGTGTATCGGCGCGAGCGGGCAAAGGATGAGCTGCCGCAAAGCGGTTCGGGCCGCATGGTCATGACCGCGGAGCCGAAGTTCGTGCCGGAAGAGGCGGTCGACATCTCCTTTGAGGGCGGCGCCTCCTGCTCCGTGCGCCTGATCGACTGCGTCGGCTATATGATTCCGGGCGCCTCCGGCGACACGGACGGCGACACGCCGCGCATGGTCTCGACCCCATGGCTGGAGCACGAGGTCTCCATGGCGGAGGCGGCGGAACTGGGGACGACCCGCGTGATCCGTGAGCATTCGACCATCGGCATCGTGGTAACGACCGACGGCAGCATCACCGATATCCCGCGCGAGTCTTATGTAGAGGCGGAGGGGCGCGTGATCCGCGAGCTGCAGGAGATCGGAAAGCCGTTTCTTGTTCTGCTCAACGCCGCCGATCCCACCTCGGAGCGGGTACGGGCGATGGCGGCGGATATTGCCGACACCTACGGCGTCACCTGCCTTCCGGTCAACTGCCTGACGCTGGAGGACAGCGCCGTGGAGGAGATCCTCAAGGCGATCCTGTACGAGTTCCCGCTCACGGAGCTGGATATCAACATTCCGACGTGGGTCGAGGCGCTGGACAACGACCATCCGATCAAAAGCGCGCTGTATCAGGCGATCCGAGACAGCGCGGACAGCCTGCGCCACATCCGCGAGGTCGCCGGTGCCGTGCAAAAGATGGGAGAGCTGGCGGAGATCAGCGATGCAAAGGTCACCGGCATCCAGCTCGGCAGCGGCGTCGCCTCCGCGGAGCTGCAGCTGCCGCGCGCGCTGTTCTATCAAACGCTCAGCGAGCAATCCGGCTTCCCGGTCGGCGACGACGGCGACCTGCTGTCCCTGCTGACGCAGCTCTCCGGCGTCAAAACCGAATACGATAAGGTCGCGCAGGCGGTTCGGGACGCGCGGGAGACCGGCTACGGCATCGTCGTACCCAGCGTAGACGAGCTGGATCTGGAGGAGCCGGAGATCATGAAGCAGGGCGGGCGGTACGGCGTCCGGCTCAAGGCGAGCGCGCCGTCCATCCACATGATCCGCGCGGATATCGAAACGACGGTCTCGCCGATCGTCGGCAACGAAAAGCAGTCGGAGGACATGGTAAACTATCTTTTGCAGGAGTTCGAGGGCGACACCGCGAAGATCTGGCAGTCGAACATTTTCGGGCGCAGCTTCCACGAGATCGTCAACGAGGATCTGCAATCGAAGCTCAAGCGGATGCCGGACGACGCACGGAAAAAGCTGCGGGAGACGCTGGAGCGCATCATCAACGAGGGCAGCGGCGGGCTGATCTGCATCATATTATAATAAAGGCGCAGACACAAATCGCTGCGACAGGGGCGCAACCGCCTCCGTCGCAGCGATTTTCCTTTGTTCTGCCGCCCCTTTGATGCAAGAGCTGACAAAATCCTTGCATTGTTTTGAAATTTCGATATAATAAAAAAAGATTGTTGTCGGCTCGTGCGGGCGGCGAACATGGCGGCAGCAGACAGGGAGGACGCGGCGGTATGCAGCGGATCAAAGAGGAAATCGTGCGGTATTTCCGGCGGCTTTACGAGCAGGGAACGATCAACCTGTTCGAAGGGAACATTTCCGCCCGGGTGGGCGACGTCGTTCTGATGACGCCGTCCCAGCAGAACAAGGAGACCCTTCTTCCGGAAATGATCGTTGAGATGGATATGGAAGGGAACGTAAAGGGAAACGTCTTGCGGCCATCCTCCGAGTATCGAATGCATCTTGCGCTCTATCGGCTGCGCCCTGATCTCGGCGCCGTCGTCCACACGCACAGCGCCTTCGCCTCGGCGTTTGCCCTGGCGGGCAAGCCCATTCAAAACGATATGGCGGAGATGTGGATGTTTTACGGCGGCGAGATCCCGTGCTGTGCTTACGGCGAGCCGGGGACCGATGCGGTGTTTGCCGATTTTGAGCGCTATTTTGTCAAGGAGGATAAGGACGCCGTGCTGTTGGCAAATCACGGCCTGGTGACCGCGGGACGGGATGTGGAGCAGGCGTTTTCCAAGGCGGAAGCGGTGGAGAAGCTGGCAAAGATCACGGTGCTGGCACAGCTGCTGGGCGGCGAACAGCCGCTTCCGCCGGGCGGAGCGGACGTCCTGTTGGCGCGCTGCGCCGAAGTCCGGCAAAAGAACAGGGAGGTGCGAAAATGATCGTGACAAATGCTGACCGAATGGTGTGCAGCGTACACCTTTCCGAGGATGAGAGCGCCGTTGTCATCCTTGACCAGACGCAGCTGCCGAACAGACAGGTCTACCTGACGCTGCAAACGGCGGAGGAGTTGTATCGGGCAATCAAAACGCTTGCGGTGCGCGGCGCGCCGGCAATCGGCATCTGCGCCGGCTACGGCATGTATGTGCTGGCACGCCGACGCGCGGAGGAGGACGCCGCGTCGTTCCGCGCGGGTTTGGAAAAGGACGGCGCCTATCTTGTCTCCTCGCGCCCGACCGCGGTAAACCTCGCCTGGGCGGTGAAGCGGATGCTGGGCGTCGTCGCCGCGAACAGCGGAAAAAGCAATGCGGCGCTTGTTGCGCTGCTGCACGACGAGTGCATCGCCATCCACGACGAGGACATTCGGATGTGCGCCGGCATCTCGGAGTACGGGCTTTCGTTGGTCAAGCCGGGGGACGGCATTCTGACCCACTGCAACGCGGGACCGCTCGCGACCTCGAAATACGGCACGGCGATCGGCCCGATTCTGCTCGGCAAGGAGCGCGGGATCGAGTTCCGCGTGTTCGCGGACGAGACGAGACCGCTTTTACAGGGCGCGCGGCTGACGAGCTACGAGCTGCAGCGCGCCGGCGTCGACGTGACGCTGATCTGCGACAACATGGCGAGTCTGGTGATGAAAAACGGCTGGGTGCAGGCGTGCTTCGTCGGCTGTGACCGCGTCGCGGCGAACGGCGATTTTGCAAATAAGATCGGCACCTCCGGCGTCGCGATCCTGGCAAAGCACTACGGCATCCCGTTTTATACGCTGGGACCGGCGTCGACCATTGATCTGGACTGTCCCACGGGCGCGGATATCACCATTGAGGAGCGGGAGCCGGAGGAAATCAAAACCATGTGGTATCGGGAACCGATGGCGCTTCCGGAGGTCAAATGCTACAATCCGTCCTTCGACGTCACCGACCACGAGCTGCTCACCGCCATCGTGACGGATCGCGGCGTCGTCTACCCGCCGTTTGACGTCAACCTGAAAAAGCTGTTTGAGAAATAAAAAGGAGGTTTCAACATGGGAAAAGCATCTCCATCCGCCTGCATTGAGCTGAAGGACGGCACGCACGTCGCGAAGGTTGTGCTGATGCCGGGCGATCCCCTGCGCGCAAAATACGTGGCGGAGCATTATCTGGAAAACCCCGTGCTGTTCAACGACGTGCGCAACATGCTTGGCTACACGGGTACGTATGAGGGCAGGGAGGTCTCCGTCATGGGCTCCGGCATGGGTATGCCCTCGTTCACCCTGTACGCCTACGAGCTGTTCACCTTCTTCGGCGTCGAGGCGATCATCCGCATCGGCTCCGCCGGCGGGATCGGCGACGACGTACGCGTTCGCGACCTGATCGTCGCCATGTCCGCTTCCACCAATTCGTCAATGGCGACCGCCTACGCGCTGCCCGGGATCTTGGCGCCGACCGCAAGCTATGAAATGCTGCGCGAGGCGGTCAAGGCGGCGGACGAGCTTGGCGTGAAGACCCGCGTCGGCACCGTTTACACCTCGGACTTCTTCTATCATCCCGATCCCGAGGTCAACAAAAAGGCAAAGGCGCTCGGTCACCTCGCGGTCGAAATGGAGGCGGCGGGGTTATACCTCACCGCGATGGCGGCAGGTAAGAAAGCGCTGGCGCTGTTCCAGATATCCGACCATGTGTTCACCGGCGAATCGCTGCCCGCCGCGGAGATCCGCGAAAGCTTCCACGAGATGATGGAGGTCGCGCTTAAGACCGCCGCGCGGACCGAGCTGTAACCGCGGCTTCTGACCGGAGAAACGCCCGAACCGTTCCGCTGCGCCGGCGATCCGTCGCGGCGGAACAGGGAAGGCTCTCAATAGAAAAAGAAAGGATTGGGATCATGGAGCAGAAATTCTACATTTGCGAACAATGCGGCAACATGGCTGCCGCCGTCAAGGTGAAGGGATGTCCTCTCACTTGCTGCGGCAAGCCCATGAAGGAGCTTGTCCCCGGCACCAGCGACGGCGCGCACGAAAAGCATGTGCCTGTCGTTACCGTGGAGGGGAACAAGGTCACCGTCACGGTGGGCGAGGTCGAGCACCCGATGGTGGACGCGCATTATATCGAGTGGATCTCCATTCAGACCAAGCAGGGCAATCAGCGCAAAGCGCTCAAGCCCGGCGACGCGCCCAAGGCTTGCTTCATGCTCTGCGAGGGCGACGCGGTCGAGGCGGCCTATGCCTACTGCAATCTGCACTCGCTCTGGAAATCCGAATAAGCGCGGGAACCGTAAAAAAAGAGCCGCAGCTGCGGCTCTTTTATTTTTCCTCTTTTTCCCGTTTGACCCTGGAGAGGGGATTCGCCCTTGCGGCGGTACGGAGCATTTCGTTGTCGATATGCGTATAGATTTCCGTGGTATTGAGATGCTCGTGCCCCAGCACCTCCTGCACCGCGCGCACATCGACGCCGTTTTGCAGCATCAGCGTGGCGGCGGTATGCCGCAGCTTGTGCGAGGAATACTGCGAAGCGTCCAGACCGGCGGCGGAAATATGCTTTTTGACCAGAGAATGGACGGTCGACTTGCTGATGCGTTCATTGCGGGAGGAGAGAAACAGCGCGTTCTGATCCCGTCCCGTGATTGGGCGGCGCACCGCAAGCCACGCCTTCAGCGCGTCCATACAGGCGTCGTTCAGATAGACGATCCGCACCTTATTGCCTTTGCCCAGCACACGCAGCGCTTCGCCCTGCATATCCGAAAGATTCAGGGAGCAAAGCTCGGAAATACGCAGCCCACAGTTCAAAAACAGCGTCAGGATCGCGTAATCACGCTCGCGGTTCATGCCGTCTACCGAGGATAAAAGCTGCACGCTTTCATCCAAGGTCAGGTATTTCGGCAGGTTTTTCCTGAGCTTCGGTGAATCCATATCCTTGACAGGATTTTGTTCAATCAGATGTGCTTTGTTTGTTAAATAGCTATAAAATGATCGAATTGTCGATATTTTGCGCGCTCTGGATGCGGCGTTCAGACCATAGTCAGATCGGCTGCTGTTCTGATGCAAAATTCGGTCGCGGCTCAGATACGTCATGTAGCCGTAGATATCGGTCAGCGTCACGCGGCGCACGAAATCCAGATCGACATCCATAATGTCGATCTCACTGAACTCACAGCCAGCGAGCGACGGATCGCGAATCATCTTCAGGTAACGGAAAAAATTCCGCAGGTCGAGAAAGTATTCGTCAACCGTGCGCTTGGAGTGCGCCTTGATGGTCTCGTGGTAAGACAGAAAATCCCGCAGGATCGGCGGAGCTTCCGTCCGATAGTCGTTCATAAATCAGCCTCCGCATCATCATTTGCCGATTGCAGATATTCTAACGCACAAACCGGCAAAAATCAACTCTCCGCAGGATTTGACCGTACGCAGCCGCAGCAGCGGCTCAAACCGCCTCCTTTCGCAAAAATCCCTCCCCTACATTAAACAAAGTTTTTATTTTGTTCAATTCAACGTACCGTTTTTTGCGAGGGCTTCGCCCTCGCCTCTCGCAGTTGTTGAACTGAAACAAAATAGCCGATTGTTGTTCAATTTCTTCGCGAACAATCGAAAATCAGTTTCGCCCGTGGTTTTCTTGTGTCGTATTATAGAACGAGTGTTTTTGATTTGTCAAGTGTTTTTTCGATTTTTTTGAAAATTTGTTTTGAATTGTTGTGAGCGCACCGAGCCACGGTCTCGGCGGCGCTTGGCGTTCGGACATTGTACAGAACCCGATTCACAAGGCGACGCACTGCGCAACTCGGTTTCGCCTCGGCGGGACGGGAGAGAAGCCGGCGCAACCCGTTCGCCATGTCCCCTACTCCCTGCCATGTCCCTCGCCGTCTGTTCTGTCAGGCGCATTTGGCATTGAAGCAGAGCGCGTTGCGGCCTGCAAGACGGAAAAACTTTTTCTTTTCGCTGCGGCGACGAAAAACTTTTTCTTGGCTGCGCCAGTGTGCGCACTGGCTTGGTCTTGCAAGCCGAAGCGCGCCCCGCTTTTGACAATGCCATGCACCTTGACAACAGAACAGACGGGAGAGACACCAACGGCAGAGAAAGGAGAGCGACATGGACGACTACAAGCCCAACAAGCCCCTCGAAGAAATGACGGAAGAAGAATACTACTGGACACTCACCCACAGGTGAGTGTCCAGCCGGAGAAAGGACGGACGCAATGCAACGCGCCTACGAAGTAACTTATCAAGTTTTCGACCTTGAAACGAACTACTGCGCCTGCACGGGCGCAGACCCGAACGACTACCGCTACAAAAGCACAATCGTCTACGCGGA